>JBDNFN010000445.1:0-5137 GCA_041689795.1 Fuerstiella sp. | reverse complement strand
TTCTGCAGCGAGAAATTGCGGCCTGGTCAGCCGATGTCAACAACACTCAGCGCGGCGTCGACTGGCAAATGAAAATCGACGACGCTCGATATAAACTCAAGTCCGTCTACCCTAAAATTCAATGCTGACAAAGCACTAGGCTCGCGGAGCCTGAACTGGTTTTTCTTGCACCCTGCCACGTGAAGATGCTTAATCGGTGACATGCACTTCATGGCGGCCCGCTGAATCAGCTGCCCCTCGAGACATGCCCGCTGTGTTAAACTGCATTGTGATTTCGCCTGAGGCGGAGACCGCAATGATGCCACCACTGATTTTTCGATGGGGGTGATGCAACACTTTGCTGACGGCTACTTCCACGTTGGAATCTGCATATTCCATTTGGGCTGAAACGCTAAAGGCGATCGCATTGCGGATGAAGTCTTCTCCCACGCCCGTACAACTGACTCCACATGTTTTGTTATCAGCAAACGTTCCGGCTCCAATAATTGGCGAATCGCCAATACGTCCGTATTTCTTGTTAGTCAGGCCACCCGTAGAAGTCGCGGCGGCAATATTTCCATGAGTATCACGTGCGACACAGCCAACGGTACCGATGCGAAATGCTTCGGGCATTGGAATTACGGCCTGTGCCTCTCGCAGATTCTTTCTTGCGCGATCGGTCGAAAACCATGAATTCGGGACCCGTTCGATGTGCGCTTTGCCAAGTTGATCTGCGAATGCTTCAGCTCCATCGGTGGCCAGCAGGACATGACGCGTGTCGGTCATTACATGGCGAGCCAGCGTGATTGGATGGCGCACGGTTCGGACGCCTGCGACGGCGCCGCAGGCACGCGTACGACCGTCCATGATGGATGCATCCAGTTCATGTTGTTCAACTGCGTTAAACACAGCACCCCGTCCGGCGTTGAACTCAGCAGCGTCCTCGAGAATTCGGACAACCTCTTCCACGACTTTCAGGCTGCTCTCGCCATTTTTTAGCAGCCCCTCGCCGTGCAAAAGTGCTTGTTCCAGTACATCATGCCTTTTGCTGATGTGAAGTGGGTCGTTGGAGATTTTTCCAGCTCCACCGTGAATGGCAATAGAGTACTTTGCCCTGGCCGGTTCGTCCTGCGCACAAGCAGTGGCCCCCGCTAAAACGGATACCAGCAGCACTATTAGTCGATTCCTTTTTAGACCGTTTGCATTGACTTTTGGGATTGCAGTAACACTCGCGGGGATTTCAAAATCAACCTGCAACGTCCGAGTGTTCGATGTTGTTGATTTTCCCTACTGAGCCATCAACTTCCTGTGGTACCTGCCCTGCACAACGTCGACGATGACAAGTACAGCCAGTACGAAGTAGAACGTACTCTTCGCCATTGGTTCGACGGTATAACCGAACAGTTTTACATGCGCCAGATGTCCGCCCTCTGATACGAGCATGATGCCCACAATGAAAAGTATGAATAGTCCCAGCACTTCGTACAGGCGGTTCTTCTTCAGAAACTCGCCGACACGGTCTGCCAGCCAGATCATCATCAGGCCACTCAGCACGATTGCCAGGGACATGACGGCCATGTTAGCCGAGCTGATCGTGCGGACGTGAGTTTCAGGGTCAGTGGATGATGCCAACGCAATCGCACTCAGAATTGAATCAAAGCTGAATACCATGTTCATGATGACAATCCAGAAGATTGCAGTGGATACGGATCTCTGTGGGGCTCCGCTGTTTTCATCCAGCGTGTCGTCAGCCAGCATGTGCGTGATTTCTTTCACCGCCGTGTAAATCACAAATGCTCCACCAGTGAGAACAATAATCGCATGTATGTTCATGCTGAAATCGACCGCAGTGGAATGCAGGGCGACAAACGGATCCTGAAAGTGTTCAATTGCTGCGGTGATAACAATCAGCAGCACAATTCGCAGTGCGATGGCAAGGCCAATGCCCCACTTGCGAACGACCGACTGCTTATCTTCTGCCACACGCTTGGATTCGATCGAGATATAAAGCAAGTTGTCGAAACCCAGCACTGCCTGCAGCATGGTTAGCATGAGCAGCGTCATTACGTGCTGAATGATTATGTCCATATCAAAAATTCTTTCTCTATGCTCTTTATCGACAGCAACTGACGTGGGCAAAATTCGTCTTGTCTCACCCTGTGACGCAAAATTGGCGGTCAGTTCGGGGTGGTGTGAAATTTCTAAACATGGGCGTTTACAACCGAAGCAATTTATCAAAGATGTGGCTTGCCGGTATTCTCGTTTAGGACAACGAACAGGTTATCCCGTGCCAGACTCAAAAGTCGAATGTTCAATCGTGAGCAACCAGCATCCTGACGTAGGATTTTAGTTTACGGATTGCATTGGTGTGTAGTCTGCTAACGGTATTCGTATTGGATTACGTTCACATTCGAGTCAATTGGAATGGCGACGTGTGTCGCGGGTTTTGGTAGGATCTGCGGGCTTGTATTTTCGCAAAACTCGATTTATCACATTTCCATGACGACAATCATTATCAGTCCTGAAGCCTGCCAAAGTGCCGACAATATTATTGGTTTGGCTCTTGATGAGGATCTGCTGAACCGCGGCGATCTGACCAGCCAGGCAACAGTTCCAAAGGATGCCGCGGCACAGGTCAACGTTGTCGCCAGAGAGGCGGGCGTCTTAAGCGGTGGAGTCCTGATTCATCGTGTCTACACGTCGCTTTGCAGTCGTCTGCAGGTATCGACCGACAGCGTTGAGGTAACCGTTCATATGCCGGATGGAAGTCCGCTTCAGTCCGGCGACCACGTTGCAACTGTCAAGGGACCGGTTCAGCTGTTGCTGACTGGCGAACGGATCGCTTTGAATTTCCTGATCCATTTGAGTGGTATCGCATCGAAGACGGGTGAATTCGTTCGACGGACGGCTGGCAGTAACGCTGTGATTCTGGATACCCGGAAGACGCTGCCCGGTTACCGCTTGCTTCACAAATATGCCGTTCGATGTGGCGGCGGAACCAACCATCGTATGGGGCTTTACGATGGAATGCTGATTAAAGACAACCACCTTGCAGCGCGAGGTAATCGGTCTGTGGCGGACGCCGTTAGTGCGGCGAGATTGTTTTTGTCTGCCAGGTCGCTGCAGCTTCCCGTAGAAGTTGAGGTCGATACTTTGGAACAGTTGAAAGATGCTTTGGACGCAAGGCCGGAAATTGTTCTGTTGGACAACATGAAGCTGGCTCAGTTGCGGCAAGCCGTCGCACTGCGTAACGAAACTTCGCCGAGCACGTTGCTGGAAGCATCCGGTGGAGTGAATCTGGAAACTGTCGGCCGTATCGCAGGTACCGGGGTAGATCGCATCAGCATCGGAGGACTTACTCATTCGGCGCCGGCGCTTGATCTGGGCTACGATTGGCCGTGGTAGTCGAGACTGCTGCCCCGGCGTTCTTTCTGCTTCCAGCGATTGACACCGCGGACATCGCCGCATTGCCAATCCGCGGTTACTTGATCGCCCGAATGCAGACTGGTTTTCCAACTGTGATCTGCGACTTCTGCTGTGTCAGGCGTCCGCTGTTTTGTTCCACCGCAAACACGACAATCGAATCGGAGTTCTGATTCTCGGCAATCAACCATTTGCCATCATCTGTGATGAAAAAGTTTCGTGGTTCCTGACCTCCAGTCTTTGAAATTTCAATCGTCTTCAGAGTTCCGTTGTTCTGATCAATTTCGTAAACAGCGATGCTGTCATGTCCTCGGTTGCTGACATACAGAAAGTTTCCGTTGGGATGGACGAGGCACTCGGCCGTACTTTTTCTTCCAGTGAAATTATCCGGCAGCGTTGAAATTGTCTGAATGGCCGTCAATCCCCCGGAAGTTGCGTCGCGAAGAAAGGCGGTGGCTTCACCAGTAAGTTCATGATTTGTGAATGCGAATTTACCCGACGGATGAATGCTGAAATGCCGTGGCCCTGAACCCGTGGCAACAGACGCTGAGTCCACGGCAGACGGTACAAGGAGTCCATCCTGCGCATCGAATCGGTAAATCATGATTCGATCGATGCCTAAGTCTGCGACATATGCAAATCGGTTGTCGGCTGAAAGATTGATCGAATGCGCGTGAGGTGCTTCCTGCCGACCTTTGTCCGGGCCGCTGCCAATGTGGTTGATCATGCAGGATCGTTCGGCCAGGCTTCCGTCTTCGCTAATGGGAAACACGGCTGCATTGCCACCTGAATAGTTTGCGACAAGAAGAAACCGCCCTGTTGCATCAATCGTGCAGTGGCAGGGAGCACCGCCGCCTGTGGGTTGCTGATTAATAAGTGTTAGTTTTCCAGTAGTTCGGTCTACCTGAAACGCGCTGACTGCTCCGGTTGGGTTTCCATCAAAATCATTCGTTTCAATGCACGCGAACAGAAAGTTCTGCGATGGATGAACAGCCAAAAACGAGGGGTTGTCTGCCTTAGCCGCAAGTGTTGGCGGTGAAAGTTGTCCGGAATTTGTGTCGAACAGGCACGTGTAAATACCCTCGCTGATGCTGTCACCACGCGAATACGTTCCAATGAACAGCCGTTGTTCGCTGGCAGTTGCGATTGAAGAAAAAATCATGGCGAGTGCGAAAAGTCGAATGAACATGGCTGAGTACTTGATCGTTCAAAACAGAAGTCAACGAAAGACATTTGGTGTGCGTGATAAACGATAACCGTTTGGAAACCCTTTTGGGAAGTGAACGGTAAGGCTGAGGTAGTCGTTCAGTCGCAGTAATACGCAGCTTTTGAAAATTCGTTCGTTTTGCTCGACTACAAACGGATGTCTCGGTATAGATTCGGGATCAACACTCTGTTCTCTGCGTTTTAAGATTAGCTGCTATTCAATGAAGACTATCAATACTGATCTGATCTGTTTTTCTGCGGTTCTCGCGTGTGACCTGATCTGCTGCCCATCGCATCTCAACGCACAGTCCGTTGAGGATCCGGTTGCAAAGCTGCAAGTCGACGGGGCCATCCGGCCCAGCCCTTTGAAGGTGTGAAAATGTCATTCAGGAACTGGTGTATGAGCATTGGCGGAGGTGAGAGAAGATAGCGGGCTGATCGAGATCGTGATCGTGACCAGTGCAAATTTTTGACGAGGGGGACATGGATGTTACTCAACGGCCCGTTTGAACGCTTTGTCGAAGCCAGT
>JBDNFN010000444.1:0-10579 GCA_041689795.1 Fuerstiella sp. | reverse complement strand
GACCATGGCCAAACCCTACCGCTGGACATTCACGGGACGGCCCCTCACGACCTGAGATTGATCTTGACACGGCACACCAGGCAAACAACAACAAATGCGAAAAACAACTCACTTCATCCACTGCCATTTAGCGGATCCACATCTAGTTAGATCTTTGATCTTCAGTTTCAGACTGTGAAAACCCCCAGAAAGTGGCTCAATAACGAGCACACGGCGTTAAATGGTGTATTTGGGAAAACCCCCATTTCCGAATGAGTCGTAATTGGCACAAATTTCCGGACCGGAATGAGCAGGAGAAGCTTCAAAGTCAACGAAGTCGCATTTAACTTGCGTTTGTTGCTAAACGACAACACGCGATGCGTTTCGTAAACCTTTTCTCTATAAGGGCTTAATTCCCGTGCCACAAGAAAACTACCTCACGAATTCAATGAGTCAAATTCCTACCGGGCATTTACCCACATTTGTTCAGATGTTCATATGTTCATCTGTTCAGCAGTTCAGCAGTTCAGCAGTTCAGCAGTTTTCGCTCATGTCAGGTAAATTGCAGAGTCTGATTCTGATCGGATACTTCGCGAATTGTCGCGGGACGTGCCGTCAATTACCAGCAGATTCTGCGAGTCCTGCTGAACGGCGAAGCTGTGACGAAACGGTTGCTCATAACCATATTGGTGCTGGTGACGATTGCGTCCACTGAGTCTGCCGCTGGCGATAGATCAGCGCGGCAGAGTTTCACCGTGGTTGTTCCGCCGAAGGCTTAGTTCGCTCAGTCACTTACGGGTGAGGGCCTTAAAATCTCGGTTCGCAGCACCGTCGACATCTGGCTTCAGATTGAATCGATGCCGATCGCGACTATGCCGCCAGCCGACACCAAAGATATCGCAACTGATGTAACTGGCATGACGATTTATTGCAAAACATCAAACAGCGTTGAAGTTAAAGGGCCGTTTCTGGAAACACGGGGAGTTGTCGTGCTGACTTTTGTTGCGGCAGATTAAGTTGCAGCACGGCGCCTAGATTTTCAGATGGCATTACAAGGTGCGGTTTCGCCAACCACCTACGAAAAGAGCCGCACAAACTTGTGCGGCTCTACTTTGCATGAATGCGATCGGATTTATTATTTCAGGCTCTTAATAGCCTCCGGCAAATCTTTATCGACTAGGCCGAGAACCCCGCGGCCTTCTGACAGACGGTCGTTAACATCGTACTGCGTGGCCTCGTTGTCGATCTTCCAGAATTCTGCCATTGCTTCTCGAGGGACTGTCGCGAGCGGCCTGATCAGACGAAACCCCACTCCGCGAGATGGGTCCGTTGTGAACCACCACGGGCTTTTCGGCAGATTCGGGTCATATTCACGCCAGGCAACAGAATCCGATCCGAGTCGAGAAGCCGAGCGGCACTGTTCCGCGGGAAACTCCCAACTTCCGCCACGAACAATTCTGGGGTCAAGCTCATCTGAACGAACCCAGTTTGCGGTGGCATTCAACGCTTCATCGGTAGCCTTATATGGCTCCAGTGAATCGAGAACCCACTCGGCGACATTACCGTGCATGTCGAACAGTCCCCATGAATTAGGCTTCTTCTGACCGACCGTTCGAGTTCCTGATTCTTCGGTATTGCCTTCAAACCATGCGTATTCTGGCAACTTTGATGGATCATCACCGAAAGAATAAGCTGTCGAAGATCCAGCTCGGCAGGCGTATTCCCATTCCGCTTCTGTCGGAATTCGAAACTGACATTCAGTAATTGCAGACATCCACTTGCTGTACTGTTTTGCAGCATACTGGGTAATTGTAACGGCTGGCAGATCGTCTTCTTCGCCGTATTCAAACGTAAACTCAGGCTCGTACAACATCGTCGGTGCCGTAATTGCGTCAACTTTGTTTGCGTCCGTTACCTTTCGAAGGCCCTGTTGCTCAAACGATTTGAAGAAACCATAAAGCTTCATAAACTGTTTGTATTCAGACCAGCTTACTTCACAACGTGCCATCCAAAACGGGTCAACCGTTACTTTTCGTTGAGGGCCTTCTGTTTCTTCACGAGATACTTCGCTGTCCGAACTTCCCATTAAATAATCGCCGCCCGGAACTGGCTCCATCCAAAAAGTAACTTCTGTCCCGGGAATTGTCACCTTATACGGCACCATGTAACCCGCTTCGACTTTTACAAAGCGGCCACCCGCGGGCTGAGTGGCGGAGACACCAGGAAGGTCTGCGGCGACGGCAGATACGGCGGACAACAAAAGGGTGACAACTAAAGAAAATGTCATTCGCATATGAGCACTCGCGGGGCTATTCAGTACAACGGACGTTCTGAAGCTATTGTGTCGGCATCGTTCTGCAAGAACAACTTTGTTTAACGATTGACGTGAAAACACAATTGAAACACAGTTTATTCTGCATATTGAATGGGATAGGTTAACGTTGGGCGATTATCCCGCTGTGGTTGTTCGCTGAACAGCCGGAGGCCCGGGAGGTCGGCGAGGGGCAGGGCAGCAATCAACAGGGCAGACGTCGTGGTTGGGGCCAAATAGCCCAAGACATTCCGGTACATTTCCAGCCATCCGTTCTACAATGAGCTTTCTAATCATTGAAACAAAGCGGGGGTGCGTGCCCGGAGTTGCTGCCCGTGCCATACTGATTCCGAGTGATTCGCATTTCTTTTTCGCTTCATCGTCAAGGTCGTAAAGTACCTCCATGTGGTCCGACAGGAATCCAATTGGAGATACAACGACTTTTCCAACTCCATCAGAGTGCAATGCTTCCAGGTGATCGCAAATGTCCGGTTCCAGCCACGGATCCTGAGGACGTCCGCTGCGACTTTGATAGACAAGTTTCCAGCGGTCTGCAGGCAAATGCAATTCTTCAGCAACCAGTCGACAGCACTCACGCAACTGCTTTTCGTAATCAGATGTGGAGGCCATGGATTCCGGAATACTGTGTGCTGTGAAGGCAATATGTACATCCGACACGTCATCGCCGCCAACCAGATTCGAAGCTGCTCTAACATTCTCAGCGTTGACTGCGACAAAATCCGGGTGGTTGTAAAAAACCCGAATTTTATGGATTTCGAGATCACTCGCATGGGCCTCGTCCTGAGCCGCGTAGACGTTTTCTCGATACTGGCGGCATCCGGAATAGCTACTAAAGCCAGACGTAACGAAAGTTAGAACTCGTTTCGCCCCAGCCTGCTTCAATTCCCTCAGTGTGTCGGGAAGCAGGGGGGTCCAGTTTCGGTTTCCCCAATAGATGGGAAGGTCGACGTTGTGCGCGCTGAGCTCATTCTGCAATGCCTCGATAAGTTCTTTGCATTGCTGATTGATCGGGCTTATGCCGCCAAAGTGGTTGTAATGCTCGGCGACTTCCAACAGGCGTTCGCGCGGTACATTCTTGCCACGCAAAACATTTTCGAGAAACGGAATCACATCGCCCGGACCTTCCGGACCTCCGAAGGAAACAAACAGCAAAGCATCGTAATTTGTGGACGTCATTCTAGATTTTCCAATTCTTTGGGATCGATCATAAACCAGTTTCTAACGGCAATCGTTATTGCGATCAACCATGACGCCGTGAGACGATGCCGATCAGGTTTACGAGACTTATCGATTTGCCGGGGAACTCACGTCGCTCCGGATTAACGTTGCGAAACAAGCCCCTCAGAAGTCTTCTTTCCTGTTGGACTTGCGTTTACCAAAACGGCAGAAGCCCAGGCATTTTCAAATAGCCGGGCTTCTTAGTTCGGTGGGTGTGCTGTGTCTGAAAGTTAATTTTGGTCGTGCAAGACCACAGCAGGCTCAGCGGTGCGAGGTCGGATCGTGTTCGCAAACGATTCCATGTGTGTCATGTTGTCCGAGAAATGGGTATAGCGAATTTCCTGGCGTATATCCGCCGTTAAAGCCTGACCTCCGGCGACAAGCGCAGTGCCAACCGACTGAGCGACATCGAACAGTAGATTGAAATCTGCGGCAAAGCGATCTACGTCACGAATCGTTGTAACGCTTATCCAGAATAATTTCGGACGCTTATCCACGATCGCTGTTCGCACCGTTTCAAACGGAAGCATGTTGCCCAACGAAATCGCCTTCCAGCCGTTATTGCACAACACCACTTCGGCAAGACTAGTAGCCAGTGTGTAGGGATCGCCATCCAGAGTTCCTCCCATCGCCAGAGGACCATCTTCCGGGCCACTGCCAACGGCTCTGCGCAGTTCATGTACCACGCGCTGGCACAATTCGCAGGCGCGGCGCTCTTCATAAACTTCAACTTTTCCGCAGTGCCACATGTCACCCACGCTGCGAAATGCGGGAGCGATAACGCTGTCACAAATTTCAGCGACGGACGCTCCGGAAACAAATAGGTCGATGATGACTCGTCTGGCTGTTTCTTCGCTTCCAGATATGAGTGCCGTCATGAACGGCTGTTGAGCATCATGGATTGTCAATGTCGTGGAAAATCCGCATCCTTCCGGCAGATCGACGGATTGAGGGTGTTGTAATCCACGTCCACTTTCACGGACGTATTGAAGCACTGCGTCCAATTCCAGACGACGGTGACCGCCAGCTGTCCGAGAAGCCTTAATAAGTCCCTTATCGACCCATCGTTTTAGAGAAGATTCACTAACACCAATTGCCTTGGCAACTTCTTTCGGCGAAAAGTACTGAGATACCACGATAACCTCGATTCAACAGTTCCACAGGATTCATCTTGGACTCGACGCAATGTTTTAGACGCGTCCACCGGCTTGTCCAAAGGAGAATCGAATAAAACGTCCATTGTTCCTGAATGTTGCCAATATTTTCGTGGACGAAAATGAAACGTCGGCTAGAAACGTTCAGTTTGTAGGCACTGCCGTCTAAAATTGCGGCCGGGCAGCAGGGGAGGTTGGTTCAGGTTAGGGGCAGAATGAAGATCGCAATTATCGGCAGCGGCATTTCGGGACTAACGTGTGCATGGCTACTTCGAAAACGCCATCAGGTTCAGGTTTTCGAAGCTGGAAATTACGTCGGAGGTCACACTCACACAGTCGACTTTGCCCTCGACGGTCGCGGCTACAGCGTCGACACCGGATTCATCGTCTGCAATGACAGAACCTATCCCAATTTCCTACGACTGCTCGATCACCTCGGGGTGGCAAGACGTCCGTCAGAAATGAGTTTCAGTGTTCGCTGCGACATGACAGGACTTGAGTACAGCGGATCCGGACTAAACGGCCTGTTCGTTCAACGTAGAAATTTGCTGCGACCGGCCTTCCTGAAGATGGTCGCCGACATACTTCGCTTTAACAAAAAAGGAACTCGCGACGCTGGCACTGTTTCTCAGAGCACAACTGTTGGCGAATACATTGAGGAACATGGCTATGGCAGTCATTTTGAACAGCACTACCTGCTGCCGATGGGAGCAGCGATTTGGTCATGTCCCACCGGAACGTTTCGTGATTTCCCGATTCGTTTCATCCTGGACTTCTATCATCATCATGGATTACTCAGCCTGACAAACAGGCCACAGTGGTATGTTATCGAAGGCGGTTCAAAACAGTACATCAAGGCACTTACCGCGGGTTTCGAAGATCAGATCCACCTCAACTGTGCGGCTTCCTCCATTAACCGTTCAAAGGATGGAGTAACTGTTTGTTCGCCTCGAGGGACCGAACAATTTGACGAAGTCATTTTCGCCTGCCATAGCGATCAAGCTCTTGCATTGCTAAACATGCCAACCAGCGAGGAATTGGAAATACTTAAAGCGTTTCCTTACTCTGCTAACGACGCGGTTTTGCACACAGACAAGTCGGTGCTGCCACGACGAAAAGCGGCCTGGTCCAGCTGGAATTATCGCATTCGACCGGACCTGAACAACAGACCAACGGTGACGTACAACATGAACATTCTGCAGGGAATTAATTCGCCGCACACCTTCTGCGTTAGCCTGAACGACGTTGATCAGATTTCAGACGAAAAGGTAATTGGACGATATCGATATTCACACCCGGTCTTTTCGATCCAGCGAAGTACGATGCAGGCACGACACCGCGAGCTCATCCGACACAACCGAACGTCATTTTGTGGAGCCTACTGGGGTAACGGTTTCCATGAAGACGGGGTAGTGAGTGCTCTACACGTTTGTCGGCAGTTTGGTGCTCTACACATCCTTGACGTTGAACTTAGCGATATGATGCCTTCGGAATGTTCGTCAATCGGCCCCTCAATTTCAGCTGGAGCGTGATCAATGCAAAGCTGCATTTACGAAGGCTGGGTGCGGCATCGGCGTTTCGAACCTGTCTCGCACAGCTTTCGCTATCGTCTGTACATGATGTATCTGGATCTTGCAGAACTGGATACAGTTTTTTCTCGGTTCATGTGCTGGTCAACGCGTTCTCCTGCACTTGCTCGGTTTCGCAGGCAGGAACATCTTGGCGATCACAGCGAGCCACTCGATGTCAGCGTCAGAAAGTTGGTGTACGAAAAAACAGGCCGAGTCATTGACGGCCCGGTCCGACTTTTAACTCAGCTTCGCTACTACGGTTTTCAGATGAATCCGGTCAGCTATTTCTATTGCTACGACCCAAGCGGGGAAAACGTTGAAGTTGTAGTTGCAGAAGTCAACAACACGCCATGGGGTGAACAGCATTGTTATATGCTTGAGAGGCCGCAGGAACACGGAACGCGGGTGCCATGTGACGTTTGGTGCCGCAAGGATTTTCACGTTTCGCCATTTATGCCGATGCAGATGAATTACAAGTGGCACCTTTCAGCACCAGCAGATCAACTGAATATCCACATCGAGAATCACTGGACTGATGTCACTGCACCTGACGCCGCCGACAAAATATCCGAAGAAATACCGTTTGATGTGACGATGTCACTACATCGGACAGAAATAAGCCGTGGCTCCATGACACGTGTTTTATTCCAATATCCAGCCATGACTGCTAAGGTGTTTGCCGGTATCTACTGGCAGGCAGCGCGGCTTTGGTGGAAGCGAGTGCCTTTTGTCCCGCACCCTCAAAAAGTGGACGATTCCGAATTGCTGCGTAAAAACAACTTGTCCGAGCCATCGGTTAAGTCTTAGCGGTCTGTTTTATGACGAATGATTGTACTGCCATGTCAACTGTAACTCAGGATGAGATTGCAAATACCATACTCAGTCACGGGTTTTCTGCGGCTGAAGATTGCTTATCCATACCGGAATCCGGCAACCAAACCTGGCTGAGTCGACAATGCAGCCGTCTGGTTCTTAAAACTCTTGGCAGAATGAATCAGGGGCGTCTGGCACTGCGTTTCGGCTGTAACGAAGCAGCGTTCGGCGATCCAGACTGCGAAACACCAGCAGCAATCCTAAACGTCCATTCAAGTAACTTTTTCAAACGACTTCTGGTTCACGGAGCCATGGGGGCAGCTGAATCGTACATGGATAACGAATGGTCCACACCGGATCTGACGGGTCTGTTTCGCGTACTGCTGCAGAACGAAGACACACTGAATACCATGCGATCCCGACGGTTTTCCATCGCCGAAGCGATCAGAAAGATCGAACATTTCCGAAACCGAAATTCGACAGTCGGAAGTAAGAAAAACATTCACGAACACTACGACCTTGGCAACCACTTTTTCTCACTGTTTCTTGATGAGTCCATGATGTACTCGTCCGCGATTTTCCCATCCGATGATTCCACACTGGTTGATGCGTCATGGGAGAAAGTTGATCGAGTTTGCCGACGACTCCAACTCACTGCTGATGACAACGTTATCGAAATTGGCACTGGCTGGGGCGGCTTTGCCCTGCATGCCGCAAAACATTACGGCTGCAAAATCACAACCGCAACCATCTCAAACGAACAGTATACTTTTGCTAAGAACCGTATCCAGAAAGCAGGGCTAAGCGAACGCGTGACTGTGCTGCTTAATGATTATCGCGAACTAAACGGACGATTCGACAAGCTGGTATCGCTGGAGATGATTGAAGCTGTTGGACGCGATTACCTGCCGGGCTACTTCGAAACCTGCCAGCGTCTGGTAAAGGACGACGGCGCCATGATGCTTCAGGCCATTGTTATGCCAGAACAGAAGTTCGACCGCTACGCCTCGTCCGTCGATTTTATTCAGAAGTACGTTTTTCCAGGTGGCTTTCTTCCGTCAATCACCGAAATGCAAAACTGCATCAAGCAGAACACTTCGTTTAGGATGGCGGAACTCAAAGACTTTGGTATGCACTACGCATTGACACTTAATCACTGGAATCAACGTTTTCACAATCGACTTGACGAGGTCCGGGAGCAAGGGTTCAGCGAACGGTTCATACGCATGTGGCGGTACTACCTGTGCTACTGTGAAGCCGCATTTCTTGAACGCGCAACGGGACTGGTACAGACGTTGTGGGTCAAACCCGGTTCAAAAATCGGCCAGTTAGGCTAATCCGCACAGCCACATTATCTGCAGATGCAACCAAGGAGTTTAAACGATGGCCCTGTTTCACATGGCGAATTCCTTAATTGGTCTTGCGGAAGCTGGCAGACTTCCGGATTCCCTGATTCGATTTGGAATGCGACAGCTTCTAAACCAACGACTCAAACAAATCTCAGCCGGTTCGCTGGAATCGCGATCAGCAGATTGCATGAAGCTGATGAACTTACTTGCTGAACGTCCAGTCGCTGAACTGACTGACAAAGCGAACGAGCAGCATTATGAGATTGCTGCCGAGTTCTTTCAGGCAAGTCTTGGCTGTCATCTGAAGTACAGTTGCTGCTACTGGGACAAGACAACGCAAAGCCTTGATCAGGCAGCACAAAATGCTCTACAACGAACCTGCCGCAACGCGGAGTTGCAGGACGGCCAGAACATTCTTGAACTGGGCTGCGGCTGGGGATCATTGAGCCTGTGGATGGCCCAACATTTTCCAAACAGCAGCATACTTGCGGTCTCTAATTCGCATTCTCAGAAGGCATACATTGACGAGCAGTCACATGCTCGCGGCCTAAAGAACCTAACCGTTCAAACGTGTGATGTGAATCTATTTGAACCAACCACCACGTTTGACCGAGTTGTTTCTGTCGAGATGTTTGAGCACGTTCGGAATCACGGCCGGTTAATGGAACGAATTTCCGGATGGCTCAACAAGGACGGTAAACTGTTTGTCCACATTTTCTGCCATGACCGCGAGACGTACCTCTTCGAAGACGAAGGTGCCACAAGCTGGATGACTCGCCATTTCTTTTCCGGAGGAATCATGCCCAGTCGCGACCTGTTGCTTCGATATCAACAGCACCTTGCTCTGGAAACACAGACCTGCTGGGACGGTACACACTACGAAAAAACATCGAATGCATGGCTGAGGGCTATGGACGAAAACACCGACCTGGTTGCAACCTATTTTCGTCGTACATACGGAGCCGACTGGAAACAATGGGTGCAACGCTGGCGGATGTTCTATATGGCTTGCGCCGAACTGTTCGGATTCGAGAACGGGCAACAATGGTACGTTTCTCACTATTTGTTTAAACGGAAATGAGCCTGTCTTGAATCACCCACTACTGCTGTCTGCATGTGTCGTGCTGATTTACGTCAGCATCGCCTGGCTGATCAGTGCAATAATTTCCCGAGCTGACATTGTAGATCCGTTTTGGGGGCCGGGCTTCTTTGTCATCGCCACCACGATTGTTATGTTTCAAAGTTCAAACCACCTAACGGCACACTCGCCGACGCCTGGATTTCTGCAACTGCAAAACGTGTTGTTGCTCGCGACTGCTATCTGGGGACTGCGACTCGGGCTTCATCTGTTGATCAGATGGCTTGGTGAAAAACACGAAGACCGACGGTATGCCGCGATGCGTTTACAAGGCAATGAACGCTGGTGGCTGCACAGCCTGTTCACGGTGTTCTGGCTGCAGGGCCTTATCATGTGGATTGTATCTTTACCGATCCAGTTTGCCCTGCTGGACAATACAACTCGATCTGAACTGTGGTTGCTGGTCGGCGTGATTGTTTTTCTAACAGGATTGTGTTTCGAAACCATCGGAGACTGGCAATTAGCCCGCTTCAGACGTTCGACAGACAATGCAGAACGAGTGCTGAACACCGGCCTATGGCGGTACACTCGCCACCCGAATTACTTTGGAGACTTCGCGGTGTGGTGGGGCCTGTTTGCAATTTCAATCCACTTCGGTGCTCCTGTCTGGACTGTGATTTCACCGCTGATCATGTCCTGGCTGCTGATGAAGTTTTCAGGCGTAGGCATGCTGGAAAAGGACATCAGAAGTCGCCGACCAGGTTACGAAGAATACATTCGGCAAACCAGCACTTTCTGGCCGTGGTTTCCATCAAATGACTACACAGAATTGCAGTAACTCAAGTAATTCCCACTGAGTTCGATTCGGAATCATCATCTCGATTTTCCCGACAAACTGAATTTCAACTGCACAATCAGGAAGCAGCGTTTAGGACAGGGCCTGCCCGAATGGCACTGTCATGGTGATTTCAGGGCAGACGGTGGTCTATTGACGTGTGAGAAAATCTGTTGATCTCGCATTCGTGGTGTTAGGGGTTGTGTGAAATGCCTCTTCCCGGCGATGGTTGTTAAGCGCTTCCTGGTTC
>JBDNFN010000443.1:0-4951 GCA_041689795.1 Fuerstiella sp. | reverse complement strand
GTGGGCCGTCCCATGGTGGGATCAAAGTGCGCTGCCAGTTTTTGTGCGGGCATCAGCTTCAAAATGGCGTGCCGAAACAGATGCTGCCACCCGCTCGTGAGTCGTCGATAGGCAACCGACGAAAGAAGGCCTTCGAACTCGTCAAACAGGCCTATTTGTCGAGGATCTTTCAAATTCCGTACCACACCGCTCCCTGAGAAAACGTCAACGAACCGTAGCGCCCACCTCGCGACAAAACCAGGTCAACTCAAACCATGCTCCCCAATTTGCCACAAACTTTTGTCGCTTGTGTCTATGTGAATGGCCTGCAGAACTACCGCCGTCTAAAGCATGAACCGAATTTTCCCATTGACGACCTGTTCCGTGAAAACAAAATCGAAATCGCCTTCCCGCAGCGAGATCTGCATGTACGATCCCTTCCGAATGAGTTACTAAATCAAATATCCGGCAAGTCGGAACACCATGGAAGTCGCCAAGATTCCGGTGATCATTACGTTCCCATGGAACAGGGCAGGGCAGGGTTACGTGAAGCTGCGAAGAAATCCAGTCGTTTACAGGGGATGAATAGACGGTGCCGCACGTCGTGTTTGTTTGAACGGCAGGCGAGTTTGATTGAAGTCGGATAACAATTCAGAGTGACGAACATGAGTCAGGATGACCAAGCGAACACGAAGTTCGGCACGTTTGGCGGAGTGTTTACACCCTGCACGCTGACGATTCTTGGCGTGATTATGTTCCTGCGGTTTGGCCAGGTGGTCGGGCAGGCGGGCGTTCTTTACGCGCTGTTGATTGTGGCGGCGTCCAAGACAATTACGACATTAACTACGTTGTCTTTGTCGGCCATTGCGACAAACACACGAGTCAAAGGTGGCGGCGCGTACTACTTGATCAGCCGCAGTCTGGGCGTTGAATTCGGTGGGGCCATCGGAGTTGTTTTTTATCTGGCTCAGGCGATTTCTGTCGCGATGTACGTTATTGGATTTACGGAAGCTTTTGTTGCCACCTTTCCAAGCTGGTCAGAAAGCTTTGCAGTCATTGCGACGTTAGTAAATCTTGTGACCTTCGTTTGTGTGTATGTCGGCGCCAGCTGGACGATCAAAGTTCAGTACTTCATCCTTGCGACGTTAGCTGCCGCGCTGGTGTCATTTTACGTTGGCGCTGCTGCCAGTTTTGAGATGACGGTCTTCAATGAAAACCTAATGCCCCATCTAAGCGATGGGGAGTCTCTGTTTACAATATTCGCGCTGTTCTTTCCCGCAGTGACTGGCATCATGGCGGGGGCCAACATGTCGGGCGACCTAAAAGCGCCGTCAAAGTCGATACCGAAAGGCACGCTTGCTGCCGTCGTTGTGACTGCCGTTGACTATCTGTCTCAGGCTTTGCTTTTGGGAGGTGCTCGACCGTACGGTGAACTGATTGGCAATAATCTGATCATTAAAGAAATCTCCGTTTGGCCGGTGCTGATTACGGCAGGCGTTTTTGCAGCCACGTTATCGTCCGCTTTGGGATCGATGATGGGAGCACCGCGAATTCTGCAGGCGTTTGCTCGTGACGAAGTTTTCGATCGGCTGACGTTTTTCGGTGCTGGCAGCGGTCCAACGCGTGAACCGCGCCGAGCTACGGTACTGACTTTTGTCATTGCTGAAGTATGCGTTCTACTGGGAGACCTGAATGCAATCGCTCCGATCATCACGATGTTTTTTATGATCACTTACGGTCTGCTGAACCTGGCAACGTTTGTTGAATCAGTGACGAAAAACCCAAGCTATCGTCCGACCTTTCGCTATTGCCATTGGACGGTTTCTCTGGCCGGAACAGTGGGCTGTCTGGCAGTGATGTTTCTGATCAACTGGATCTGGGCGCTGGCCAGCATTGTTGTGATCGCCAGTTTGCACTGGTACATTCGCTTTCGTGAGATCGAATCGCGTTGGGGCGATTTGAACAGTGGCGTGAAATTCGAACGAGCCCGCCAAAGCCTCCTGAAACTGGAACAGGAAGCTTATCATCCCAAAAACTGGCGTCCGATTATTTTGGCTCTCAGTGGAACCGCATGGAATCGGCCTCACCTTGCCGTTTATGGTCACTGGTTGACGGCCGGGCATGGTGTATTGTCTTTGGCACACGTGGTGACCGGCGATATTGAACTGCACGCTGAACGACGCGACAAATTCGAAAAAACGTTGCGCGCGTTCATTGCGAAGGAAAAGCTGTTAGCGTTCCCGGCGGTCGTCGTTTCACAATACCTTTCCGACGGCGTGGAAGCTCTTGTGCAATGTCACGGCATTGGCGGACTCAGGCCAAACACCGTTCTTGTGGGGTGGCCCAATGATCCTTTGAAAGCAGAAACGTTTGGTGCGACCGTGCGACTTGTTTCTCGCCTTGGCCGCAGCATTATTTCGATTCGTTTCTTGAATTATCGAGACGATCTGGAAATTGAAGCAGATAGGCTCGACGATCCGTGGGACGTACCCGCCGGAACGATCGACGTTTGGTGGCGCGGTAAAAAGAATGGTTCGTTGATGCTGCTGCTGGCTCATTTGCTGCACCAGAATCCAGAATGGCGAGGAAACAGCATTCGAATGCTGCGTGCTGTTTCAAGTGAAGAAGCGGTTGACGAGGTAACTCGACACATCGAACAACTCTCAGCATCAGCACGGATCTCGACAGTGGCCGTCGTCGTGGTGTGTTCCGATCCGGCTTTGGCGATTCAGCAAACGTCCGCCCATGCGGCTGTCGTGATCCTCGGATTCGATTCACCCGAAGAAGGGAGCGAGGCTGAATCGTTTCGCCGCATGGAAGCCTTCGCCGGAGACCTTCCGCGTGTGCTGTTTATCGACAGCGCCGGCGGTATGGAACTGGATTCATAGCGGCAATTTCCTATGCAGCTTCAGTGCATAGAAACAGTAAACAAAATGGAAGCGGTCCGAAATCTGCTTCCGTGAACTTCCCACTACAAGCACGCCGCGCGAACGTGTGAATTTTGCAATGGCCGGATTCACGTGCCCACGCGGCGTGCTTGTGAATTTGCGATTTTAGAACCGCCTCTCGTTTACCTAGCTTTTTGCAGCAGTATCTGACGTAAAATTAGCGCTGCGAACTGCGATAAACGCCTTCACGAAATAATTTCCGGACAGACTTCAGAAGCGGTCGATACCGCCCGTCGTCGGCAGGCAGCGTTAAAGCGTTTTCAGAAATGCCATAGCGAAACTCGTGTCAAGTTTAGTCCGGTGAAACCACTGGACAAGGTCGAAGGTCTTGAAGACTATTGCTACGAATGAACGCGTCTGTTCGTAAATTGCTCCAGAGCAGACAGGCTGTGGGTATTATGAAACACCAATGGATCTTAGAAACTGCGTACCGGCGATCATGGTTGCGGCGCATTGAATGGTTTCGTAGATCGCTTCGTCGCTGGCTCCTTCTTTGCGAGCCTTAGCCACATGAGCGGACGTGCAGGGTTTGCAGGCGTTGATATCGCTGAGGGCCAGGTTTATCAGTTCCACGGTCTCGTCGGCTAGGGAGGTTCCCTGAAATGTGTGAGCTCGCAAGCCGATAGGCATGCCTTCAAATACGTCGCTCCCGCTGATGTCGCGAAACTTGAACAGCACGTTGTACATCGAATTTGTTGCACCGACGGCCAAAGCGTCCGTGAGTTCCTGTTGTGGAATTCCCTTGGCAACAGCGAATTCTCGCAGGTAGTTCACCCAAATCTGCGACCCGGCCTGTCCAGCTACGGCGATTGCAATCAGAAGCTTGTTTTTTTCAGACAGCTTGCCTTCAGACAGTACGAACTTGCGGAAGTTCATGAAAAAATCGTGTACGAATGAAGGGCAGTTCGCCATGTAGCGAAACACTTCTGGAATTTCTTCAACGCCGAAAATTTCTTTGATTCGTGTATACGCCTGAGCCGCCTTATCAACGGCGTCGACGTCAGCAACGGGACTTACAAATGTCATAACAGAGCGCTCTTTCATTCGACGATAATTTGAACAGACCGAGTTTTATCAGCTGCACTGTCGGTTTGAATTTTCTACTGAAACGTAATTGAAGATTAGACATGGAAAGCAAACATTTCAGGCCAGAGGGCACATCGGTTCTCTGATCATTTGCTTTTCGTTCACTGAAACCACAACGTGATATAACGAACCGCCGAAGAATCACGCATGCGCACGCCAATGACGTTCTACGGCATGTCAGTGTTCGTTTTCAGCGGCTAGTCCTTACAAAATCGCGAGAACGAATTTCAGACTCTGTTACAGCATTTCACACAGATTAATGGCCACGAACATCGCGTTTCGCGTGATGACTACTGTTTCCCACGATCCTTAAAAGCTGCGATGTGTGACTCATCAATTTATCAAATGAGCGCACTGATAGCGCGACCGACGTACCGGTTTGAAAAAATGGAACGGGGAAAAGAAGCGGTGAGGACGGGTGGCTCATCTCTGACGAATGGATGAGTTGTTCTCGCCAACCTGATTTACGAAGGACTGCCTGACGGCGCGTTGACCGTTTTAGGCACTGTCATGCCACGAGCGCCGCGTGCAGAAATTAGACAGAAAGACATCACGGGGCTGAAATACTTTGCGCAGCTCAGTGGGTTGCTGGAAGATCGGCATGATGTTCGCTGCGAACGAGATCGCGGTGGCAACCGTACCCTGCAAATGGACGAGTACTGTACGCTGATGTGGCTGTATTTGTTCAACCCGATTGTGACGTCCGTTCGCGGACTGCAGCAGGCCAGTGATCTTAGGAAAGTGCAGAAGAAACCCCGTTGTTCCCGCACTTCGCTGGAATATTTAACAGGGTCCGTGTCGAATGGCGTTGTCCACGGGGATTTACGGGATTTTTGCAAGCGCTGCGATCGCCGCGTGGTAGATCCGCCTAGCCACCGTCATCAGTTTGAGAACCTTGGGACGCCGCTTGTTTTCTCGAGGTTCAACGCGGTCCGGAC
>JBDNFN010000442.1:0-5332 GCA_041689795.1 Fuerstiella sp. | reverse complement strand
TTTCGGTCGGCGCTGCGTCGCAACGGCATCGATTGCAGCATGAGTCGCAAAGGGAACTGCTGGGACAACGCCGTGGCGGAGAGTTTTTTCGCGACGCTGAAGAAGGAGCTTGTGCATCAGTGCGACTACGCGGATCAGGCCAGTATTTTCGAGTACATCGAAATATTTCACAATCGAATACGGCTACATTCAGCGTTGGGTGGGATGAGTCCGGAACAGTTTAGCAACAGGGATCGCCCTCGGCGGAGTCTCCTCAAACCCCACCAACAAAGGCAGGCCATCCTGGAATGGCGGCCGGATTTGCCATCGCCTCCGCCGGTGAAAAGTCACGGCAGCAAGTGAGTAAGCGACGTCCTCGCACAGTTGCGTCCTCGCAGAGCTGTACTCCGTTTCACCAACTGCTCCAACACTAATCGAGATGACAATATGTTGCCGCATCTCAAACCAATTCATCGAACACCGGAACCCATGCCTCAAAAACTCCAACACCCCTGTCCAACGACACCGCCGAAACAGACCAAAATCGAATTCGAAGAGCTTTCTTCGAATAAACTATTGGGCAATTTCAAGAGCGTCGCTGACCCTTTTGGATTGTTCATTCCAACAGTCTTGCCACCACAACAATGTGTTGGCCCTTTGGTACTGGTGCGACCCAAGCCTGAGCCAAAACAACTCCGTCCAGAGCTGCGACGCACGGCCACGGTTCGAGATCAATGCGGTCGAAGTCGTGCAACAAGCCTACCGTTTGCCCTTTTCTAACAGCCGTGCCGCATTCCACGAGCGGTTCGTAATGGCCGGCAAACGGGGAAACAACGAAGCAGTCGCGGCTGACCATCTCCAGCTTCATCTGAGTTCCCGCTTTGTGATGTGCAATGGGTTCGACCGTGCCGTTCAGCAGATTGTTGTTGATGGCGGCGGCGAGAACTCCCTGCCGACCGTAGCGTACGCCTTCCGGATTCACAGACCTGCCCCAGCCGAGTTCTGTGCCAACGGTGATCTTTCCAAGCCGTTCTGCTTCGCTCGGCAGCAGGCCAGGCGTGGTGTTTTGATAAACCATCAGCGCCGGAGTGCCGTACCAACGAGCCGTCTGTTCGATCTTTTCACTTAATTCCGGGTCTTCCAGCGGATGAAAGTTCGCGCAGATAGAGAATCGAGCGACGTCGCCACCGGAATGAAGGTCGAGCACAATATGCACGCGCGGCCAGATGAATTCACGCACAAAAGCTGCGATCCGATGTGTGATTCCGGCCAACGCAGGCGTTTTTCCGGCGTCGTCAACAAACGCGCGATTCAGGTTGACGCCGTCTTCCTGCCGGCTCTCCCGCGTCCCCGAAAGAAACGCGGCCGGATTCAACACCGGAATCAGAATCAAGCGGCCTCGAACGTCGCGAATGTCAATCTCCCGAATCAGGTGCTTCAGCACGACTGGGCCTTCATACTCGTTGCCGTGATTAGACCCGAACGCGACCAGTCCTTCGCCGTCCTTCGTTTCGGGCCCAACGAAGACAGTCAGCGGCATCAGGTGATCGCCCCAAATACTGTCGTGTTCCAGAGCAACCCAATAATCGCGACGACCGGGCGAATCAAGATCCAGGTTTTCCGGGCGAACAATTTTCCGTTCCATGTGTTGTCTTTCAGTTTTCGGTTTTTGCGTTAAGCCGCTGTGTGCAGTCGACCATGAGCCAGCACGCGCCTGAGGCAAGGTACATTCCGGACAACAGCGCGAACAAGGGATTCCAGTTTGTAAGTTTAACTTCGATTCCGTCGACGACGGATGCTGTTGTAAACACGTCAAGCACGACTCCAAAGACGATCGGCATCACGATTCCTCCAATCGTCCCGGCCGTATTGATTATGCTGAACACCGTCGCACTAAAGCGGCCACCGAGGTCCGTGCACGTGCCCCAGGTGGTCGGTTGACTCCAGTCACTGAAAAACTTCGCCGCCATTAGCAGCCAGGCTGCTTTCACTCCATCATCCTGCATGACAACCAGAATCAGCATTCCGCAGCCAATCGTTTTTCCAACGCAGCCCACGATGCTGCGCGTCCAGCGGCGGTTGCCTGTCGTGCGGATGAACCGATCGTTCAGCCAGCCACCGACGATGCCGCCAAGAGCGCCTCCCCAAAGTGGCAGACTTGCGAGCCAGCCGGTCTGGCGAATGTCAAACCCATGAGCCATCAGAAAGTAAGTGCCGATCAATCCGACGAACACAACATCTGATCCGGCATCCAGAAACTGCTGCACGGCGAACCATCTCAGGCTCGTGTTGTGAAGAGCCCGCTTTGGTGAAAGCATCGACTGCGGTTGTTCCGAATCGTGGAGTGGGAGTGTTCCCTCATGGATCAACTCGCGTTCAGCATCGTTGACACGCGGATCGTTCTGCGGTGAATCGTGGAAAAACAAATAGAACGCAATGCAGTGGAAGATCCCAACGGCAGCAATCAGTGAAAGTGCCACTTGCCAGCTAAGCCCACAAACACCCATCAGCAGCGTGCCCAGAATAATGGGTGACATTGCTCCGCCGGCGCGGCCGAAAGTTGTGGCCACCCAGCCTTGCAGCGTTGTGCGCTGCCGAAGTGGAAACCACTTGTGGCTGATGTTGGTGAGTGACGGATAGCATCCGGCCTGCGTTGCCCCGAACAGAAGCCGCCAGAATCCAAGCAGTAACAGGTTTCCAGTGAAGGCGATTCCCACCAGCGCGGCCGACCACGCTGCGACAATGGCGGTCAGGAAGCGGTGTGGTCCAAAGCGATCCGCGACGATGCCGCTGGGTATCTGGCCACTGGCATACGTGTAGTAAAAGAGAGAAAACAGGAACGCGGTCTGAGTATTGGTAAATGAAAACTCTTCCTGCAGCTTGGGCCCGATGATGTTCCAGCTGTAGCGATGCAGGTACAACAGGAACGAAGTTGCACACGCCAGAGCAAACACAACCCAGCGCACATTGGTCGGCGGCACAAGCGGCGCATCTGCTTTGGCGTAGGGATTCGGTTGACTCAAGGGGCGACTTTCTGACTTGCCTGCTGTGACTGTCGACCGTGCTATCGAAACTCAATCCGCTGCGGGCAAAAGTGATTCAATCCGTCTTCGTTGACTTCAAAACCCAGTCCGGGTGTTTCGGGAATCGACAGACAACCTTCACCATCCAGTTGAAATGGATGAGCGGTCAATTCTTCGATGTAGACGCACGGAGTCAGGTATTCAACGTATCGTGCATTCGGTAGGAAGGCTGAAATCTGGAGATCCGCCGCGAGGCCCACGGCCGTGTTCCAGCCATGAGGGATCACCTGAATATTATTGTCCTGAGCCATCTGAGCGATGCGGCGGAATTCACCTAAGCCGCCACACTTCGTGACGTCCGGTTGAATGATGTCGAACGCCCGTCGCTGCAGGAATGGTTGAAATGATTGTCTGCGCGTCAGCACTTCGCCGCCGGAGATGGGCACCGGCGACGTGCGTGTGAGTTCCACAAAGCCATCGATGTCGTCCGGTGGCAGAGCTTCTTCGAACCAGACGATGTCGTAGTCAGCCAGCATTGCGGCCGTATTGCGAGCCCAGTTGGTGCCATGCGGCCAAAATTGTTCGCTCCCGCCAGCGTCAACCATCAGTTCGATGTTGTCTCCAACAGTTTCTCGGGCTGTCTTCACAAGCAGTTCGTCAAACTTTCGGTCACGACGACCAAACGGCCGCCAGCCCATCTTGATGGCTTGGAATCCCCGTTCCACGACGCTGTGCAGATTCTCCGCCAGAGTATCGGGTTCGTCGAACAGAATTGACCCGTAAGCTTTGATGCGGTCGCGATAATTGCCGCCGAGCAGTCGCGAAACGGGTTGACCGCAGACTTTGCCCATGATGTCCCACAGCGCCAGATCAATTCCGCTGATGGCATGCGTGACCGCGCCGCCGCGTCCCTGCCAAAATGTCGATTGATGCAGAGTTTCGGAAACACGTTCCGGCTCGACGGCCGATTTGCCCTTCAACAGCGGCCACAGCAATTCCACGGCGCCGGTTACCAGCTTGCCCGACGTGAAACAGCTACCGTAACCAACAACATCGCCGTCGGTGTACACTAACAGCAGAGTATGCAGATCTTCCTGAGGTTCGTGCCCCTGCGGCCACCCACCATCGACTGTGCCACCTGTGAGCGGACAGACATCTATTCCGACAATCTTCATTAAAAACGGTCTCTTATATATCGCGGACACTGTACCGACTTCAGTTGTGTCGACAGACTTCGCGTCGACCAAAGGTACAGTGTGCTACGTTGAATGGGAACCGATGCACGTGTATTCACGAAACTGATTCATCACTCATCTTGCGTTCTGTGGTTGCATCCTGACTAAATCGGGCCACAAGTCAGAGTGAGAATGTATAGCGTAATCTTGAAAGCTGTTGAGAAATGTCTCCACGTGCGGCCTTGATCGTCGGGTCGAAACACACCGTGGTTATGGATGGCCACGGCAGCTCCGTCTTACCTCGTGCCGAGGGAATGCAGGTGAACTTTGTAATCAAGAGTCGACTTTTGTGCCCTTCAAATTTGGCTCGGTGCGACAGAGGCTCGGTACGACAGAGGCTCGCTGCATGCCGCCGTGAACGCGGTCTTCCGACATCATGCAGTCTCGCAAGTCATACGCCGTCAACCAGGTCTTGCCGCCGTCGTCACTTCGCAGCACGATGGCATACGACAGCGACGGATTAGGCTCTCCCCCCTTGGCCTTGTGACCAGGAATTCGGCTTTGCATAAATACACCGTATCCCCGCTCATCGTCACAATCGGCCAGCCCAAGTGATTGCCGTCAGCAACAGATTCTGGCGGCAGATGCACGAGGGCGATCTCGAACAGTCCAGGTTGCGTTGCAGAACACCCCATGTCTGGACAGGATTTCCCGCTCGAAGCTTGGCTGACGTTGACGTCGCATCAGCGTCTGCGTAGGCCAGAGCCCTTGGAATGGCCGCGAGAGCCAGCAATGCAATTCGATGCATAACGACACCTTGCATGTTTAAGCGACGTGACATTCACCACGCCTGGATCACGGCGCTATTGTCCAGATCACCGTGGCCGGCGGCTTCAACTTTCTTGAGCAATATCTGATGGACTTGCGAAAGCGGCAGCTCAGTCTGAGCCTTCTGTGCATGATCCAGCATCAAATTCACATCCTTCAGATGCTGACTCAGTCGAGCCTGCGGGGCAGCCCTTTGAAGGTGAGTTTTTAGGTGTTTCTTCTGGCGAGTAGCTTTGCCGTGGCGACGTGTTGTCCGTTGCCGGAGTACTTGCGTTGGGGTTGCTGGCGTTGGGGTCCGCGTTTGCTTTTCTGGAATTTCGCCAGCGA
>JBDNFN010000441.1:0-3390 GCA_041689795.1 Fuerstiella sp. | reverse complement strand
CTCTTCGGAAAACGGGGAATTGTAGAGCCGACAAACCGATATCTCGGAGATGCCCTGCGAGTTTTCGGCAGCTGGGCGTCCCGGCGTTTGGTGCATTGTAAAACAATGAGCGTTGGAAGATTACCGTGCCAACGGGTTGGAGTCACCCGCAGGTGTACCTGTTGGTCATCGTCGAAGATGGGACGAAAAATGACTGTCTAGAGGGCAGTCGGTGTCGTCGACCACCAAGTACTTTCAGCTGCAGTCGGCAAGTGAATCAGCCACATTGTCATCTCGTCCTCGCCTCAATCGCCCGGCGACGCCGCAAAGTGGGCGGCAGATCCGAATGCCTCAAATCTTCGGGCGTGAGTCTTTCTTCTTTTGTTCTCGACGACGTGCTTCCTGACGGCGAGCTTCCTCCTCCGGGGCAAACTGTGGACGATTGGCATTGTTGCCACCCATATCGTTGGCCGCAACCTGCATCGTGCCTTCTTTCCAAGCCCAGCCTAGCGGATCACCGAGTTCCACAGATGCCAAGTGAGCCCATGGGGTTCCCGGATGTTCGTCGATTACGCGGGTGAGGTATTCCATTGCCTTCTTTTCCAGTTTGCGTACGGTCGCACCGGCGTTGATATCTTTCGACGGGACCAGTTTCCATTGGTTGCTGCCCGGCTTCTCGAACGCTTTCGGGTTGGACTTCATCTCAGCCAGCATCGCGTTGTATCCCAGAGCACGAACTCGCATTGCCAGAACACGTCCGATGGCGAGATCAAAGCTGGCTCGCCAACGGTCAGAATCCAATTTATCGCGATCTCTTTCGCCCGCTTCCAGAATCGCCCCAAGCGTCTGCAGATAGTAGTCCAAAGTGGCCAGCGGCTTTTGCGCCTCAGTCACGGCCTGGCGAAGAACGGTGTCGTTGTTAGCTTGAAAGGTTGTTTCAGGAATCGGTACATCGTCGCCGTCAATCAAAGTCTGTCGAGCGGCCGCTACCAAAGCAGATTTTGCGGCGTTAGTCGCTAACTGACGTTCGTAGTCTCTCTGCGGGCGGTAATCGGGAGCATACTGCCTCATGATTCCCGAATCCCAATTGAAACGATTATTGTCCTCGGCGACGAAGAATACTCCGCCGGTTTCTGTGCACAAACGAGATAACGTATACGGACCATATCCGGATGACATGCGTTCAAGTCCGCGAGCCCCAGCCGTCCAGAATGGAAGTTGAAGCCCTTCAGCGGCGACGGTTTCCGGACCCATATCAGCTTCCAGGTCACCTTCAAACTGCTCGCCATCTGCTTCCCACTTCATGTGGACGAAGCCTATCCCGCGGCCAAAGACAGACGTGTTGCCAATGCAGTACGCCTTCACACCTTCTCGAGTGCAATTGCGAACAACGTCTTCAAGCAAGGCATAGTCGTCGCCGCGTTCGTCAGTAACCAGAATAATCATCATGTTTGCCCGCAACTTGCGTTTTGCAGGCAGGTACGTCTTTAAAGTTGTCTGAATCGCGGTGAATACGTTTTCATAGCCGGACTTGTCATTCTGAATGGAATCTACGGCCTTAACCAGTTCATCCAGATTGGATGTTGGTTCCTTAACCAGTACATGAACGTCTTTGCCGTATGCGACAATCCCTGTACTCAACGCTTCTTCTGCACCGACGTCCAAAGCACCGAGTTGTTCGTAAATCCCCTTAAAACGCCTGGCGACATCTTCACGACGGGTCTCCATTGAAGCCGACTCGTCCATCAACCAGACAACCAGTGTTTTGCGCTGTCGAAGTGACGCGGCAATTTCCTGCGTCACACGATCAATTGCCCCATCTGTGCCACCCGCATGTTCCGTGGTCCCCGTCAGATCAATCGGCTGCATCATGTCAGATTCGTTAGGAGTTGGCAGGGTTTCGACTGTTTGAATGCGAGGATCTACGACAACACTACTGATGCGTTCTGTCTGTTCGCGATGGTTGTCGAATCCAGCATTCTGAGCGGCCGCCATTGAAGGTCCTGCAATATTCAAATCGCTCTTGCTGCCGATATTTTCAGTGACCTCTGTGTCGATCACATATTCTTCTTTATGAATTTCTTCCGGTTCAAGATTTGCTGTAATTTCCGTTTCCACCTGAGTTTCAATTACCCAAGTGATACTCATCAAAGCAACCAAAATGCCCACATGCACTAGCAGGCTAATACCCCACGCTGGCATGTCGTACAAAAAGTCCCACACGCCGTGGTCGAAACCGACTTCATCGCCAGGCAATTGCTTGTTCTTTGAGGCTTCAATTGTGCTCACAATGGCACTCCTGATTAATTCAGCGTTGGCAAAAAGCAAATGAAACGCACTCCGCGTCTGAAACTCAATTCATTCCCCCGTCGGGACTAAACCAAACATTTGCTGGACTCCACTTACGCAATGTTAGCCTTAAAAGCCGACATTCGCAATGTTTTACCGACTCAGATGCCCCCACCGGGCAAAATCAAACGGCTTCAAGTAACGAACTGAAACGGGTCTTATGTTCGTTTGATTCTCTCAGATCAGGCCTGAAACCGGATATTGAATTTGCAGTCGTTCATTAATTCACGACTGTTTAATCAATCGTTTTTCCAGAAAACATTGGCAGCTTGCTGAAATCTCCACAAAAAACCATGTTTGCATTGAATGCCATAGTGAATGATTACGACAGGCCGGACGTAAGATTAAGGCCAATGTGTAAAAAAACGATCGCTCCTGATATTCCAGTAGGACTCGATTCTGCAGCTGGTTCCCGAATCAGCCAAAACGGTCACCCTCAGCCATATGAGGCTCCAAATACAGGGTACCAACGCTGAAGTTTATTAACCCGCAGTGCGATTCGAAATTGAATCAAGCGGTCTTTGTAAATTCATTGAACACGCAGCCCCGATTACGGCGTTCAGTTTGTTGTGTAGCTTGTGGCCCTGCCTGCGTTCCCCCAAGTTGCGGGGCGTCTCTACAACCGATAGCCAACTAGTCCCAGCACAAGCGACCATTTTCGTTTTGTGAAAGAGAAATCCTCGAAATTCCCTTTGACCACAGCGTATTGAATGGTGTCAACACATCACGATTCGCGGCCACGGTGAGGCTTTCGTACGGCATATGGCTACAGATTCCATCTTGCCGACGATACCACCGGCAAGTTGTTGTATTTCGTGGTTGGCTCTAAGTTTGGGTTGAACCTCTGTTGGCGTGCTCCCCGAATTCGGTACCCGTTAGAATGAGAGTCTTCAGAGCCCAATACTGGGCGCGGAGATTTTAATGAGCACTACGAAACGAAAGCGTCGCAGCCCAGAGCAAGTTGTGAAGGCTTTAGCCGAAGGTGAGTCAATGCTTGCCGCCGGCAAGTCATCCGCGGAGGTTTACCAGAAGCTTGGTGTGGCGGAATCGACATGGATGCGT
>JBDNFN010000440.1:0-3094 GCA_041689795.1 Fuerstiella sp. | reverse complement strand
GAAGTTTAGCGATTAGGACGTTCAGCCAACATTCCGATTTCCTTCAACGTGGTGCGATAACGAAAAAATTCTTGCCGCGGTCAACGCGAGTCATCACGCTGCGCAGATTCCAAACAAATTTCGCGGCAGTGCCATTCGTTTGTGACACCAGTCTTCGCCCGTTTGAGTCCAGACGGCAGGACAACTACTTCACCTGAAATTCCAGGTCTGTTTTTGTTGTCACAAGCAACAGAGTGTTATTGGCTTTGATCCGGTGTGAGCATGAATGGCGATCTGCAAACGTTCCGTCGACTACCGTTTCGCCAGCGATTGGGGCATTTACTTCCTGTCCAATCTGCATTCTTGTCGTGCCGCTGTCTGATCCAATGTGAAAGGTCTTGAAGTAGATTGAGGGGTTAGTGCCTCGGTCAATTTTGATAATCAGTCCAGCCTGTAAGTTGGCTCCCTGAGCCGGTGTGAAATTCAACTCTGAGGCATCCAGAAACGTCGTTTGTGTTGGCGTGTCTAGCAGCCAGCTGGTGCTGTTGCCAGTACTTGGAAGGTCTTCTGTCAGACGAACGATTCGCCATGCATTCTGGAATTTTCACAGTTCCTGCATGAAGCCAGTGCGGACGGGAAGCGTGTTTCCCTTCAGAAATTCCGCCAACCTTACAGCTTCCGTACCAGCAATCGGATTTTTCATCCATGTGTCATATAGGTTTGTGTACTGAACAAATCGTTCAATCAACAGCCTGCGTCCGTCCCCAACTTCGTTTGACCCATTCAGTTCCGTTAGCTTTATTTTCAGCTGATTAAGATAAGTAATCGCTTCAGCATATCTCGTTGGCGGAGACGCTACCTGATTATTTCCTGGCGCGACTGGCAGTGAAAACTGACAGTTGCCGGTGCCATCGCATCCGAGCGGGGAAATGGAAAGTGCTGGACTCTGGCCAAATCTATTTAGTGCAGTGCAATTCGGTACGGTGGCTGTTTGGTAGGTGCAAATCCCATTGGATTCACCAAGGTACGACGTGCTACATGAAGGCACGGCGACAGGTACCGCAGTAATCACTTTTGGTGGAGCCGCTACCGGTCACGGACCGATTGCGCTGGCGCGCTGCGCGAAGCAGGTTCCGGCTGTTAGTGCCACTGAGAAACAACAGGCGATCCGCAGTCAATGACTTTTGTTCATGGTTCTTCGCCATTTGAATCCAGCACTGGTTGCACAGACGTTCGGTAAACAACCCAGCCGAAAACGCCTGAAGGGTGCGGAGACCCGGCAGTCCATCATTCAACGTGAATTCGTGCACGACAAGTTGAACGGAAACAAACAATATCAATGAATCAAAGTCATCTGGTCAGCACTAAGACAGTTTCTCGTCGGCGTCAATTATGACGGTGTACGCATCTTCACTTGTTTCTGCCGCACGCAGATTATTAAGGAAATCCGGGGTTTGAAACAGTCGTCCAAGTCTGGCCAAAATCTTCAGGTGCGTGTTTGCGTCGCGAGCCAGAACGAGAAAATACATGTCTGTCAGTTGGCGCTTAGCTGCGCCGAACGGAATGGGTGACACTGTTCGGCCAAACGCTATTACTGATTCGCCAATCACTTCCGGCATTCGGTTTTGCGGGTGAGGAATTGCCACACCGCCATCGAATCCAGTGGATGAAACATCTTCGCGCTGGCAAACGGCCTGCAACACAGCAGATCCGTCGAACACCTGCCACGTGCGTCCCGCAACAGCAACAAGTTCACGCAGGAGCGACGCCTTGGTGCCAGCCTTTAATGGGACCTGCACCAGATCCGGATGCAGCAGGCTGCTGACAGGCGAACTTTCGCACGCTTCATGCGACTGTTGCGACCGTTCAAGAACCGCCAGATCTGTCGCGCTGAAGTCGCGGATTTCCAATTCCAGCCAGTTAGTGATTTCTGTTTTATTGAAGCGCCATTCGCCACCAACACGCCGTCCCGGAATATTTCCCCGACTCGCCTGTTTCTCGACAGAACGCAACTCTCGCCCCAGTTGGCGAGTGAGTTCTTCCATTGTGTAGTAATCGCGTGACATAATTGGTGCTTGATGAGCCGATTTTGGAAAGCCGTGATGGGACGGCCTTTCGACCGTTCAACCAATCGGTGTGCGAGCAACGGAAATGCTGGCACGTTTGAGGTGGGCACGGCTAGGAATGCGGGCCAGATTGACCACGTGCCCAGCCGGATACTTCAGTGTAACGCTTATCATCGACAGTCAAGAATCCATTCCGTTAAGAATGGTCAGAATCTGTCGATTGTTTGCCATCACTTCTTCGGCTGACCTCTGAAAAGCTTCTGTTTCGTCAGCTGTGAGATGCGGTTTCAATCTTCTGGAAACCCCTTTTCTGCCCACGACGACAGGAATTGACAGGCAGACATCGTGGACCCCGCAAAATCCGTCCAGCATAACAGACAACGGCATTGTGTGGAGTTGATCGTGCTGAATGGCTTCTATGACCACGGCCGTGGCCTTCGCGACAGCAAAGTTTGTGTGTCCTTTGAGGCGGAAAATATCCAACCCGCTTTCGGTTGTAATTTGAGCAAACTGGCGAGCTCGGTCCAGTGAATCGTCAATCGGTTCGCCGCCAACGGACGCGATACTGATTGCAGCCACCTGCGATGCGCCGTGTTCACCAAGAATGTAAGCCCGGATATCGTCCGCGTGAATGCCCAGTTCCTCGGACATCATCGCTCGAAACCGAGCACTGTCGACAAGGGTCCCAATACCACATACTCGATTTGCCGGTAGTTTCGTGACCTGAAGTGTTGCCCAGGTCATTACGTCAACGGGATTGCTGACAATCAGAAATACGGCATTGGGACTGGCTTCAGCAAGAGCTGGCATCCAGTCTCTAATCAATTCGGCGTTTCCAGCCGCGAGGGCGCGACGATCAGGGTTGTCTCGATCCATTGGCACTGAAATGGTAAACACAACCACGTCAGAACCTGTTGATTCCGGAATTCCTCCGCTGCAGATCTGAATCGGATGTCGCACAAGCGACGCTGTATGTCTCAAATCCATCGCATGACCTTCCGCCACCTGTTGGTTGCGGTTAATCAGCACCAGATTTTCCGCCAGACCTT
>JBDNFN010000439.1:0-6166 GCA_041689795.1 Fuerstiella sp. | reverse complement strand
CGCTCACATGCAGAACAGCGCCGCGTGATTTAAGATCAATCGTCACAGACTTGCTCACTCGCTTTCCGCCGACCCGTGTTCTGACGGTCTTTTTCATCTTGGCCGCAGCCACGTGCAATGTCCAGGATCCGAGCGAAGGCAGAGTCCGAGCGAAGGCATGCAGCAGTCGAGTCGGAGTATCAGTTGCTGGCACAGCACGCATAGCACGGGAGCACGGGAGCACGGAAGCACGGGAGCACGGAAGCACGGTGGCATGGTGGCATGGTGGCATGGTGGCATGGTGGCATGGTGGAATGGTGGAATGGGAGCACGGCGGCACGGGAGCTCGGTGGCACGGTGGCACGCGGCACGGGAGCACGTGAGCACGGGAGCACGGGAGCACGGGAGCACGGGAGCACGGGAGCACGGGAGTTCGGGAGTGCGGGAGTGCGTGGAACGAATCACAAACGTGCGGCCGCCGTTCACTTCGTGTTCGAGGAATTGGAATGTATCGCCACCACGGTCACAGACGTCCACAATCTTCCGATCGGACGGCCGGGGCTTGACTCCTTCGAGCCCAAAAAGGCTCTCGCGATCCTCTCGCTTTCGTTTTGTGGCGACCGTTTCCTTCTTGTTCGTCACTGGACGACAGTGCAAAATCTGGTTGGCCAGCCCGAAGACTTCACGATGAATCGGATATGCAATAAGCGTGTTGTGACACAACCAGCCCTGCGCCGAACCGTTGCCAAGTTAGCCTCGGTCAGACAGGGAATCATGCGTTGAAAAATCCAGTTCGGTCGTGTCATGCAGGGCCACGACAAAGCCGGCATGGGCGGCGATTTTCTTCTGCGTGAGCGCATAATGCAGAGCCAGCACACTCGCGTGAGTCACGCTCGGGCACTGCAGCAGATGATACAAGCCATCCAGTTCTTGGGGCGTATCAAATTTTTCTGGCAACGATCCCCCCGGATGCCGCACGATGGCGTCCGCCACCTCCACCAGCCGATTCGTTCTGTGTGCATCGCCCAGTTTTGCGTCTGCAAAATGGACTTCGCAAAAGGACATCAAACCTTCGGCTTGTGGTGTTTTGAAGGAACAACACCGTTCATCGATAATCCGTACTTGCTGATTCATCGTCGGGCTCCCACGCTGTCCGCAAATACACCGGCAGCAAAAAACATTACTCCGGCCATGCGCACTCGACAATCAACGTCCTGTTGTAAACATTTCCAGAAACCTCACGATCTCAGGAATCCGTCGTGGCAAAATTCACAAAACAATCCGTGAACTTACTGAACCTGACATCAACACGCAACAAATGTGACTAAACCTAAGGGTTGGCGCCGCGATTTCAGATTTCATAGCACAGGTAGCGACCGGCCAAGACTGCCGATGAACCGTAAGTAAGCGTCTCTGAAGTTGCTTTGCTGTCTCGCAAAACACGTGCAGGCAGCCTTCTTAAAGCTCGAAATAGCGAGAAACCACAGCAAAAACAGATTCATCTTGGCAGATTGTACCGTTTAGGTAGAATTCGCGGATTATGCCAAAAAGGTTGCTTGCTCCGGTTGTTTACGTTCGAAATACAACGTGGATATTGATCCGGCGAACAACCCAAATTGCCAACCAAACACTAGACCTGATGTTCAAGGATATATCGTGATGAAGTTTTCCTGGCAAATGCTGTCTTTGCTTCTGTTCGGAAGCGTTGTTATCGGATGTGGCGAATCAACAGAAGCGCCTGTTGCTAATTCCGATAGTCCGTTCGGCGATGAATCTACCGCCGATGCAGGATCAGGCACTGCTGCCGCTGCGCCTGCTGGACTGGATCCGATCCTGCAGGGACTGATGGAAGAGTTCGAAGACCTTCCAGGCGAATTTGCTGAAATTAAAAAGACCTACGAAGCCGAAAATACAGATCCAGAAGCGATTGCCGTGTATGTCAACACGATCGAAAATCTGGGCATGATGCACGCTCAACGCGATAACACGGCTGCCGCTGACGCCGCATTTATTCGAGCAAGCGAAATCCTGACAAAGGCTCTGGACGCAAAAATTGAGCTGGACGCCGATCCTCTTCCGGCCGTCGTTTATTACAACCACGCCTGCGTGCTGGGAAAGACGAATAAGTCTGTCGAAGCACTGTCAATTCTTAGCAAAGCCGTTGAATCTGGTTTCAGTAACGTTGAGCAGCTGAAGGCTGATAAAGACCTGACGTCTGTTCGAGCACTTCCGGAATACGACACGAAGTTGGCTGAATGGGAAACTCACTTTGCCAATCTGCAAAAGCAACACGAAGAAATGCTTGTTCAGCATGCGAATGAAGAACTGGCCAAAGGTAATGGATTTCCATTCGACTTTGATCTGGTCGACGTCACTGGTAAACCATTAAAATTGGCCGATCTAAAAGGTCAGGTGTGCATTGTAGATATCTGGGGAACATGGTGTCCTCCATGTCGGCAGGAAATTCCAACGTTCGTTCAGTTGCAGGAGAAATACGGCAAGTACGGATTCAAGATGGTCGGTCTTAATCAGGAACGCGGTCCAAGTGCAGAAGCCAACGAAAAGGTTGTGAAAGACTTCATTGCAAACAACAGTATGAACTATCCCTGTGCAATGATTTCTGATGAAGTAATGGCTCAGGTGCCTAATTTTCAGGGCTTTCCGACAACTCTGTTTATCGATCATCACGGCAAGGTTCGCATGACGACCGTCGGTTTTCACGAATACGGCTACATGGCTGCGGTGGTCGAAACACTGCTGAAAGAACAGTCCGTAGAAGCTCGCGGTGCTGCGACTAACTAACGCCTTGACCAAGCATTAAAAAACAAAAAGCTCGGCCTTTCAAAGAGACCGAGCTTTTTTGTGTTAGCAGCCTTCAAATAAACTCTGCCGAAGTCCACGTCTGGTTGGTCTGGAATCAGATTCCGTGGAATCCCTACATGTGCCTGTACAGGAAGTCTCGACACAGAAACCTGCCCGTTGATTAAAAAAGAAGGGCTTTGTATTGTTTAGGAATTTGCTTTAGCCTGCACCTGATTCCAAGGCATTTTGGCCAGAATCATCGCCATGGCGCAACTGTCGGTGATACCCGAGTATGCCAGACCAGCGCCGACGGCGGCGGCAATTCCATGCCACGCCGGATGCAACTTCCATCCCATCGCAACTCCGGCGACAATCAGAAGTCCCGCAGCAATGCGCACCTGGCGTTTCAGAGAAATCGTTTTCTTCCCGCGAACTACGGGCAGGCCAAGGTCTGCCCAGGCAACCGTACCGCCAGCTACGTTAACAACGTTGGTGTAGTTTATTGCATGGAAGGCATCACATGCTTTTTTGCCACGACTGTCCGAACGACAGATTACATACAGCGGCTCACTTTCTGACGGACGTCCCGACGTGATTTGCTGCGGGTCAAGCACATCTAGCGGGACATTTTTAGCGCCAACCGCGTGCACTTCCAGAAATTCGGCGGGCGTGCGGACGTCGATCAATTCAACCTGATATCCAGCGTCCCAAAGCTTCTGGATTTCTACCGGGTAGATCGTTCTGACTGGCGTCTGCGTATGCATATTGATTTTTCCTTAAACATCTGACTGTGAATCTTGGCCCGTTGCCAGAACGTGCTCAGGCTGCAGTCGAGCAACCTCTGTGCCGATTTGCTAACGCCGCAATATTCCCTGGCGAATCGTTCAAACTTCTACCGCGTGGCGACTTCGATGGCTCAGGGAACAATAACGGATCAAACCCGCTAATTGAGAAGCGGGTAGCCCACCACTCGGCAGAGATGGGATCCGTTAATGCGCGTATCTGCACACTAGTGTCCCGTTTGAGCCATATCGCACACTGAAGTGATGGCAATTTGCTTAAGCAAGTAACGTCAGTCGCATTATCTCTCGTCGAAACAGGGGCAACAGCAGCAGGCTTGTAAACAGAAAACGAATCAGACGCGAGCCAATAGCCATTCAGAGCGTGACTTTTCATCGGTGTTGGAGTTGGTTCCGGCAATGAATCGCTTCCGGCGCATCACGAAGCGTCATATTGCAGAGCGAGACAAAGTGTTTGGAACAGTGTTTGCCTTTGTTATGCCTGAGTGAATCATCCGGTACTTGGCCGTTGAACGATCGCAACCAATACCGGGAGTTTCCATGAAGAAGGTCACCGCTCTAATATCGCTTATCGGCGTTGTGTCGTTGGGATTCTTTTGCAGCACGAGACTCCTCGTGTAATTGCACAGCAGTCTGTCGACGAGGCAAAGTCAGCAAAGCAGGACGAACCGGAAGAATCAGTGACTCGGTTGCTGAAGGACTTCATGCAAAAAAAGCTGGCATCGTCCAATCTGATCCTGAAAGGCCTTGTGACAGATCAACTGGCACTGGTTTCAAAAGGAACCGACGAGTTGTTGGCAATGAGTAAACATAAAAAAGGCGAGCATCCACAGATATGATCTATATGCAGTATAGCGAAGAATTTCGACGCAGTGTTGAGACTCTGAAATCCAAAGCTGACAAACAGTCCATTGATGGGGCAGCGCTTGCCCGGATGGACGTCGCAATGAATTGTCTTCAGTGCCACCAGTGGGTTCCCGATGTAATGATTGCAGACATTGGTGGTCCGTTTGATGTTTCGGCAACCGTAGCGGTTAATGGTAGATCAGCAGCGCCGCAGGCTCAGAAGGAGCCACGATGATTTCTCTGAAACAAATTCTGGTCGCGACAGATCTCGGTACGTCAAGTCAACATGCCGTAAGGGCCGCCTGCGAACTGGCCGTTCAATTCCACGCTGAACTTCACCTGTTACATGTTGTGACTTATCCGTTTACTCAGTTTGTGGAAGAGTGGCAGAAGGACTACGGACGCAGCATTGACGACTGTGAACGTGAATATAAGGAAGCGGCTCAGAAAGCAGTTGGCAATATATCCGTCGCTCCGCTTCAGGATGAATCTACCGTCGTTCGAATTGTTCGTACGGGCTTTGCTGTTCCTGAAATACTTGACGTCGCCGAAAACTGCGGCGCCGATCTGCTGGTCATCGGAACACACGGTCACTCGGGGTTAAAACACATTTTGATGGGCAGCGTGGCAGATTTGGTAGTGCGTCAATCGCCCTGTCCGGTGCTGACGGTGCGAGACCCGGAACATCGGTTTATACCAGATTGAGAATTCCCGCAGCGTGAAACACGTAACGTGTCTGGCATTCGTAAGTGCGTGACTGCAACTACACAGAAGGTTTTTGTCTTAGGCGTTTGCCACGTTCGAAGACGCGTTTAAGACTTCGGACAGCATGCTTAATTAAATATTTCCGCGAATCAGCTTTGAAGAAAAAAGGAGATCCAATAGATGATCAACATTAAGCGAATTTTGATGCCGACAGACTTCAGTGATTCGGGAAAAACCGCACTGATGTATGCCGTCGCCTTTGCAGATCAGTTTGGAGCAGCGGTCGATCTTCTGCACGTTGTCGAACCAGTTCCCGCCGGTGCTTTGCTGAGCTATCGACCTCTGCAAGAACTTAAGCAAAGCATGCGTTCGGATGCCGAAAAGCAAATGGAAGATCTGCACGGCGAATGGGCCGACTATGCCTTTCCCGTCAACAAGATCGTTGTTGAGGGCTATCCGTTTGTAGAGATCATCAAGTATGCCCGCGAAAACAGTTCTGACATGATTGTGATGGGCACACACGGACGCGGCGCGATTGCTCATATGCTGCTGGGAAGTGTTGCAGAAAAGGTTGTGCGAAAAGCTCCGTGCCCCGTGCTAACCGTGCGTCATCCGGAACACGAATTTGTACATCCGTAATGCGGTCTTGCGCGCTCGGCTGAAAGAACACAGTCTGACTGCGATTGCGTGGTGGTCGCTTGTAGACTGACTAACCTCAAGCCGCCCGTCGGCCTTCAATCTGCTTCTAAAAGGTCAGATGTCACGATCGGCCTTTAGGACGTTCTGATGGAAACAGACTTCACTCGATACAGCAGAGGCAGCGAATTCTCGAGTGGGCTTTGTTTGCAGAGCGCACTTAAGTTGCGAGTGATTCATCAGCACGCCGAACCCCGGAATGATGCGGCCCGAAACCTAGGCCAGAACAAGCGACGATTTTTGGTTGAAACGGCAGAACCACCCGAAAACCCTGCTGGATTCCGCGTATTGAGTGTTGTGAGTCAATCCAATTCGTGGCCCAACAAAGGATTTCGGGT
>JBDNFN010000438.1:0-16279 GCA_041689795.1 Fuerstiella sp. | reverse complement strand
AGGCTCGCTAATGCGGCTGGATCGACAAAGACCTGGCTGAGGCAAAAATGCTCATGGTCGCTCCACAGTTCCCTGAGACGCGTGATGCGAGCCTCCGCTTCCTGCGGTGAAAGTCCACGCGGAAATCGCCACCGCTTGCCCTGGAGAAAGAACCGCTCACCCTTGGTGTCGGTGCTTCGACTCGATTTCTGGCGACTGTGCCGTCGAGTGATCTTCCCGCTGGATTGACTCATGGCGACCTCCGAGGCTCTGTCCACTAGCGTCTAATTGGACCCAGAAACCCATCTAATTGGACCTCCGATTGGACCCATTTGAGTCAAGGAGCCCTCAAAATGCAACGGAATTGTCGTAAACCAAAGAGAAAGGCCAACTTGCGATGAATCGCAAATTGGCCTTATTGGAGGCGGGGGGAATTGAACCCCCGTCCTGTGGACTCTTAACCAGAGCTTCTACGTGTGTATTTCGTTGATTGAATTCGCGACGATGAGGTTCCCCGAACAAGACCTGCCGTCACTAGTCCACTACTTGTCTTACAACAGCCGTAGCGTACGTTGAGCTGTTGCCAGTCTGAATTTGCAACTGAACTTCGGACTCCTCAGACAGGGATTCCTAATTCAGTGACGCCTATTACTAGGCAGCCAAAGAGTACTGCGTGTTTGCAGTTATTGTGTGATCAGCTTTTAACGTGGCCAACTGATCAACCACGACACGCCACCCTGATCGACGATGACCCAGTCAAATCCGATCGCCCCCGATGCAGGTTCTGAAAACGACGTTCGCTTCCAGACTTGTGAGTATACATCTACACGGCACGGCTGGCGAGGTTCAGAATTCTACTTTTCGTCCAAACACAGCAACGAGCCGGTATTTAGGCCGCCTGAACCGACCCCATCAATCAAAAACCGGCTTTCACGGCCATCAGATGTCATCGAATTTCGCTCGAAGCCTCTACCCGCTTTTCCAAACGCTGTCAGTTTGGTTCACGACGACGAACCAAACTGCAGTTGCAGAATCAGATCACGGACGTCAGTTACCTTCACCTGCTGTTCCGCTCGCCCGTCAGAACAGATGAATACTGGCGATTCCGCTTCCATGCGGTTCGGGTGCGGAAGTCGTCCGTGGCTGCCTTTAATAATGCGTGCGTCGAGTCCAATCATGTCCATATAATAACGGAAACCGCTGAACTTTTGAGCAAGTCGAGTGGCGATCTTCAGCTTTGGAAAACGTATTTTCGGGTCCACAAACAGTTCAACGGGGTCGTAGCCCGGTTTCCGGTGAATGTCGACGGTCCGAGCATAATCCGGCGCAACGCTATCATCGAGCCAGAAATAATATGTGAACCACGCGTCGGAATCGCTGACCGCCACAAGATCGCCGCTGCGTTCGTGATTCAGCCCAACAGTTTCTTGCTGTTTACGATCGAACACTGCTTCAACGCCATCCATTTTTTCAACCACTCGCCGTGCGTTTTCCAGCTGCGATGCATCGTTAACGTAAATATGAGCCACCTGGTGATCGGCCACGGCAAACGCCCGGGATGCTCCACAATCCAGAGTTTCCCATCCCAGCGGTTCCATTCGGGCTGTTAACAATCCCGCTTCACGCAGGGCTCGATTGATATGGATGGGCTTTGACACTTCAGTGATGCCATATTCCGAAAGCACAATCACGTCCGCCCCTTTTGATCGGGCGGCGTCAATCAGTTTGCCAGCTTCGCGATCGACGTCACGAACATCCTGAGCGATCACCGCATCGTTCGGGCCGAGTCTCTGCAGGTTGTAGTCGAGGTGAGGAAGGTAAACGAGCGTCAGCGATGGATCCTGCTGCTGAAATACATCAACGCTGGCATCTGCAATCCATGCCGTACTTTTGATGTCTGCTGTCGGACCCCAGAAGTGGAACAGTGGAAATTTTCCGTGCCGCTGCTGCAACTCGTTTCGCAGTGTTGCAGGATCGCTGTAGATGTCCGGAACTTTTCGACCATCGGCAGGATACGAAGGTCGCGGCGTCACAGACCAGTCTGCCGAAGAATACATGTTGTACCACCAGAACATTTTGGCGGTCGTGTGAGTCGGGTCTTTCCGTTTGGCAGTCTCGAAGACTTTTTCACCGGCGATCAGGTGATTTGACTGCTTCCAGAACATAACTTCGGCAAGGTCTCGAAAATACCAACCGTTGCCGACGATGCCGGTCTGTGAAGGCATCTGTCCTGTCAGCATGCTCGCCTGTACCGTGCACGTCACGGCCGGCATAACGGTCTGCATTGGTGCGCCAAAACCATCGTTCATTAGCGAACGAATGTGCGGAGTGTTGTCGCCAATCATGTCGTAGGTCAGACCAACAACATTAATGACAACCAACTGACGATGAGTTCGATGCTGGGACATAAGGCACAATCAACGCAGCTTTAGCGAGTTTTGGGGTCTGGTGAAAGCTTCGATCACGTTCCGGCTGGACACGATTCTTGAATGCATTCTTCACGTCGCGTCGGCTCGCTGCAACTGGGAGTCCGACATAACCTCTATCTAATGATATTCGATAGTGTTAACTCGGCCTGCTCAGCGTCGTCTGTTAGTGGAAACGACTCAGCTACGGTGACGGTGTAACCGAAATTTGATCATTCACGAAGAGCCATACGTTGAGTCTCTCGCAGTTGATGAATTTTCCCGTGGCGGAATCTGTCAAACCTCAGAACTGCGCCGAGTTCTCCCGAAGCCAGCTATGTGTAAATCGACAATCTCACAATGAACAGGAATCCTGAGACTCCACAATAGCCAACGATGCTACAGGCATTTCTTCCAGCTGTTGCCGTTAGGCACTGGAGACGGTCCTGAACCTGCAAATTCACAAGCATGCGGCGTGAGCAAGTCCATCCAGTCACTGCAAAATTCACTCGCTCGTTGTGCGTGTACTGAGAAGTTCGCCAGCGCGGGTTTCGGACCACTTCTGGTCGACTGGTCGACTGGTTATCCTCGGTGATTTCGCGGGTAAACACGGTCATTTGTAGCTCAACGCTGTTCTTTGGCAGCCTTCGTGGCGTCGTCGGTCACGGTTTGAGGCTTTTCGTAACCAAAGCGATCAAACGCCGGCTTCAGTTCGTTATAGACGCGGTTAACCCAGTAAGGATCGTCATTAAACTGATTCTTCTTGTAGTGACTCAACGATTCCAGTTCGGGCTGCAACGCCTTTTCCAGATCTTCAAAGCCTGGAAGCCCCAGACCTTCATATGCAGCCTTCAGGGTTTCCACGGGATCTGCTTCAAGGTTCTCGTATGAAATTTCGAACAGCTGACCTTCCGGTACCAGTTTGCGGTCGCGTTCGTAAACTTCGAAGCCGTAACTGTAGCTGTTAATTACTTCTTCTTCTGTACCGTCAAACACGTTCTTTCCGAGTGTATTTTCGTCAATCATGCGGTGACGCAGGTGTACTGAAGATCGGAAGATATTGTATGGGTTTCGGTGGATGTAGAGGAATCGCGCGTCCGGGTACATTTCAAGCAGAGTGGAAACGTGAAACGTGTGAAACGGCGATTTCATCATAATTCGTTTTGGTGAAGTAAACGTGAGCTTCTTCACAAGCAGAGTCAGGCTGTCCTTCCAGCGTTTCAGTTCTTTGGGCGGCAGCTTTTCAAACTGCAGAGACCGCCAGAAGTGTGAAAAGTCTGTGGGGTGAGCCAGCAGCATGCATGGCGAAACCTGACTCATGATGCACAACGAGACATCGTCTTCCTGAGGCGCATCCCAAGACACGTCCATGTTGTCCATTGGCCGAGATTTCGGAACGAACGGCGCTGTTAGTTTTGTGACAATCCTTTCCGTCAGCAGGAAGTGCCACGGAAACAGACAGCGGTACAATGGCAGATGCTGTAGATGCGGATCCTTACTAAGCAGTGTCTGGAGCAATGTTGTTCCGCTGCGCCAGTAACCAATCACAAACAGCGGAGCTTCTTTGACCTCAGTCTTCTGGATGCGTCGTCCATAGATGGCTGATTCAGCTGCCGCCATGATGGAATTGCAGATTCCGGTGAACGGCAGACTAAGAACACGATGCAGGCGTGTCCAATGCAAAGACGGACGCGAACGAAATAACCTCCAGACACCGGAAATCGTCATGCCGTGCCATAACATGAGTCCGCCCTGAGAATGTCTTGCGGCTTTGGTCGACTTCTTCGATGCCATAATTCTATCGTTGTTTCGCAGGACCTGCGAAGGGACTTCCGTCCTTAGTTGACTCATGATGTTTCTGACGTGCTGAGGGTTCTGTGACAGTCCACAAAAAACATGAACGACTCACTGGTTATGCCGCTCCGCAGAATCAGACTTGCGTTCTATTCATCCGTAACGCAACCCAGCGATGCTGACTTTACGGTCTTGATGTACTTGTAAAGCGTGCCTCGCGTGGACTTGTACGGCGGTGCCTGCCACGCATCTCGTCGCTTCTGCATTTCCTCATCCGACACCGCGACATTGATTTCGTTGGATTCTGCATCCACCGTAATTACATCGCCGTTTTGCAGCAGAGCAAGCGGGCCACCTTCCTGAGCTTCCGGTGTGATGTGGCCCACGATGAATCCGTGAGAACCACCGCTGAATCGACCGTCTGTCAGCAGAGCGACGTCAGACCCCAATCCGGCACCCATAATGGCGGATGTTGGTGTCAGCATTTCCGGCATACCGGGGCCACCCTTTGGTCCTTCAAATCGAATAATAACAACGTCACCCTTTTTGATTTGGTTGTCTTCCAGTCCCTTCAGCATGTCTTCTTCAGAATCGTAACAGCGAGCCGGGCCGCTGAACACAAGACCCTCTTTGCCGGTAATCTTGGCAACAGCGCCTTCCGGAGCCACGTTGCCTCGCAGAATTCGGAGATGCCCGGTTGTTTTAATCGGGTCTTCTACTGGATGAATGATATCCTGGCCGGCTTTGAGCCCTGGCAGGTCAGTGACATTTTCTGCCAGTGTCTTGCCGGTTACTGTCAGGCAGTCGCCGTTCAGCAGGCCTTTTTCAAGCAGGTACTTGTGCAGCCCCGGAATTCCGCCAATCGCGTGCAGGTCTTCCATTACATAGCGGCCACTTGGTTTAAGATCCGCCAGAAACGGAATGCGATTGCTTACAGACTGAAAGTCGTCGATCGTCAGGTCGACATCGACGGCACGGGCCATCGCAATCAGATGCAGCACGGCGTTTGTCGAGCCACCCAGAACCATGATGACCACCATCGCATTTTCAAATGCTTCGCGAGTCATGATGTCGCGGGGCTTGATATCTTTTTCCAGCAGGTTTCGAATCGCGGCACCGACACGCAGGCATTCGTCCAGCTTGCCGGGATCTTCCGCCGGAATCGATGCGCTATAAGGCAGACTCATGCCCAGCGTTTCAATAGCGGACGACATTGTATTTGCCGTGTACATGCCACCGCAAGCACCAGCACCCGGACAGCTTTTGCGAACGATATCCTGACGTTCTTCGTCGTCGATTTCTTTGGAGAGATATTGGCCGTAAGCCTGAAACGCCGAAACAATGTCCAGTTTTTCACCCTTCGAACTGCAACCCGCTTTAATGGTTCCGCCGTAAACCATAATGGATGGTCGGTTCAATCGTCCCATCGCCATGATGCAGCCAGGCATGTTTTTGTCGCAGCCAGGCAGCGAAATATTGCCGTCATACCACTGGGCGCTCATGACCGTTTCGATGCTGTCCGCAATGAGGTCGCGAGACTGCAGCGAATACGACATCCCGTCTGTGCCCATCGAAATTCCATCACTGACACCAATCGTGTTGAAACGAAAACCCACCAACCCAGCGGCTTCAACGCCTTGTTTCACTTTAACCGCCAGGTCCATCAGGTGCATATTGCAGCTGTTGCCTTCATACCAAACACTGCTGATGCCAACCTGAGGCTTGTTCATGTCCTCCGGCGTCAGGCCGGTGGCGTAAAGCATGGCCTGAGAGGCACCTTGAGAACGAGGCTGGGTGATACGGCGGCTGTATTTGTTCAGTTCGGTCATGTGTTTATGAAGTTTGTTTGTCTGAGGTTTAGGTGGGGATTAACGTCGGTGCAACCGCGCAGAATTGGATCGGGTACTGACGTTCTGATGCGTCGCAGTGGCAATGTTCAGCCGCCAACGGGATGGCGGCTGAAAAAATAACAGCGTCCTGCTCAAAATACGACTTGCGGAATCCGTCATGCAACGTTTTCAACGCCGCAATTCAGTCCAGTGGATGCGGCGTTAACAACCGAGTCGAAAGGCGTTTTTTTCTAAACGACACGGTCTTGCTCTGAGCATACCGCATGAACTGCCCGTTCTCGACCGTGACTGCCTGTAAATCCCGGCTTACCGCGCTTCCCGCGGGGACGAGAATTGCAAAGTTTGCCTAATCATCCTCACTTGGAGCTAACGGAGGCGATTTGTGAGCGTCCAGGCCATATTCCAGCAGCGTTTCCATTGAAATATGTTCAATTGCGGACATGTGAGTCGCTTCGAGCAGAAGCATTGGGGCTTTCCCAGCTTCCAGTGCCTCAATCCAACGAGGCAAGCAAAGGCACCAGCGATCACCGGGCTTTAGGCCGGGAAAACGGTATTCCGGATGGGGAGTGGACAAATCATTGCCCGCGGTCTTCGAGAATACCAGAAATTCAGCCGTTACCTCGGTGCACACGGTATGCATGCCGTGATCATCGCCACAGGTATCGCACGTCCCCGTCCGAAAAAAACCAGTCAGCGGGTCGGTTGAACAGGGAATCAAGTCGCCGCCAAAAACATTCTTGGCCATTATTTTCTTTCCATCGATCCGTCAGTTTGCCGGCGGAACTTGCGGGGTGTTGGTCTGGTCGAAACATAGTTGGTCCGCCTGTTCGAATTAACGATGCAAAAACGGATCAAGTCTCATTGCGGTCGATGGCCCAAGCCACTGTCCCGCATCTTTCGGCATGCCCCAATCTGATTCTCTGTGAATGGGAAATGCCTCTGTAATGCAGGAAAGATTATAGCAGTCCACCAAAACGAGACCAGTAGCGGGCGATGTGGAAATGGTCGTTATTTGGCTTCCGGAAAACGCCCGAATCCAGTATCCGACGCCCGCAGAATTTGCCGAAACATACAAACGTCAAGTTAGTCATAACCAGACGCCGATTGCATAGTGTGGGGTAGGCGTGCGCGAGGGGGCGTTCGTAGCCAGGGAAGCGTTTTTGTTGGATGTTCAGTTGATTGGAACATGCTGCCATGAGTGACAATGTTAAGACGTTTGGGGTTCCCCAGTACAGGTTCAGTCCCAAAACCTCGCGACAAAAAGCCGCCGTGATTGCTGGAGTGCTCTTGCTGGGATACTGGGTCAGCGATTCCGGCTCACACGACGACTTGCCGCTACCGGTCAGTAATGAAAACGGTGAGGGAACTCTGGGCGAAATTCAACAGATGCTGACCGATCTGGATCGGCAAAACGCCGAATCCGAAACAACGTCAGAGTCGCCGGAAGGTTTGACAGTTGATTCAGCCTCACCAGATGCTCCACAGGGAAGCACAGCCTTGGCTTCGGCAACTCAATCACAATCCAGCAGTGCGCCATCGTTGATGATTCCGGCAATCGGCTCACCAGCAGGAAATAACGTGATGCAAAACGCGTCGTTTATAAATAGCGACAGCAGCAGACCGTCGCCGGAAGTAGCTACTTATGAATCCAGAGACCAGTCTGCGGCACCGCAATTCTACGGCACTCGCCCGGCGGCCACTATTCGGCTTACGGGTTCTATTCAGCCACTAAACTGAGTAGTCATTTTACAAAACGTGCACGTCACGCTTTACTCAAACCCCATAAAAACATTGCGAGTTCTCCATGTACGAAAGCTATTGGCAACTGGAATCAACGCCGTTTTCTTACCGAACGATGGGAGCCGGTCTGTATCGGTCGCACTCGCATCAGGCGTCGTCTTTGCGGTTGAGGTACTGCTTCGCCAACAATGCGGGAGCAGTTATGCTGCTGGGGAATTCCGGAGTCGGTAAGTCCAGTCTGCTGCAGCAGCTAAGGGGCGAAGAAACAGAACTGCGTCCGTTCGCACACATTGCCTTTCCCACGCTGGCTCCGGCAGAACTGCTGCGAGCCGTCGCGGTGGAAGTTACCAGCGACGAAAGCGTAAGCGATCTGCCGGCGGACGGCATGCTGCTGAAGCTGGGCCGCTTTCTCGATAAGAATTCGACTGCCGGACAGCACGCAGTAATCGCCTTTGACGAAGCTCATCTGCTGTCCAATGAGTGCCTGAATCAGGTGGTTCTGCCATTGCTGAACTTTGCCGACACGCACCAGCGTCCCAGTTTTTCAGTCGTGCTGTCGGGGCAGCCTGTTTTGGCTTCTCATGTTGCCCGCAATGCTCAGCTGCGAGAACGTATTGCCGTCAAAGCGACGCTGGAAAACTTCACCGCCAAAGAAACGGCCGATTACATTCAGTCTCGCATGCTGGCGGCCGGGGCAGATCGAGAAATCTTTCAGCCGGACGCGATCAACGCGATTATTGATCTAAGCGGCGGTAATCCGCGGCGGATTAATCGTCTGTGTGATATGGCGTTACTGGTCGGCTATGCAGACCAGATTCAAGCCATCACGGCTCAGGAAGTTGATGGGCTGGCGGCTGAATTTCTGCCTGCCGCCGCATGATTGGCTATCATGCGCTGCCCGCGAAACAGTGCTTCTGCCGTCGCGAATGACAATAGATTCTGACCAGTTAGTTCATTTTTGCGATGTCGCGTAAACACACAGCGGCGTTCATTTGGCCAGGCCGACACTGACTTCGGCTGAATCAATTTGCACGCCGACCCTGTTTTCAGTGTTGCACATCCCTTGAGTCTCAATCGTCCAGCATCTATCGTGACGCAGCGGGCTGCAAAGGCAGACACGTTATTCCAATCTGTTCAGCTTTTGCCACATCCGCCACCCGTCATTCTGTACCTGACAAGTCTCGGCCCTTCTGCAAGGTCCTCAAAACTGCTTTCCTATCCCCGAATTTCTTGAACTTGTTTCTTTTCACAAGGTTCCGTTGTTCAACCCAGCGGAAAACCTGCGTGTAATGTGCACTTCCCGAAATTGACGCCCCCACGCGTTGAGTGAATCAGAATCGCCCGTTTCCAAGAAATCACATTGTTCAACCGGAGTACCTGTAATGGCAGATTGGCTGCAACGATTTGTTGACGACGGAACAATTGGCGAATCCCAGCTTGAAGAGGCCCGGCAAATGGCTTCTCAACTGGGAATTACCCCTGAAGATGCCCTGATCCGCCTAGGCTATATTTCCGGAACCGATCTTGGGCGAGCTCAGGCTGCTGAATTCAACTACGAATACGTTGACCTGGAAGGAATGCAGATTCCAAACAGCGTCATCGAACTGATTACCGAGTCGATGGCTCGCGAAAACATTGTGATTGCCACAGGTATGGAGGCAGACACGGTGATTATCGCCATGCATAACCCCAACAATATCGAAGTGCTGGACAAGCTGCGATTTGTCCTGAACCGCGATATTAAGGTGGTCATGGCGGCGATTGAATCCATTCAAGGGGCAATTAACCGGCATTATGGTCAAACCGAAACCGAGTCGGTCGACACGATGATCTCGGAATTCACGGAAACGGCCATCGAATTCACAGAAACCGAGGCACGCGCTGCCGTCAAAGGCGACGACGACGACAGTGCTCCCATTATTCGGCTGGCAAACCTGATTATCAGCGAAGCCGTACAAATGCGAGCCAGCGACATTCATGTGGAGCCGTTCGAAAACCGCATTCGCATTCGCTATCGGATCGACGGTTCTCTGATTGAGCGTGACAGCCCGCCGAAACGACTGCTGGCAGCTCTGCTGTCACGCTTCAAAATCATGGCCAGCATGGACATTTCCGAAAAACGTCGACCACAGGACGGACGCATCAAGACTAGGATGGGCAGCAAGGAATTCGACCTGCGAGTCAGTATTCTGCCGACCAACCATGGTCAGGCGGTGGTAATGCGAATTCTGGACCGTGACAACATAAAAATCGGAATCCGCAACCTCGGCTTTAGCGAGGACAACTATCGGTCCTTCCAGAATATCATCCGTCGACCGAACGGTATCTTTCTGGTGACAGGTCCAACCGGGTCCGGAAAGACCACCACACTGTACAGTGCGTTGGGTGAACTAAACCGCCCAGACCGAAAAATCATCACCGCAGAAGACCCGGTCGAATACTACCTGCCGGGTATCAATCAGGTCGAAGTAAAGCACAATATCGGCTTTGACTTTGCCAAAATTATTAAGTCGATGCTGCGTCAGGCACCCAACGTGATTCTGGTTGGCGAAATCCGCGACACCGAGACCGGGCAGATGGCAGTACAAGCTAGTTTGACCGGACACCTGGTTTTTAGTACTCTCCACACGAACGATGCGCCCGGTTCCATTACACGTTTGATCGATATGGGTGTACAGCCATTTCTGGTTGCGTCGTCCCTGATGGCGGTCATGGCTCAACGTTTGGTGCGAGTCGTTTGCGCGAAATGTCGTGAACCATATCAGCCAACTCCGGACGAAGTTGACTTCTTTGAACTCAGCGACGAAGAGATCGAAGAAGGTGAATGGGTCCGCGGAAAAGGCTGCAATGCCTGTCAACACACTGGGTTTTCCGGGCGTCGAGCTGTGTTCGAGTTGATGACAATGAATTCCACGTTGCGAGAAATGGCATTTAACAGCGAACCGACTCAGAATATTCGCCGACAGGCTCGGCTGTTCGGAATGCGCACTTTGGTCGACGACGCGAAAGACAAGGCGATGGCTGGATTGACGACGTTGTCTGAGGTCTACAAGTTGTCGAAGGGCGGGCATTAGTTCGTTCAAACGGCCGTATTCTGGACTTAACGGCCAGAAGCGGGGAAAATGGGATACCTTTCGGGGACTTCTTTTTCTGCCTTCATTTCAGTTTTCGCCAGCAGTTTGCACACGGATGGTTCTTAACTCTCAATTTCACGGCATCCAATCTTTCGGTGCCACACCCATGTTCTAGACATCGTACGTTCAGCACGGATTCAGGGGCACGATATTGCCGTTGAAGCACCTGTCTGAGCATGCAGGGGAAAATGAATGGCTCGACAGCTACAGATCGACAAGTTGCTGGAAACCGTAGTTCGTGAAAGCATAAGCGACCTGCACATCACAGTTGGTCAGCCGCCTGTGGTTCGCCAAGGCGGGCATATGGTTCGTCTGGAAACCAAAAGTCTTGACAAAGAAGACACATCGGCTTTGATGAAAAGCATCACTCCGGAGCGAAATCAGCAGGAACTTCAGGAGCGCGGCGGAACTGACTTCGGATTCGCTTTCGGTGATAAAGCTCGGTTTCGAGTGTCCGTGTTCAAGCAGCGCGGCATGATCGGCATGGTTCTGCGTCGAATTCCCAACGAATTCCTCACCTTCGAACAGCTTGGTCTGCCGCCGGTTGTACGAGAATTGATTCAGAGGCCTCGAGGCCTCTTTCTGGTAACCGGCCCTACCGGTTCCGGCAAGACAACCAGCCTGGCCAGCATGATCAACTGGATGAACAACAACCTTGATCACCACATTATCACGATGGAAGACCCGATCGAGTATTACCACGAACACAAGAAATCCACCATCAATCAGCGCGAAATTGGTGTGGACTGCATTTCGTTTCCGGATGCACTTCGTGGGGCTCTGCGGCAGGATCCTGATGTGATTCTGGTGGGGGAAATGCGAGACCTTGAAACCATCGAAGCGGCCATCACCGCGGCTGAAACAGGGCACGTGGTTTTTGGAACTCTGCATACCACCGGTGCTCAGGGTACAGTGGACCGTATCATCGACGTGTTCCCAACCAACCAGCAGGAACAGATTCGAACGCAGCTGGCCAACGGGATTATTGGCATCCTTAGTCAGGCGCTGCTGCCCCGCAAGCCCAAGGGGCTGGTGGCTGCTTATGAGATGCTTGTCGTAACCAGCGCGATTTCGAATCTGATCCGCGAAGGCAAGACGTTCCGGATTAACTCGTCCATTCAGACGGGCCGCAAGTTTGGCATGATTCTGCTCGACGATTCGCTGTTCAATCTTTGGAAGAACGGCCTGTGCGAAGAGAAGGATGTCATCATGAAATCGAATAATCCGGGAGAACTGCGGGCTCGTTTGGAGCGTGCAAAGAAGGGTCAGCTTGACGACGACGCAGATGATGATGATGACGACGAGTTCGATGATTAATTTGTCAGCACCAGAAGTGCGTTGTCAGCTTAAAATAGATTTGTAGCGAGACTCATGAGGAGACTCGCCCTGATGCGGGAATCATCAACTTCTCGCCTGTCTTCAATACGAAGCGAAAATCCATGGCCCAGCGAAAACTTGGACAAATCCTAATCGACCTTGGTTATCTGACGGATGACCAGCTTTGGGATGTTCTGGAGGAGCAGAAACAAAGCTCCGGCCTGATCGGGCAGGTCGCTGTTCGCATGGGAATGGTCACTGAAGGCCAGGTCACAGAAGCGTTGGCTGAACAATGGGGCATGCCGGTTATTGATCTGGCGGAAACAAATATACCTGCATCAGTGTTGGATCTTGTGCCGCAGACAATGGCCGAGATCTATAAGATTATGCCCGTTTCGCTGCGAAGCGATGTACTGACGGTTGCGATGGCAGACCCTCAAAACGTCGGAGCTCTGGACGACCTGCGAAACTTTCTGGGGCATGAAGTACGTGGTGCCGTTTCCAGCCTGGCAGATGTCGAAGAAGCAATCGCAAAATATTATGCAGATCGCGAAGAAAGCATCGAAGATGTTATCGATGAGCTAAAACGAGACCACGAAGAAGACGGCCGTGTCAGAGGCTATGACCTGTCTTCCGATGAAGAACTGTCCGATGCGGCGCCCATCAAAAAGCTACTGAACATGGTAATGCTGCTGGCCATTCGTGACCAGGCGAGCGACATTCACTTTGAACCATTCGAAGACGAATTCAAGATTCGAGTCAAAGCGGACGGCGTGCTTTACGAAATGGTGCCGCCGCCACGCCATCTGGCCAGTGCCATTGTTTCGCGTATTAAAGTTATGGCGGATCTGGACATCGCCGAACGTCGCCTGCCTCAGGACGGTCGTATTGAATTGAACGTCGGTGGAAATCCGGTCGACCTGCGAGTCAGCGTGTTACCCGTGCTGTTCGGTGAAGCCGTGGTTATGCGAGTTCTCGACCGAACCGTCGTGGCTCTGGACCTGAACAAAATCGGCATGGACCCGATCACGCTAAGTCGGTTTCGCCGCATGATTAAGCTGCCAAACGGAATTGTGCTGGTCACGGGCCCGACAGGATCCGGGAAAACGACAACTCTGTATTCGGCACTGAACGAACTCAACGACATCAGCACCAAGGTAATCACCAGCGAAGACCCGATCGAATACGACATCGAAGGCATTATGCAATGCCCGATCAATCCGGATATTGGAGTCACCTTCGCCTCCATTCTGCGAGGCATCCTGCGACACGATCCGGACAAAATTCTGGTGGGTGAAATTCGAGACTTCGAAACGGGTGAAATTGCCGTCCAGAGTGCTCTGACCGGACACCTTGTGTTTAGCACGCTCCATACCAACGACGCTCCGAGCGCGATCACGCGATTGCGAGACATGGGCGTGGCCCCGTTTTTGATTACCGCCACGGTCGAAGGCATTCTTGCGCAACGACTCGTACGCCGAATTTGCACGGAATGTCGTGTGGAATTTGAACCGTCTGACGAACTGTTGATGGAACTGCAACTGCCGTTGGACATCGCCAGAAAATATAAATTCTACTACGGTAAAGGCTGCCCACGCTGTAATAATTCGGGCTACAAAGGCCGAGTCGGAATTTACGAGTTAATGGAAGTGACTGACGAAATTCGTGACTGCGTCGCGTCCGAACAATCGGCGGATGAAATTCGTGACGTCGCCAGAAATCAGGGAATGACAACACTGCGAGAAGCAGGTTTGAAATTGATCTTCGATGGTCTCACAACTATCGACGAAATTGTGCGAGAAACCGTGATGGAAGATATCGATTAGCACCGGGCGAAAAGTCGCTGGATTGAGTGCGTTACAGCAGTCCTGTGAGCTCATTCGTCTTTGCACAGGTTGTGACTTTGTCAGGGCTTCGAATGGCCATCAGGGCCAGCCAAAATGTCACGAGTATCAGGACATCATGCCATTTCGGAATAACGCAGATTAACGGAAGTTAGCAGTGATGAATGTCTCAGAAATTTACATCCGAAACCTGTCGCTCGAAACGCGTTATACACAAAGATTAACCAGTGTGTGATTTTGCTACAGCAGAAAAACACAGGGTTGACAGGTTGAATTCATTTATACATTTCTGTTTTACGCAAATTGCTGAAACATAACGATTTAGAAACAAATCAAGCTTCATGGAATGACGTTTGCTCTTGAATGGTATGAAGGGGTTATTCGGCAACAGTAGCCGCATTTATCTTCATGCGTTTTAAGGGAGGAATCAGATTTGTAGCGTGTTGCTACGGTCTGCTGCTCGAGGCCACTTATGGTCCGTCTGGCGTCATTTTCTTAAGCGCTCTCTTTGAGGTGACGTTATGCCAGTCTTCCAATACGAAGCCATGGATAGTACCGGTCTTGAGGTGAAAGACACCATCGAGGCACAGTCTGAGGGCGAAGCTCAGACGATGATCCGGGAGAAGGGTTTCTACGTCACGAAGATTCGTGAAAAGGAACGGAAAAAGAAATCGAAGGCGGCTGCAGCCAAAGGCAAAAAGGGTAAGCAGAAGACCTTTACGATGGGCGGCGTAGCGCCCAAGCTTTTGTGCACGTTTACTCGACAGTTGTCGACTCTTCAGGACGCTGGACTGCCGCTGTTGCGAAGTCTGCGAATTCTGGAAGGCCAGAGCAAACCGGGAGCACTCAAGAATACTCTGATGGACGTCATCGAAGACGTGGAATCCGGGAACACGTTGTCTGAAGCGATGAGCAAGCAGCCTAAAGCTTTCGACAACCTGTATTGCAACATGGTGAAAGCCGGCGAGGCCGGTGGTGCTTTGGAAGTGATTCTGCAGCGTCTGGCTGAGTTTAAGGAAAAAGCTCAATCACTAAAACGCAAGATCACCGGAGCGATGATTTACCCTTGTGCGGTTATCACCGTGGCAGTGGGTATCGTGTCGTTCATTATGATGTTCATCATTCCGAAGTTTAAAAAGATCTTCGACGACTTCGGTACAGAACTGCCGGCGATGACCAACATGCTGATTGGGTTCAGCGACTGGATGGTTCAGTACTGGTACATGCTGTTTATTGGTCCCATCGGGTTTTACCTCTTCATAAAGATTGTGAAGAAAAACAAAACGGGGGCCTTTGTGGTCGACTGGCTGTCTTTACGGCTGCCACTGGTCGGCAAGATTTTACACCTTGGGATTATTGCGCGAGTCACAAGAACGCTGGGGACATTGATTGCTTCCGGGGTGCCGATTCTGGAAGGGATATTGATTTCCAGAGACACCGCAGGCAACCACGTGTTTGAAAGAGCGTTCGACAATATCTATACGGCGATTCGTGAAGGGGAAACCATTGCGGTGCCTTTGCGAGAAGCCAGAATCGTGGACGACATGGTTGTGAACATGGTGGATGTGGGCGAAGAAACGGGTGCCCTGGACGACATGCTTTACAAAGTGGCGGACGTGTACGACGAAGAAGTGGAAGTTAAGGTCGAGAGTTTGATCAGCCTGCTGGAACCGATCATGGTGGTCGTTCTGGGTCTGATTGTCGGTTTCATTGTAATCGCGTTGTTCCTGCCGCTGATTAAGCTGCTGAATGACCTGTCATAAAGTACTGGTTGTCAAAGGCAGTCGTCAGCGATCGATAAAATCATCGAACATGACGACTGCCCTCACAGGCAACTGCTGGCTCGAAACATTTACCTCAAAACTAAACAGCCGCTGAAGGCCACGCACTTCAACAAGGCGATACCGATGAAAAAGACAACACGAAAAACACTAGTTCACAACGCAGGTTTCACCCTGCTAGAACTACTGGTCGTTATCACCATCATCAGCATTTTGCTGGCATTGATTCTGCCCGCCATCGGCGGAGCAATGAGAAACGCCCGCAATGCCGAAGTCACGGCTGAGATGACCCGTCTAACCACTGGCATCACGTCGTTCAAAAGCGAGAACGGTGGCATCGAGCCCTGGAGTGTAATTGTCCTTTCCGAAAGTGGAACATCGTGGAGCAGTGAAAGTCGCACTCGTATTCGCCGTATCTGGCCGCAGTATAATTTT
>JBDNFN010000437.1:0-7399 GCA_041689795.1 Fuerstiella sp. | reverse complement strand
TGCCGTCACTCTCAACCTGAAACGAATTTGTCATGCCGCCACCCAACTCAGCCCAACGCACCCGCGAGTCATCCTCGACGGCCAGCACCCGCCGCGCCGACGCCTGGACCCAAAACTAATCGATGTGTCGCTTGTTCTGGGACTAGATGTTTGATTTCGCCCGCGTGCCCGGGATTCAAATCAGCCACTGCCGCTGAATCCCGGTGAAAACAATCCAAACGGTGGTTCGTCGCTTTTGTTTGGTTATGCTGTTGGCATCAAGTCGATTCTGCCACGCCCCACGATCTGTTCATATGCCGACTTCTGAAAACTGTAGTTCCCTGATTTCCTCAGCCAGATTCGTCCGCCGACAATCGACTTGGCCACGCTGGCTGCATTTCGTTTTGATGATTGCATTGGCGGCAGGTTTGCTAATAACAAGTTCTCAAGCGACGGCGGCAGCAATTGAGCATCCAATTTCTGTCACGGAAACTCAGGTTTATGTGACTCGCAATAACGCCAGAATGCGGGTGAAACTGTTTGCGGAAGATCTGTTTCTGTTTGAAGGTCTGGAAGCCGACGAAATGGACGTGTTGCCGCCCGCCGAACTGCGGCGCGGACTGGAACTTCACCGCGATTTTCTGCTGCGGAAAATTACACTGCGAGATTCCAACGGAGAGGCCTTTAAAGGCAAAGTGACTGATGTGCAACCGTTTGATATTCCGGAAGAAGGTATTCCGGTTTCGGATTTGATGTTGCACACCGCCACCTATGAAATTGAATACGCCTTTGAATCGCCTCCGGAATTTCTAACCATTCAGCAGGACATCAGCGATGAAAATTTCATCGTTCCATCAGAAATGAAGCTGACGCTGCATCAGTCGGGCACCGACCTGACGTACACGGAAAACCTAAAACCCGGAGCCTCTGAGACCCTGAGATTTGACTGGAGCGGCGAAAAACTCAGCGACGAAGCCACCGACGCCGACTGGGAGGCATGGTTCGAAAAGCAGCGCGAAGCAACTCTGGGAATCACCAGCTACAGCAGCGTGTATTCTTTTATCTATATAGAACCGGCTGAAGTTCGCCACGAAGTGTTGATTCCATTGGCGAATCTTAAAACCATTCTGCCGCTGGTACATAAAGCCCCGGCGTTTGTGGAAATCAACGAACAGGATGCCGTTCGCGAACTCATCAAAGGCTGGCTCACGGACGTTAATCCGACCACGATAAACGGCGTTCCTGTGAAGCCGGAATTTACTCGGATCGATTTCTATGGACTCGACCTGAAAGACTTTGCGAAACAAGCGGACGCCCAGAAAGTCAGCCTTGCAAACGGGCGAGTCGGCATCATTATGACGTATCGCACCAGCGACGATGCTGTCCGTGATGTCAGCATCACGTGGGACAAGTTCCACCCATCTGTTGTTAGGAAAATTCAATCGGTCATTTTCGGCTATCCCGAAAAACTGGAACGCTTTGAATTTTCAGTATTCAATAAAGCGGAAGACAACGTCTTTACCTGGAAGGCAGACGAATCTGCTTTGCCGAAACCAGCAGAACTCGTGGTTGCAGAAATCCCGTCAATTCCACAGATTTCACTGCCGGTCGGTACAATTCTGTGCGGACTGCTGGCCGTTTTCTGGCTGCTGCTCAAACGCCGGTCAGCTGTGAAGGTTGCAGCGGCATTGTTGTTTGTTGGCGTCGTCATGTGGCCGTTTGCTTGTGTCCAAACTGAGAATCCGTTTCGTGAACGTCCGATCGTCGCAGCAGCTGAAGCTCGGGAAGTATTTGAATCACTTCACAGCGGAGCGTACCGGGCGTTGGATTTTGGGACGGAAAGTCGCATCTATGAAGTACTGTCGACGGCTGTTGCCGGCGACCTGCTGGAAACCATCTATCTTCAACTGCGAGAAAGCCTGGCAATGCGAGAACAGGGCGGCGCTGTAGCTCGGGTTCGTTCTGTAAATTACGATGCGGCTGAACAGGTCCTACAGAAGAGCGAAAACGTAGCGTGGCCCGGTTTTCAGTTTCGCAGCCGCTGGACGGTAAGCGGTACTGTGGAACATTGGGGCCACGTCCACGAACGTCAGAACCAGTTTTGTGCTCTGTTTTCCGTCGAACCTCGTGACGGCACATGGAAGATTACCGACATGCAGATTGAAGAACAGAAAAGCCTGTCGTCAAAAACAGAGCTGCGAAAATTCTAACGAGGCTTCGAATCAGGCTGCTTGAGCCGACGCTCGGAAACACTTTTTTGCTGCTCTGGGAAATTCAAACACGATCGCAGCCCGGCCGTCAGTTCTCGCAATTTCGGCGGCAACAAAATCGATTCTCGCCCGCTTCACCTACAAGCACTCGCCCTTAAAAATTGCCCCCGGCAGATCGGTGAAAACCGAAATCGACCTTATGTTGTGGGTGGTTACACCAGGGCACCGCTGATTGGGAAACGAGATTTCCGCCCTGCCGCGAACTCGGTCAGGGCGTAAAATGGCGCACAAGCTGTTTTAAGCAATTTGAAATTCAACCGAAGGATACAGAGCGAGTTTTGTCATGCGACCTTCGGACGAACAACCAACGGATCCTCGCAGCGATTCATCGTCGAGTTCGGCAGAAGTTGGCCGGTTCGCTTCCGGGCGAGTGATGTGAATATGCTGAGGAGCTTCGATACCCAACTGAACGCGATTCAATCCAACACTTAGAATTGTGATCTTGATATCCAACCCTGGAATCAACACCTGTTCGCGAAGACGTCGTGAAAGCACAAGCATGGTCTGTTCTCCTTAACAGCACAAAGTTATTGTTGACAGTCAATAGCAACTTACCGCCCGGCTATCTGTTCGTCAAGAGTGAATCGTTGCGTTCTTTTTTGCGATTGCCTATCCGGGCCACACGTCGCAATAAGTGTTCGTCGCCTGCTTTTTGCACGTCTTTCTGCCTAATTCCTGTCCCATGTTCGAAACGGATTGCACCAAAAGGCGCTGCTACAAGCCGGACGGAAAGTCGCGTTTTCGATAAATTCCGGTTCAGATTCAAGCTGCATAAGCATCAGGGAAATGTCTCGAAACTGACGGATTTCGCTGCCAGCGGGGATCGATATTGACGCAAATCAGCAAACATTGCAGATTCCACAGCTGATGTTGCTGCACAACGCTGTGATTTTCAGCAAGCGGCAGTAAATAGCAATGTTTGTACGCAGAATTCTCGCCACCACGGAAGGTCAGCGATGTCGCGTTGGAAAAGTCTAATTGCCTGCATGTTTATTGGGGTCTACGTTTCTTTTTTGTCGTGGGGCGTTATGGCTCATGCACTAAAAGTGGGACTCTGCGGTAACACACTCAGCTATTTTGTAGTGTGGGATATGTTCTGCGGCTGGACGGCCTGGGATGCTCGCACTCACATTATCGCGGAAGATTCAAAGGGCAATTATTTTGAAGTGCGCGAACCCTGGGGAGAATTTCATCCCTTCGGCCACGTTGCCAGAATTCACTACGACAACACTAACCATTTACTACCGGCACACATCAACAATGTGCTAAAGCATTCTGTGCATGAAGGTATCGACCGAGTTTACGTAGTAGAAGAAGTCTGGCCTAAACAGTACAACCTTCCGCCAAAGCTGTACGCTCATTACTTTGACCGACCAAACGACAAGCTATCGTATTTTCATCTCCGAGCCGTTTGCGCAGAAGATGGAACGCCACTGTCCAGCTTTCCCGACTGGCATACTCAGCAACGTCTGAATGCCGTCTACGACAATCCTCGATTGCAACGACAATCCAAGCAGGCGACTGCGATGTACAGCACGCTGTTTACACCAACATCGCAGGATTCCGGCAAAACATTGAATTCCAGTTACAACACCGGTCTGTCTACTAACTGATTCGCCTTTCCGTTTACAACATCCTTCAACCATTCGGAAATTCACGGATGAATCTGCCAGCGACAAACAGCCTGCCAAAAACACAACTGGGACGTTTCTTCTTTTTGCGAGAAGTACCATTTGGCGTTGCGATGGTACGAATGATGTTGCCACTTGCAGCTGGCACTCCGATGTTTATGCGGTTTCCGCACGTGCGAGAACTGTACACATCAGACGGTGCGCCCGTGCAGATGTTCGAACTGTTTGGTCACGGTTCCGTACTGCCCGTGCTGCCGCCGAATCTGGCCGTGCCGTTGTACTCATTGCTGCTGTTGAGCCTTATCACCGCGATCATCGGTTTTCGCACACGACTTTCGTTGTGCATCGCCACGACGCTGTACATCTATTTTAATTTTCTGGACGGTGTGGGCACCATGACGAAGTATTCCGTCATCGCGTCTCACCTGCTGTTGCTGCTGTCGATTTCCAATTGTGGAGCCGTCTGGTCGATCGATGCGTTTCTAAAAAAGCGTTCAGCGACCGGCGCCGAAGTTGTTCCTTCTTCGTTTCCCGTCTGGCCCGCCAGACTTATGCAACTGCTGTTTGCTCACGTGTATTTCGGAGCGGCCATCACAAAAATTCAAACCGATTCATTCTTCAGTGGCGAACAGATGCGTTACTGGATGTTGAGCAACTGGAATTACGAAAATCCGGTAGGCGAAGTCATGGCAATGTGGGCTCCCATGCTGCTGATTAGCGCGTATATGTCCGTGGTTTGGGAAATGATGTTCCCGTTTCTTGTATGGCGTCCCATGGGACGCCTGTTTGTACTGGGCCTGGGCGCGACGTTTCACTTTATGACGTGGCTTACGCTGGGGCTGTACATTTTTCCTGCCATCTGTGTCAGTGGTTACTTTGCATTTGCATCAGAACGCGATGTGCTGATCGTCAGAAACTTTGTGCGACGTGTCGGAGTCGCCCGTTTTGCCAAATGGCCTGCCGCTATTGGCCAGCGTACTTTAAACAGAATCCCTCGGGCCGTTCCTGCGGGCGTTGTCTGGACTTGTATGGCCGCATTTTGTGCAATCGCTGCAACGGAAGCCGAATTGCGACTGGATATTTACGGAACCAACACCGCTGAAGGCGGATATCGTCTGAAGCCAATGGATTCAACGGTTGCTAGAACGATGATCGACAGGCAGCAGCAAAATATTCGCGAACAGGACAAGTTCTTCAACTTTGAAATCGGAACGCAGACAGTAGGCGAACTTTTGGCGAATCGACGAACTGAATTCACGTTTGGTGAACTCATGCTTGCTCAGGCAAACCTGAATCCACCGCACGAAGATATGTGGATTGAATGCCTGCTGAAGGACGAAGAAAACCGCACCATTGAACAGTTCGGCCAGTTTGTAACTCGCGAAATGCTGCGAGCCAACTTCACGTACAAGATTGGAAACAAGCTTGTTCCGGGCAACTATCAGATGGTCCTGAAAAGCGCGAATCAGGAAATTTACCACCGCAAGTTTTTACTTAGTGGAACGCCCGGAACAGAATCGAGCGTCAGCAGCGTTCTGACCAACTAAAACTGGTAATAAAAAGCGCGTCGATCGTTTTGGCTCGTGGGAAATGCCCATTGCAGCCTTAAACGAATTCTTCGCGGCCACGAAACAGCGAGCTGCACTGCCATGCTTTTTCTGCGATGGTGTGACGCTGCGTGTTTGCAGTTCATCCGGTTTCAAGACTGCGTCGACCTTCTGCCGGCCCGGATGCGACTGGTAGAGCTTGTGGCGACTCACTACCCTCCATAGGTCATGTTTCGAATAGGCCAAGAGTGAATCAGATGATGGTCAGGAATCGCTCGTGGGGGCCACCTAACGTTTCGGCTGCCATTCTTTTAGTCATGTTCACATGGCAACTGACAAAAGCGGATGAATTTCCACTTCCACCGTTTGATGATGTCATAACGCTTCCCGCTGAACTCGGCGGAAAAAGCCGAGTGTTCCTTCTGGATCCCGGCGCCTCAACGGTTCTTTTTCATACAAGTCTGCGGCCACATCTTGGAAGTCCGCTCAGGAACACATCGCTCAACGCCTTCGATGCGTCTAGTGTGCCCGCGTCGATCTTTGCTTCTCTGCAGATGTATGTTGCGGGAAAGCGTGGACTTGCCTGAAGCACGTCGTAGGTTTCGATGCCTCACCGGATCAGGACGCCACCGGCCGAAACGTCGAAGGAATCATCGGCGTACCGTTTTTTTCTCGCGTCGTGCAACTTGATGTTGATACAAAAGTTGTCCGAGCCTTTGATGATTCTTCACCAAAACCTAGCTGGGGTAGCCGTATGTAATTCGTTTCAGCGATGCAGACTTACCAATGGTCGACCTGCGACTTCCTGACTCTGAGGTAGAATTATTTGTATTGGACAATCGGTTTTCTGGTTCCGTCTCTTTAACTTGGGCGATGTTTGATGCACTGAAGTCGGCCGGCAAAGTGCAGGAAGGAGAACCAGCTTTCATGACCATGGCTGGGAGGCATCGTTCAGTCCGTCGCGGTCGTTTATCAACCGTATCAATGGGGGAATTTGACCACAAAGATCTGGAAGTCGTCTCGCCAGATGAAAGCAGTCGAAGTGGATTGGCTTTTTTAGACGTTACAAGATGACGTTAGGCTTAGATGCGGGCATGCTGTATCTGGCGAAAGGCGAAAGGTTTGACGAATCCGATCGCGAGCCATCTCAGACCATCGGGTTTAGTTGCCTGCGCTGTGATTCTAAAACAGTACTGTTGGCGATCGAGAGTGATTCATTCGCTGACAATGCGTGGCTGAAAACAGGCGATGAACTGTTAAAGGTGAACGGCAAGTCGCTGCATGGAATGCCAATGACAGAAATCATATGGCGCATACGCACTTATGCAGCAGCCAGCGGAGAGAGCGTTGGAATTACTATCTTACGTGATGAAACACAACAGGAATTGATCCTGTCTCTCAAAACACTGATTCAAGAACTCAACTCGCAATTGATTAAGGCCACGCCATAGTCAGACCTCTGAGGGCCATACGAAGTTAGCAGCGATGCCGATTTGGCGATTGGCTCGGCTGGACACAGGCTGGTCGCCACTGATAAGACGCGAGGATGGAATTGCAATGAGCTACGGGTTCGCTTTTCTGTTCGAAAAACGCCACAATTGCAGATACGTTTCCGGGATCGCAAATTTACAAGCAGGCGACGTTAGCAAGTTAATCCAGCCATTGCAAAATTCACTCGCTCGCGCATCGTGCTTGTATTGGGGTGTTCACGGCAGCCCTTTGAAGGTGTGAAAATGTTATTTAGGAACTGGTGTATGAGCATTGGCGGAGGTGAGAGAAGATAGCGGGCTGATCGAGATCGAGATCGAGATCGTGATCGTGATCGTGATCGTGATCGTGATCGTGATCGTGATCGTGATCGTGATCGTGCAAATTTTTGACGAGGGGGACATGGATGTTACTCAACGGCCCGTTTGAACGCTTTGTCGAAGCCAGTCCCGTGAGCGTCATGATGCGCGCCGTCATTGAGAAT
>JBDNFN010000436.1:0-69994 GCA_041689795.1 Fuerstiella sp. | reverse complement strand
TGCCGTCACTCTCAACCTGAAACGAATTTGTCATGCCGCCACCCAACTCAGCCCAACGCACCCGCGAGTCATCCTCGACGGCCAGCACCCGCCGCGCCGACGCCTGGACCCAAAACTAATCGATGTGTCGCTTGTTCTGGGTCTAGTACGGTTTCAGAGCAACCCACAAACATTCCGTTTTCTACAATTTACAAACTCGTGAATTAGCCGTCCCCGAGCTTATGAAGCATGCGTTCGACGCTTTCCAGTTGAGCCTGCCGTTCTGTCAGCGTTTGACGGAACGCTTCGACCACGTGTTCAGGAGCCTTGTCGACGAAATTCGGGCTGCTTAGCTTCTTCTCACTGCCAGCAATCTGTGCTCGCAAGTCGTCCGCCTGCTTCTGTAACTTGGTGCGTTCGGCCCCAACATCTACAAGCCCTTCCAGAGGAATGTATCCGTCCGCATCCTGCAGACTGAAGTTCGCAGAACCGGCTGGCGGGGTCACATCCAACCCAGCAGCTTCCAGCATCGTCCGCGATAAATTGTCGAACTGATCTGAAACGGCTCGCATTTGTTCAGCCACTTCCGGCGAACACTTCATGAACAGTTTCAGCGGCTCTTTAGGACTGATCTTATAGTGAGCTCGAACGTTTCTAACCGCGACAATCGTTTGCTGCAAACGCTCAAAGCGTGTTTCCAGTTCTGCGCTGATTAAATCGCTACCGAGTTCCGGCCAATTTGCGATCATCACGCTTTCTGATGCAGCAGTCTGATCGTTCAAACCTCGCACAGGAGCAAGTTCGTTTAGCTTCTGCCAAAGTTCTTCTGTGATGAACGGTGCAAACGGGTGCAGCAACTTCAACAGGTTGTCGATCACCACCACAAGAACTCGCTGAGCCAATGGCCGAGCGGCCTCATCGCGCAGTCGCGGCTTGACCATCTCGACGTACCAGTCGCAGAATTCGTTCCATGTAAAATCACGCACCGCACGAGTTGCCTGGTCGAAATGATAACGGTTCAGCATGGTTGTGACCTGCTGAACCGTAGTAGCCAGACGACTCAGAATCCACAGGTCTTCGGTTTGAAGTTCATCCCGTTTGATTTCTGCCGGGGTGTAGCCTTCCAGATTCATAAAGGCAAATCGTGATGCGTTCCACAACTTGTTACAAAAGTTGCGACCGTACTCAAAGCGTTCGCTGACAATTCGAGCAACCGCCGCTCCTTCGTCGGTTGTGAACCACGGGCTTGGAAACTGGAAACTTTTATTGCACTTGCCACATTTAATCGACGGAGTCGCTCCACCCAGCGGCTTCATGTCCTGATGTTCTTTCGTCTGCGGCGTAATGGCTTCGCAGTGCGGACATTCATAGCCAACCGGCAGTCGCACGTCCTGAGTTTCACCACACAGCGACGAAATCGTAAACCGCACCGCATCGGTGCCATACTTTTCGATCAGTTCCAGCGGGTCGACTCCGTTCCCCTTGGACTTAGACATCGTCTGTCCAAGTCCATCCAGTATTTTAGGATGAATATAAACGTGTTCGAATGGAACATCGCCCATGTTGTACAGGCCCGCCAGCACCATACGGGCCACCCACAACGTGATAATATCTCGAGACGTAACAAGAACCGAACCTGGGTAGAAGAAGTCCAATACTTCGTTGCTGCCACTGTTTGCTCGCGATTCTTCACCCTTGACTGGTGGATTATGTTCCAGATCCGGCCAGCCCAGCGTGGCGTGCGGCCAAATAGCAGAACTGAACCAGGTATCAAGAACGTCTGGATCCTGTTGGAATCCAGCGGTTTCCAGTTGTGCTTCCAATTCCGAACAGTCTTCTGGCACGCACGCGAGCAACAGAGTTTTCCTTTCGTGGATACTTTCGCCAATCGTAACCGACAGCTTGCCGTTGCAAGTGCCAGGATCGATGCCGGACATCTGAATAAAGGCCGCGTGCTCCCAGTCAAGCGACTCATTCTCCGGAGTGTCGACTTCAAGACTCCAAACCGGAATCCGATGTCCCCACCATAGCTGACGACTGATGCACCAGTCGCGTTTTTCGCCGAGCCAGTCCATGTAGGTTTTAGTATATCGCTGCGGGAAGATTTTTACTCGACCATCACTAACAGCATCCATCGCCGACTGTGCCAGCGTGTCCATTTTCACGAACCACTGATCGCTGAGATACGGTTCGATTTCTGTCTTGCTGCGATCACTGAATTTCTTGGGAATGCGTCGATCTTCGACACCTTCAAAGTGCCCGAGTTCCTCCATTTTCGCCACGATGGCTTTACGAGCAACAGCGCGATCCATGCCCGCAAATTCGCCACCTTCTTCGTTGATGGTGCCATCGGCATTCAAGATATTGATCATCGGCAGATTGTTACGAAGACCACACGCATAGTCGTTCGGGTCGTGAGCAGGCGTGACTTTTACAGCTCCGGTGCCGAGTTCTTTATCTGCCAGCAAAGCATCGGCGATGACTGGAATCAACCGGCCGTTAACCGGAATCTGCACGTTCATGCCAATGATGTCTACGTAACGAACATCTGTGGGATGCACACACACAGCGGTATCACCCAGCATCGTTTCCGGACGCGTTGTCGAGTAGCTGATCTTCTTTCCGGTTGGCTTGCCATCGGCATCCACCACGGGATAGTTGAACGTCCAGAAATGACCGTCCACCTCTTCGGTAAAAACTTCGTCATCAGCCACGGCCGTTTGCAGATGTGGGTCCCAGTTAACCAACCGCTTGCCTCGGAAGATCAGCCGGTCGCTGAACATCTTAAAAAACGTACGTCGAACGGCCCTGCTACAAACGTCGTCCAGCGTAAAGCGAACTCGACGCCAGTCACAACTGGCACCGATTTGCTTCAGCTGATTTAGAATGCGAGCTTCGTATTGATCTTTCCACTTCCAGATGCGATCAACCAATGCGTCGCGGCCGATGTCGTGGCGAGTCAGGCCTTCTTCTTCCAGCATGCGACGTTCGACAATTGCCTGCGTTGCAATGCCAGCGTGGTCTGTGCCGGGCATCCATAACGCTTCGCGTCCCTGCATGCGTCGCCAGCGAGTCAGCAGGTCCTGAACGGTTCCGTTCAGGCAATGCCCCATGTGCAGAGCCCCGGTGACGTTCGGCAGCGGAATCATGATCGTATGCGATTCTCGATCCGACTGTGGATTCGCGTCGCAGTAACCTCGAGATTCCCATTCAGAAACCCAACGGGCCTGAGCTGCAGATGGTTCGTAAGCTTTTGGAAGTTCGGTAGACATATTGTTTTGAGATTCAGAATTGTCAGGACAGTGTGTCAGTGCGCATGTTCAGACTTAGCCGCGATATTTTGTCAGACTTACCCGACAGCACCGCGATCCTTATGGATTTTGTATTCGAAGGCGTCGACCAGAGCGATCCAGCTGGCTTCGATGATATTTTCACTCACGCCTACGGTGCTCCAGACGCCTGACTTGTCTTTGCTTTCGATCACAACTCGTACGCGAGCCGCCGTGCCTTCTGTGCTATTGATGACTCGCACTTTGTAGTCCACCAAAGACATCTCCGACAGGCCGGGGTATGATTCCGTCAGTGCCTTTCTCAGCGCTGAGTCCAATGCATTTACCGGGCCATCGCCTTCACCCACAACGTGATGTGACGTTTCTTTAACAAGTAGTTTAATGACGGCTTCCGTCACGGGTTCACGAGATTGGTTTTCAACGTTGACTCGGTAATGATCCAGCTGAAACGTCGGCTGATAGGTTCCGGCCTGCTTCATCACCAGCAGATCAAACGACGCTTCGGCGGCCTCAAACTGATACCCCGCATTTTCCAGATCCTGAACTGCATTCAGAATCTTCGCCTGCAACGCAGCATCTTCCTGAAGCTGAAACTTGGTCGTCTTGGCGATAATGTTCGCTCGACCGGATAATTCGCTTACCAGCACACGGCGAGAATTCCCAACCGATTCTGGCGTAATGTGTTCGTAACTGTGAGCGATTCGGTTGACCGCGTGAACATGCATGCCACCCTTATGCGCAAACGCACTGGAACCGACAAACGGCTGGCCATTACGAAAGTTCATGTTCGCGATTTCGTAAACATATCGAGATAGTTCGGTCAATCGAACAATGCCACCATCAACCAGCACTTCGTGCTTCAGCTTTAATGCAAGATTGGCAGCCATCGATACTAAATCCACGTTGCCGCAGCGTTCGCCAATACCGTTAATAGTTCCCTGTACCTGAATCGCTCCGGCCTGCACTCCTGCCAGAGAATTCGCAACGGCCAGTTCACTATCGTTGTGGCAGTGAATGCCAACGGCAACACCAAGTTCTTTTTGTAACGCAGCAACACCGGCAGCAACCTGTTCCGGCAAAGAACCTCCATTGGTGTCACACATACAGATCATGTCAGCCCCCGCTTCGGCGGCAGCCTGCCAGGTCAACATGGCGTATTCAGGATTGGCAAGCCAGCCGTCAAAGCAGTGCTCTGCGTCGTAAATAACTTCGCGACCTTCGGACTTTACAAACGCGATTGAATCGCGAATCATCGCCAGGTTTTCTTCCAGAGATACTCGCAGCACTTCCTTGACATGCAAGTCCCAGGTCTTGCCAACGATGGTAACAACAGGCGCCTTACTGCCAACAAGAGCCTGCATGCCGATGTCGTCACTGGCTGCAATGTCTTTTCGACGAGTCATCCCGAAGGCCGTGATCCTCGCGTGTTTCCAATCCATGTCGGCCGCACGCTGGAAAAATTCTTCGTCCTTGGGGTTGGAGAGCGGGTAGCCGCCTTCGATGTAATCAAAACCCAGTTCGTCCAGTTTGCGAGCAATCATGAGCTTGTCCTGCAGAGAGAAGTTGACCCCTTCTCCCTGAGAACCATCGCGAAGCGTTGTATCGTAAAGCTGAATTCGAGACATGATTCTGAATTTTGCCTGAAGGGTTGCAACACCCGGTGAAAAAGAAAGTTAGACAATATTGTGATCGAACACTAAGGTGCCGTGATCGATCATTTACTGTCATCAAATGAGACAAGAAAAAAGCCCTCAGGAGACCTGAGGGCTTATAATGGTTAAGTTCTGAATTCCTCAGGCAAGTCAGAAACCACTGCTGACGATCACGTCGCAGTTGCTGATAATCTGAATTGCAATAATCACAGAAAACACGCAGTTTCCGCCTTTTGATAGGATTTCAGTGAAAGAGATGCTATTCATTCCGTACCGCAGCGTCAACGAAGAATAGCTGGATTGACGCCGACTGCCGCGAACCAGTTCACGAACAAGACACTGAGGCTCACTTTTTTACAGAGTTAAGCCTTCGTCCCGCGACTGTACGGCCCAGCGAGTAATTTTCCGTGATTGTCGGACTCACGCGCTGGTAGTGGGTGCCTGTAAATTATGCTGTTTCAAAATTGAGTGCCCGTTGTGCATCTGGCGGCCTTCAATTCGATTCCGCAGTTGCAGCCAGCCATTCAACCGCCTCTGAAACCCAGCCGCTGTTCCAGGAATGTTGCCGATCCGAAGTTCCTGACACCCAAAACGGAATCTCCAGCAACTGCATATGTTGCCGCATCAGGACGTGCTCTTTCTCAAAATTTCCGGCTCCCAGCAAACCAAGTCGAGCCGGGCGGGAAGACAGTAATTCCCGTTGCGATTCAAGCAATCGAGACACCTGGTAATCGGCGAAGTTTTCGCCCGTACCAAAGATAGGCCCCGAACCGTATTTGCCCGGAGCAGTCATCATCATCGGAGCATCAAACGCGGCTGCTTTTGCAAACATATCTGGATGACGCAGTAACAGGCTCCATGCCCCCCATCCCGACTTGCTGAACCCGACCAGAAGCCGACCATTGCGATTTGCGATCGTTGAATAATGTTGATCAACAAACGGAACAACATCATTCAGAAAGTAACTTTCCTGTTGCAACTTAAGATCAGTGGGGTGGTCGGCATACCACGGCAACTCAGAAAACGTGGGAAACACACAGATCAATTGGTGTCTGTTGGGAATGTCATGCCGACGAAATTCGGCAACACTGTCTCCCCAGCGATGCTCATTATTCGCTTCGACCGGTAACACATACACAACTCGATGTCGAACAGTAGCATCCAACATGTCGGGCACTAATACACTGACTGACGTTTCAGCCGACTGACGCGAAGAATTGAGTTTGTGAACAATCAGGTCAGATGCCTGTAACGGCACGGAACTTATTGCCAGCAACAAGATCACATTCAGTCGCCACATAAATCGATTGTGCCTTGTGAGAGCTGAAGTTGTGGAACCCGAATTAACAGAAAGCCAATCAATCCGCCAGAGCTTACAGCGATTTACGCTAACTCATAGCAGCGAACGACGCGGTCTCTCGTCGAACTCCGCTCCCCACGAACCAAAACCATACCCGTATTCCCGTAAGTTGTTTCAGGGAAACACGACCTGCGGCTCATTGCACGAATTTATGAATCCGCGGATAGCAACCAGGCAAACAAACCGCGAGCCAGATGCATTCGGTTTTCCGCCTGCAAAAACACAATGCTTTGTTCGCCATCCATCACATCGTCGGTAACTTCCAGACCACGTTTTGCCGGCAGATCATGCATGAATTTTGCCGTTGCCGGAGCCGCGTTTGTCAGCGACACATTCACCTGAAACTTCGCGAAGGCCTGCTTGCGACGTTCCGCTTCCTCTTCCTGCCCCATACTTGCCCAAACGTCGGTGTAGATCACGCTGGCTGTTGCGACGGCTTCCAAGGGGTGATGAGTCTGGTTGATATCGCTGTCCGGGAAGCGGCTTTTCAAGTCCGAAAGAAAGCTGCTTGGAAATTCAAAACCAGAAGGCACTGCCAATGTAAATTTCATGCCCGCCATGGCTGATGCAATCGCTAGCGACGCGGCAACGTTATTGCCGTCACCGACAAAGACAATGTGCAACCCCGACAACGTACCGAAAACTTCCTGTAGAGTCATCAGGTCGGTCAATGCCTGACAGGGATGACGTTCGTCGGAAAGTGCATTGACGACGGGACAGGAACTCAACGCGGCAAACTCTTCGATCAACGTCTGCGAGAAAGTTCGCATCGTGATGATATCGCTATATGAACTCAGCACTGTGGCTACGTCATGCAGCGATTCACGGCCGTTCAGACCAGCCTCAGCCGTGCTCAGAAAAATACCTCCACCGCCAAGGTTGATCATTGCCGCTTCGAAGCTGTTCCGAGTTCGCAGCGATGGTTTCTCGAACAGCTGTGCGAGAACACGTCCCGGAAATAACTGAGGCCGGTCGCCGCTCTTGTAGAGAGCCTTTAAGTCGGCCGCCGTTTTCAGGACAGACTTCAAATCGTCGACGGACAGGTCGTAAAGAGAGGTCAGGTGCCTTGGCATAGCGATCACTGTAATTCATGTTGTTCACCGACGCCGACAAACGACGTGGCAAAATTTCAAGCTTAAAAAGCAAAACGACTGAGGCAGCCCGGAAAAGCCAACTCAGTCGAGGATTAGTAATGACAGTTATTGTTTCATTACGGTTCGCCTACGTTAAGTCTGCAAATTGGATTTTCACGGGATTTTCCAATTGCGATCGGTCAGTTTGAGTAAGAAAGACGTTCAAAAATCCAAAACAAAAGAGCTCGAGGTCAACTTGAGTCAACTTCGAGCTCTATTTTTGGATTGATCGCTGTTGCCGGAGCCATCATTCAAAATGGCCCCAAACAGAAAGCAAAACGCATCGCTGATGCCATTAGTTGCAGCAGCAAGACTTCTTGCAGCGAACATGCTTAACCTTAACTGGCTTGCAGCACTTTACTCGGACTGGCTTGCAGCATTTTACCTTAGCTGGCTTGCAGCAGGTTGGAGCTGATTCGCAGCAGGTTGGAGTTGGAGTTGGAGCACTGCATGTGCCGCAAGAGCTGAATGAGTGGTGGCTTCCGCAACCACTGCTGGGAGCTGGAGCCGCTGCACAGCTGCTGCATCCGCCACAAGAACTTACTGCTGCACGACCACAGCAATCGGCAGCTGCATCAGCAGGAGCCAGAAATGATCCCAAGCCAAAAACCATCATAAGTGAAAGAACGTGCTTCATTGAACTTCTCCGTGTGTTAACCAAGGAACCTAAAATTGACATGCCAAATTACATACTTAGCCAAGCGGAGAAGGTTAAAAACACAAACTGCCGCATTCAACCGAAGCAGCATAAGCCGCCCTTCTTTTCCACATTCCAGGACCCGGCAAGCCTGCGTATAGCCCCCATATGTCGCATCTAGTCAATTCGCAGTATTGCTGACATTCGACACTGTTTACGCATCGATACAACGACACTACCTGCCTGTTGCCTTACAACGAAGCCCGTCGGATTCAGGTCAATTCCACTTCGCTTCCTGTGCATGCAGCAGGTTTGACTCAGACCCTTTGAAATGGCCGTGAAGAACGCGGAAAAAAGAAAGGCCCGGCCTTTTCTTAAGGCCGGGCCCACTCGGGTAACTAAATTACATTCCAGTGCCTATGCGTTCAGCTTCTCTACGACAACGTCACCCATTGCTGTCGTTGAAATCGATGGCCCATTGGCTGCGATGTCCTTTGTGCGGTGACCGTCCTTCAAAACTGCCGCAACAGCAGCTTCAATGGCTTCTGCTTCTGCTTCCAACTTCAATGAGTGTCGCAACAGCATCGCCGCGGCCAGACAGGTGGCTAGTGGGTTGGCAACATTCAACCCGGCGATATCCGGAGCCGATCCGTGAATTGGTTCGTAAAGCCCCGGACCATCGCTACCTAGCGATGCAGACGGCAGCAGTCCCAGTGAACCGGGCAGCATTGACGCTTCGTCGGTGAGAATATCGCCAAACAAATTGCCAGTAACTACAACGTCGAATTCTTTAGGCCGAGCAATCAGATGCATGGCCATCGAATCAACAAGCACAACTTCGTACTTTATGTCAGGAAACTCTTCCGTGATGATTCGCTGTGCAACCTGCCGCCACAATCGCGACACTTCAAGGACGTTCGCCTTATCGACTGACGTCAGCTTGCCCCGGCGCTGTCTGGCAGCCTGCGCTGCGAGTCGCACAATCCGTTCGATTTCACCGGTCGAATACACCATTTCGTTGTAAGCCTGTTCTCCGCTAGGGTGAGGTCTTCGGCCCGAATCGCCAAAATAAATACCACCCGTTAGTTCGCGAAAAAACAGGATGTCAGTGCCAGCAACGATTTCTCGACGAAGTGGCGACGCATCGACAAGTTCATCCCATGTTTGAATTGGACGAAGGTTCGCAAACAATCCGAGTTCGCGGCGAATCTTCAACAGGCCAACTTCCGGTCGCGTCTTAGCTGTGGGGTCATCCCATTTGGGACCTCCGACAGCGCCCAGCAGGATTGCAGCAGAATCTCGGCAGGCATCGATTGTCGGCTGAGGCAATGGGTCGCCAAAGCTATCAATCGCGTTGCCACCGATGGGGTGTTCCGACATGGAAAACGTATGCCCAAATTTTGCGGCAACTGCTTCCAGCACTCGTTTTCCCTGAGCAACAATTTCAGGGCCGATTCCGTCTCCGGGCAGCAGGACAATCTTTGCGTCCACAGTATTACCTTATCATTTAAGCTGTTCTTGGATGCCTCGAAACAAGCGTTTCCAGGTGCGAGGAACAAAGGTTAAACCGGAAACCTCGCAATTCAACCGAGATGCTCCGAACGCGTATCAAATCGGATGCACTTCGCGATTTCGGGCATTGCCGCCACAGAACGAGACCGCTGGCTGTTCGAAAGAAGTCTCACGTTTCAGAAAACACGGCCACACCAGTGGCCGCAGATGTCTCCAAAACACACGATTTGTTCGAGTTACGTCAATTCACGCTCAACCAGCATCCGAGCTATCGATAGATGGTGCCCTTGGGCTCGTCCGCCATTCGATAGGCTGGAGCGTCTTTCATCTCGCTGGTGATTTCCATTATGTCAGGAGCTGGCTTCCTGCTGGGGTCTGGAATTACGCCTGCTGAAGACAGGCTGGCATACGTCAGAAACATCATCAGCCCCAATGCCAAGCCATTCGGTATCGACTCTTTGCCAAAAAACTTCAACGCGCTGCCCGCCGACTTGTTCAGTTTCACGCGAACTCCATCCCATTGCACACTGTACATTTCGTCCAGTACAAGGTGCGACAGAAACCCCAGGGCAACGCCCAATGCCATCAGCAAACGAACTTTTATTGCTGGGCTCGCATAACAAAGAAATGTCATTTCTGTGGCGATAATCAAGGCCGGAAGACTGTGAAACATGCCTCGATGCACGGTCAGTCGCCCCAAAACTGCGGCCCCGCCGTAACGTACGGCTCCGTAAAGCAGCAAAGCGAACAGCATTTCCCGGTCGCCGCTGATTCCCAGTTTGCTGGTGTGTTGCAGCAGCAAAACCGGAGCAAGAGCCGAGGTGACGCCAAACAGTTCGCGAACGGGCTTGCCGCTTTCAGAATCCATGTCGGGCAGCATTCCGGAAATCCATGTCAGAATTGCAGCAATGATCGCCTGAGTGATCGAAAAACCGAACGCAAAAACGGCGCCGAACGCATAGGCAATACCTAGCGCACCACTTACCGTAATGTGTTCTCGATAAGCTGCCATAAACCGGAACTACCGCTGAACCAACGCGCGATTCACTTTTTTGATTGATGATGCCTGGACCAGTCGAAGCAGGCAGCTTCGACTGTTGTCGATTTGGATCAAGACGCTGCGAAACAGAATCGTAGCTTTCTGCGGTCGTGGGAAAACCCGTGTTTACCTTCGAACACCGATCAGCAGTCGCCTGCATGCAGATTAGCCGAACGCCACGGCAAATATGGCCGGTCCCAGGCACTTAGTTGCCGGAAGACCGGGCCAATGCCATGGCGAATACGCTCGGACACCTGGCACCAACCAGCGGTCTGGCCGAATTCAGCTCTGTTAACTTTTAGCCCTGGTTTCTTCGATACGATCGATTTGTCCGCTGATTTGCCGTCATTACATACACTTCGACGATATTGTGAAGTTTGAACGCACCCTTCGATCAGAACCTGTAGAAACGTGAACGTGACTGAATTTCAAGAAACTGATTTCCCCGAAGAAGCAGATCTACTGAGTCAACTGAAAGAGTTGCCCGAACTGCTTGACGAGATCCTGTCGTCCACCGGCAAAGAACTAGGGCTGCAGGAACGACTTCGAGAACGGCACCATCCGGCATTGGTGCGAGCAGCCTTCATTCTGCTGGATGGCCGCAAAACAGCCAAAACACTGCTGCCGCACAGCGACCAACTCTGGCTCACTCCTGTTTCCCTGCAGCAGTCAACCGCGTGGCAGGTTGCTCAATACAAAGCAAAACGGTTTCCGCGGGACACTGAAGTGCTGGATATCTGCAGCGGTATCGGAGTTGATGCCGCCGCGCTGCTGGCACGCGGACCGGTGACTTCTGTCGATGTCGATCCAGCCATGAGCCTGCGATGTCAGTGGAACAATGAAGTCTGGAATCGCAACGCAACGTCATCCCAATTCGAACTCCAGCAGCAAACAGCCGATGCACATCAACTGGATCTGACTGGACGACTTATTCACGCCGACCCTGATCGCCGCGTCGGTCGCGATCGACCGGCAACACGGCTGGAACAATATTGTCCTGATCTCGGCTGGATGCAAATGGCGACCAAAACGGCGGCCGGTGGAGCGATCAAGCTGGGGCCGGCCAGCAATTTTATGCAGAAGTTTCCTGGCTGTGAAATCGAACTCATCAGCCTGAACGGTGAGTGTCGTGAGGCAACGGTGTGGTTCGGAGACCTTGCGGGCGAACATGATTTCCGAGCAACAGTTCTGCAAACCGGCGAAACAATTTCAGTAGCCACTCTTTCTGCGTTCTGCCCTCAATCTCCTGAGGTTCTGGAATACATCTTCGATCCAGACCCGGCTGTCGTTCGCTCCGGACTGCTTGACGCTGTTGGCGAAATACACAACATGCAGCGACTGGACAGAAGTGACGAGTACCTAACCAGCAATCAACTACCGGAAACCAGCTTTGTCACCGCGTTTCAGGTGGATGCAGTGTTGGGGAATAACCCGCGCGAAGTGAATCGATATTTGCGAGCGGTGCCCAGTCGCGACTATGAAATCAAGTGCCGTCATCTAAGCGTTGATGCGGCGGCTTTGCAGAAAAAACTGCCTCGCGGCGATGGTCCGGCTCGCGTTTTGTTCTTCATCCGCCTGGATGGAAAAGCAAAGGTTGTCGTTGCAAGAAGAATTCAAAACCGCTGAATAGAAGTTAGTCCCCTGTCGACAAATGGCATTGGCAAGCAGTAAATTACCTGCACAGACGGCGGGAAGACCGACCAAGCTCAAGAGAGCGCGATTTATTAGACGCGTTCCAAAGAGCAGTTCTGTAAAGACGGAAATCACATGAACAACGTTCTTACGGTTATTCTTGCAGGTGGCAAGGGAGCTCGGCTGGAGCCGCTAACCCTTGACCGCAGCAAGCCAGCTGTGCCCTTTGGCGGGGCATTTCGCATTATCGACTTTACATTGTCCAACTGTATCAACAGCGGGCTGCGGAAGATTCTGGTCGTCACACAGTACAAGGCGGCCAGTCTTGAACGACACATCGAGCGTGGTTGGCACTTCATGTCGTCCGAGCTGGGTGAGTTTGTCACCGTGCGTCCTCCCGAACAACGCGTTGATGAAAACTGGTATCTTGGCACCGCTGACGCGATGTACCAGAACATCTACACAATCGAACAAATTGCACCGAGCCACGTGCTAATTCTTAGCGGCGACCATATTTACCGCATGGATTATTCGGGGTTCGTCGCCGACCACATTCAGTCCGAAGCCGATTGTAGTGTTGCGTGCCTGCCGGTTCCTCTTCAGGAGGGCCGACGTTTTGGTGTCATGAAGGTTAATGACGACAACCGCATTATCGACTTCAGTGAAAAGCCTGATCAGCCTCAGGCTATACCCAACGATCCAACTCAATGCCTGGCATCAATGGGCATCTATGTCTTTCGAACAGAGTTTCTGTTTGACCACCTGTGCCGAGACGCCAACAAACCAAATAGCAACCGCGACTTTGGTCAGGACATCATTCCGTCAATCATCAACAAACATCTGGTGCGCGCGTGGCCATTCCTTGATGAAAAAACGGGCCAGCCCGGTTATTGGAAAGACGTTGGAACTCTTGATTCGTACTACGAAACGAACATGGATCTAATTTCAGTTGATCCTAAGTTCAATCTGTACGATACAAGCTGGCCTATTCGCTCTTATCAACGACCGCTGCCGCCGCCGAAATTTGTATTCAACGATACGTCGCCCGGAAAACATCGGGTGGGACAGGCGCTGGACAGCATGGTCTGTCCAGGAACAATCGTTTCAGGAGGAACCGTGGAACGGTCTATTCTCGGCCCGTCGGTTCGTGTCAGCAGCTATGCGGAAGTGCGAGACTCTATTCTGTATGAAGGTGTGAAAGTCGGCCGATACGCTCGCATTCGTCGAGCCATCATCGACAAAAACGTACAGATCCCTGAAGGCATGCGTATTGGCTATGACTCAGACGAAGATCGCCGACATGGCCTGACAGTAACCGATTCCGGTATTGTAGCAGTGCCGAAGAATGCTCGCTTTGAACAGAATTCAAACGTGATGAAGCCGCATATTGGCCAGCTGGAAGCTCGAACAAATATGCTTCGATCGGACAGACGCGAATAAACGGCGGTAACGTTTTTTGCGAACCAGGTTCACGGCGACGGCAAGAAATTCTCGCGGCGGATGCGATCGCTGACGTCCGGCATCGCCTTTACCCAGCCGGAATCATCATTCGTAATGATTTCCGGCCATTGTTCAGCTCTTTTACTGAAGAGCTGACTGGCCGCTGCAGCGTTATTGTCCTCAAACGCCAGTACCAATAGGCCAAGGTCAACTGGCCGCAGTTGTTCATCACTTAGCGAACACTGCTGCAACTGTTCCAGAATCCAGCGCGAATCACGCACACGCCCCTGCTGGAAGACTGCTGCAGCTGCCTTCACAAACAGACCCGACGCATCCTTCTGCAGATGAACGGCGGCAACCATATTCTCAAATGCGCTATCAAAACGGTGCAGATCAAGATAGCGAGAAGAAGTCGACACATAACCTCTAACATCAACGGGAAGTGTTTCATTAAACAGTCGCTGTCGCCGGGCCCAGCCTTCCAGCCAGCCAATTCTTCGACGGCCGTTGGAATAGTATGTCGATTCCAGTTGTTGAATCTGAGCTTTGTAAAGCTGCCGGCGCTGTGTCACGGTTAACGATGTTTTGAAGTTGAACATTTTCTGTTCGCGAAGTGTGTGGACAATTTCCGTCGCGATCCGCTGATGAGCACCGATTGTTGGATGAACGTGATCGATGTAAACGTCATACCCCGAAATAGCGTGAGGACTCATCGCCGCGACCGCTGATTCCGCATCGACAAGCGGCACGGAATGCTCTGTAGCGATCGCTTTCAGCCGTTCCACAATCGTTGTCGACATTCTCAACGGACAGATATCCTGATCCAATGCGGCCTGGTAACTCACCAGCGCGTCGTTAAATCGACCGAGCCTATCAAGAGTTCGGGCAATACGAAAATGCAGCAGCGGATATTGGTCGTCTATTCTGGCAGCACGCTGATAGAGTTCGAGAGCCTTCTTCGCATCTTTTTCAGCAACGGCAGCGGCTTCGTCAAACAAGGCCTGCCATGTCTGTTCATCTTCGACCGAAAGGTCCACCCGGTGCTCTGATTTGAATGGCGGACAGTCTCGCAGGTTTCCTCCCAGACGTACCAGAACAATCGGCACACCGGCAGCGTTGCATGTTTCTGCCATGTCCGTCACAGACGCGGCAAATTCGTCGCATACCTGAGCACGCCATTCCTCATCGCGATGGTACGAAGCGTAGCCGGCATCGTTATCCAGTCGCGTTTCCACTTCATCGGGAAGGGGTTCTGTTTCTTCCGTCGGTTCAACGCGAGGTTCACCGCCCACTAACTTTCGCAACAGCATGACGGTACGAAGCGATCTTGCAGAATCTTCCACCCGCAGCCGAATACCAGATCGAGACTTCACGGAATCGTACGTGCGATCTTCGAGAAACTCGTTGTGACCAGTGGCCACAATAATCAAGTCCGGTTCGTAGTTCAGAACCTCTTTCAATACCGGACGCAGCCGATAGCTGGCGTACGAGATGCCTCCGCAATTGACAACATTGAATGTGTTATTCGAACCTGTCGCGTTTAGTTCCAGTTCCAGCCACTGTCCGAACGACGTTTCAGGACGATAAGGGCGCCCCTGAACGGTGGAACCGCCAAGGCAGAAAATGCGAAATTCGTTCGCAGACTTCTTCGCCGAAAAGGAGTCAGCAACAAAGAATTGCTCCTTCACATGGCTTGTCCGATAGGCCAGTTGCGCGTTGTCGAGCTCAAACAATGGCGCAACGTTTCCAAAGCCTGAATGCAGTTCAGCGTTTGCTGCGTCCTCGCCGATTCCGAAAACTCGCAGAAGTATTTCAAGAGCAATAAACGGCGACAGTCCCAAAAGAACAGCCACCAGATAAAAGACCGGACGCTTTCCGGAACGCCGGGCCCTGGCTGTCCTGGTACCGGAAACGGGATTTATATGGTCCGTGTTGTCTGTTTCGACGTTCAATCGATTTTCCGTTAAATTGAGGGCTGATTATTATGCTAAGTTGACCGCCAGATGATAACGTCCGTGGCTGCTTTGCAGACAAATGCGGGATGACCGAGCTCTGGTTTTCCAATTCGCTCGATGACCATGCGGTCGCATTTAGTCATCAAAATCAGTCAATTTCGGCGGTGGAACAACAGTGTTAGTAAGCGAAACAGGCAGCGATGAGTGAACAATTAGAATTAGAAAAACGTGTAGAGAAATTGGAAGACGCCCAGAACAGGCCCGCTCACGGAAGCATTCGACCAGTTGTTGCCTGGCTCATTGCCATCGTCATCGCCAGCGTGATTACAGTCAACTTCTACCTGATGACATCTCAGATGTCTCGTGCTTCAGCGGCCGAAAAAGAAAACGCCTTCTGGTCACTGTGTCACGCGGGACTCACTCCGGTGCAACGAGCAGAATGTTTTCTTCAGCTTGCCGCAGCAGGCAATACCGAATGGCGGAGTGCTTTGCTGGACAATCTGGATCTGCGAGGTATCGACCTGGCGGGCGTCCGTGTTGAATCGGGCCGATTAACATCGTGCAACTTTTCCGGCGTCCGCATGACGGGCGCTATTCTGGAAGGTTCAGCGTTGGATCTTTCGGATCTGACAAAGGCCGACCTGTCAAAGGCGAAGCTTCGTAATGCGACGCTTTTTAAGACCGTTCTATTAGAAACGGACTTTCGCAATGCCGATCTATTGTCGGCATCGCTGGAGCAGTCGAACGCTCAAAAAGCAAAATTCGTGGCGGCCAAAATGGGGGACGCTTTTCTGCCGATGGCTGACCTTACCGGAGCCGACCTCACGGGAGCAGACCTTAGCGGAGCAAACCTGGAAGCGACCATCCTGAAGGAAACGGAACTCGCGCTGGCCAATTTATACGGTACGCGTCTTGAAGATGCAGACTTTACCGATAGCAACTGGTGGCGTGCTCGGGGACTTGATTCTCAGCAGATCGACGTCTTCATTTTGATGTTTCCGCCGACACCGAATTCGTCGGAATCCCGACGAAGAGACTTCAAAATCTGGCTGACCCATCGCATTGAAAGCATAAACAAAACGAAAACACCATAGCCCGATTGGACCTCCGCCACTCGGCAACCGCTACGCGTCAGAATCTGTCGCGACACGTGCGAGCCAACGGTCGAATATAAACGGACCAAATGGGATTATCGCGGCGACGATTCCAGCAAATGCGAGGCTACGTGGAATCGGCACCTTTTTAATGGCCAACATCAGCATCATGGCCAAAGTCACAAACAGAAATCCGTGCAGCGATCCCACAATTCGCACGGCCATTGGCATATTAGCCATATATTTCAGCGGCATCGCGAGGCCGAACAGCACCAACGTAGAGAGGCCCTCGACGGTTCCCATGTGCCGCAGGCGATTCAGAAACACTTGATTAATAGTATTCACGTTGCGTTCTTAACGGGATTGATCTGAGCGTGGAAATGTAGATAAAAACCTTGTGCGGCGTTTTACACTGCATCATGGACGCGAATGCCGCGTTTCGGTCGATGACCGGTTTTCCACGACCCAAAACCAGCCACGTGTTGTCTGTAAGTTGCTTTGGACGGATGTTTCCGCAGAAACGTGAACGTTGTTGCCGTCGCAGCGGGTGGGTTCAATTGTGCTGCGGTGACAGGTTAGTATGCTCCATCGCCATGCCGCAAGAACTACGACCAATACAAGCTCAAGAACACTTCAACAACCTGCGCCGCTGGCTGGATATGGAGGGCGAAGCGGAAATTGAACGTCTTGAAGAAAGGCGTAAGGTCCGTTCGTCGGCCATGGCGGAACGAGGCGGCGAAACGCTGCTGGAACTGTTTATCAGCAGTCACGCATCGGGCCTGGGCGGTCGATATCTGCTGAAACTGCAAAAAAGAAAGTCGCTCGAACGACTGCCATGGCACAAATTCAAAGTTGGTAGCCCGGTAATTCTGTCGTCAGAAGGCAACGACCGCGTGCAGTCCATTCAAGGCGTCGTTAGTGAACGCCGAATGGATTCCGTCGAGATCGCCGTCGATACCTGGCCGGCAGGAGATCAATTTCGCCTGGACCTGTCGCCTGATGAAGTCACCCGAAAACGCCAAATTGCTGCCATGGATGCGGCCCAAAACGCAACAGCAAGACTCGGGCAATTACGCGACATGTTGCTATACGATCGTCAGCCCACGTTTCGCCCAAATGTGAAAGTAGCTCGATCAGAAAAGCTGAATCCGTCGCAGCAAAACGCAGTGGAATTTGCAATGTCTGCAAACGACATTGCGATCATTCATGGCCCGCCCGGCACCGGCAAGACAACCACAGTTGTCGAAATCATTCGACAGGCCGTTGCGAACGGAGAACGAGTTCTCGCGTGTGCTCCCAGCAACACGGCCGTCGATAACCTGCTGGAACGCCTTGTCGCAGCCGGTGAACCTGCCATTAGACTGGGACATCCCGCTCGCGTGCTGGAAGTCGTCCGAGCTCGAACGCTGGACGCGCTGGTTGAACAGCACGATTCCTACCCACTGATTCAGGAAATGCTGCGAGAAGCCGAACAGATTGAACGCAAAGCCAACCGGTATACTCGAGCAAGACCTGCTCCGGGACAGCGATATCAACAGAAGCAGGAAATTCGCGAACTGCGACGACAGGCCCGCATGATGGAACGTCAGGCCATTGGTGAAGTTATCGCAGATGCACGAGTAATTTGTGCGACGGTCAGCTTCGACTTCAGCATCATCGAAGACCACCCGTTCGACCTGCTGGTGATAGATGAAGCCTGCCAAAGCGTAGAACCTGGCTGCTGGGTGCCGCTGAAGTTCGCCGACCGAATTGTACTGGCCGGAGACCATTGCCAGCTGCCTCCAACGATCCTTTCCAGAACCGCCGCAAAAGAAGGCTACGACATCAGTCTCATGCAGCGACTGGTAGAAGCTCATGGCGACAGCATAACTCGCCAGCTGACTGTGCAATACAGAATGCACGAACAGATCATGCGTTTTTCGTCGCAGCACTTTTACAACAACACATTAATGGCGGACGAATCGGTAAGTGGCCATCTGCTGTCGGACCTGCCTCAGGTTCGCAGCGATGGCTTCGATTCTTCGCCTGTCACATTTATCGATACGGCAGGTGCCGGATGGGAAGAAGAACAGGAACCAGAAGGCCTTAGCCGGCTTAATCCGCAGGAAGGCAAGCTTGTTCTGGATCAGGTAAGACTTCTATGCGAAGCGGGGCTCAGCCCGAAAGACATCGCCGTTATCGCTCCCTATGCGGCTCAGGTACGTTGGTTGCGCCAGCATGCTGAATACGATCAGCTTGAAATCGACACGGTTGATGGATTTCAGGGTCGTGAAAAAGAAGCCGTCGTGATGTGCACAGTCAGATCCAACAACAAAGGCGAAGTTGGATTTCTGTCAGACGCTCGACGCATGAACGTGGCACTCACCCGCGCTCGGCGAAAGCTGATCGTGATTGGCGACAGCGGCACACTGGGAGCAGACGAATTCTTTACCACGCTGCTGCAATGGTTCGACGACGTGGGCGCATATCATTCCGTATGGGAATTCATGTCGGTGGAATGATACGCTTGATGCAAGCGGCAATAAGAAAACGCACTTGCGGAATGGCACGGGCGGCGGGCGTTTCGATGGCTGTTTTGTCGTTTCGTCAGAAATATTCTGCCAAACTTCGGCCCAACTGTTCATGTCTCCTCAATGTGGCAGCAGCAGTGTTTCCGAAATCAGGCTCGATCGAAATCAGGCCATGTGAGACTTCTGGATTGTTGGAAGTGACCATACGGCCATACTCTGTGTGTCACCGGGGAAGCAGTCAATGATGCTGCGAGTAATCATGCGATCGTCGTCGTGCACAGGGGCTGACAGTCCATCCATGTCTGGAAAGCTATGACGCAACCCGGCCAGAATCAAAGACCACGCCTGGCTGTTTTCGGCAGACAGCCGTTCGTTTCGAAAACGGTCGTTAAAAAACTCGCGTGCTCGAGTACTGTCAAACGCGTAGTCCCACAGATCATAGGTTGACATCAACGAACAGTTCAGCAGATCAGCCCATCGCTCGGAAGAGGAACGAAGCTTTTCGATATGAACAAGCTGTTCCGGCTTCATTGTCGGATGGTTCATGCAGACACTCAACGCCTGATGCCGCACTGTCATCTGACTCCGATAGACGTTGTGTGCCAGAGGCTGAATTCGATTTTCGCCGCGATGAACGTCGCAGGCCACCAGAATGACGGTCCAGACGCGGTTCAAAAGGTCGTTAATCAGAACCTGTTCCGTGATTGACTGAATCGGCGGGTACCGCGAACTCAATCCAAACAAGTGCAGCGGGTCTCGAATTGAAACGCCGCTTTCAAGATCGTTCAGGTCGCGCATCCAGCGATTAAATCTGTTGCGAGACTGGATGTGATAGTCTCCAAGCAACGCATTCGAAATCTGCTCAGGCTGTTCAATCAGCATTTTGCTGTGTGCTGACACCAGTGCAGTAACTTCGGCAAGGTAGGCTAGTTTCACAGGAGTCTTCCGTAGTCAGTTTTACAGTTGGCCGATTGTGTCGGGTAATGGGACTTAACAAAAAGCAAACCCCGTGCCAGAAATCGGATCCAATCTGTTCAGCTGAATTTTTCAGCCGCTACGCTGCAGAATCCACGTAAAAACGAGACTTCCTGAGACGTGTAAACCAGCAAAGCGTCAAAATGATTTTAAATGTGGCAAAACCGCCACATCGCACTGGTGCCATAACTCCACCGAATACGTAAATTTTGTTCACTTAACGCCACCTGGTTGCTCAACGGCCGGCAGCAAACGCATGCGAGCATGGCGAATATGAGCGGTAGATTGATAAGTGCAGAATCCCATGGGCCTCGAAGGGTCCACTTCAAACCGCACGTTGATTTTCTTGTCTGCCGTTTCAACATCGACGACTGACGCTTTATCAAGCCAGGCTTGAATTTTTTTGTCGGTCACCTGCACGCGGACTTTGTACCACTGATTGTTAGTGAATGACGTGTAGCTGGTGGTTTCATTTTCTGATGCGTCCATGCCGTCTATGCTGGATAGCCCGCAAACGCCACCGCCCCAGCCACCAAGAATCAAGCTGCAACTGCTGTCCCGCACAGGAAACGTCAGGCCGACAAAGAAATCACTGCCCTCTGCACGTTTAGCTTCAAGTTCGATCTCGTAATTGCATTTGGGAAGATCTTTGCGAGTGCTCGTGATGCCCGACAGGTCTACTCCCTGCGAAATCACTACGTTGCCTTCTTCAAACGCAACAGGCCCTTCTCCGCCGAAATTCGTCACCTTCCAGCCATCAAGGTCCTTACCGTTGAACAGCGGTGACCAACCGTCTTTGTCAGCCCCGGCCGCAGGCTTCGACTCGGCTGGTGGCTTAACGTCGTTCGCCGTCTGAGCAAACCCGGTCTGCGGGGCTGCAATAAACATTGTCAGTAGCGATAAAAAAACAACGGACAGCGGCGCGGAACGAATCAGCATGAGCACGACCTTTTCAATTTGCAAAACGGACGACAGTTCGTCAAGTTTACATAAATTGAAGGTCGCGGAAAGTGAATTCCGTTTTACAGGCGATTTCTGCCCAGCAGCTTCGTTTCACAAATTGCGGAAACGAAAGGCAATCCGACAAAGTGACAGTCGATCGACTGTCAGAAACGCCGGAAATTTCCTGAGACGCGCAGACGACTTGCGTTCGGTCCGGATCAGTCTTTGCCGTTCGGCATCATCCCGTATTTTTTCATCTTGTTGTAGAGCGTAACCCGACTGACTCCCAGTTGCCTGGCGGTCCTGGTGCGGCTAAAGCTGTTGTTCAACAAAGCCTGTTCGATGATGTCTTTTTCGGTCAATTCAATTCGGTTTCCAAGTGACTGCCCTTTTCGGCCGCCAAAAAACGATGCCACAGACGGATCGCTGGCCGGGCCAGCCGCGCCGGATACGATATTCGGCGGAAGCGTCTGCTTAGTCAGAAGTCCGCCTTTGCTGAAGATCACTGCACTGCGAATTGCGTTTTCCATTTCGCGGACATTGCCTGGCCATGGATAACTGATCAGGCAGTCAATGAAGCTGTCACTCACTTCCAGGACTTCAATACCGTGACTTTCGGCATGCAGATGAATGAAGTAGCGAGCCAGCGTTTCAATATCCGGAAGGCGTTTACGAAGTGGTGGAATGGTGAAGCTCAAGGTGTTAAGTCGATAGTACAGGTCTGGACGAAAACGTCCCTGTTCAACCAATGGCTGCAGCTCAAGATTGCTGGCAGCGATAATACGAGCTTCCACCTTCAGCGTTTTATTGGAACCAACTGGTTCAAACAGACCTCGTTCAATGACCCGCAGTAGCTTCACTTGCTGTTCTGGCGTTAGAACGTCAATTTCATCCAGCAGAATCGTGCCTCGGCCAGCCGCCAGAAACTTGCCGTCTTTGTCCGCATGAGCACTCGTGAATGATCCTTTGACGTGCCCAAACAATTCGCTTTCAATCAGTTCTCCCGGCAGTGCGCCACACGCAACTGTCAAAAACGGATCGCTGGCCCGTTGAGATGATTCGTGGATCAGCTGAGCAAGGTGAGTTTTACCGGAACCAGTTTCGCCTATCAACAGAATCGTAACGTCGTGACGTGCTGCGATCTCAAGACGTTCCAGCATTTGCCTCAACTCGGGAGAGCGCGTGCGGTAGCGTTCTAAAAGTGACAGTCGCCCCCGGTCGTCCGGCTCTGGCGACGAAGCTGAAGCTGAATTCTGCGCGCCGGAAAATGAAGCGCCGGCCTGGTGCTGCCCTGAACGCACAATGTAATGCGGCGAATTCACATCAAAGCGAACCGAGGCTACTCCGTCGCTCATTTCTGGTTGTGAGGGCCGTTTTTCTGCAGACAACTTTGCCAACATAGACTTGCTGTCCAAAAGATCTTTAACTGCTTCGAACGTTGAAATCAGATCGCCGCTTACGGCATCGACTTCGACGTGAATCACCTGCTCAGAGATCTCAATGGGAATCTGAGACGGATCCAGTTCACCAAGATTGGTGACGACAACTAGAAAGGTTGTTTTCGAGTTCTGGCCCATCGCCCAAGTACGATCGAAACGCTGAACACCGGCTTTTCTAAGGTCGATCAGAGCGACGCGGGGCTGATGAAGCTGCATCATCTGAGCCGCTTCCGTCAGTGAATAGCATTCCAGCAACCGGCAACGACCAGCGAGCTTGCCGCCAAGAGTTCTTAGAAAACCCGGCTGGCTGCTACAAAGAACAAGTAGTTCAGAAGAATCCATTTTCACCCTCACAACGCGTTTCCTGAACGTGGCTCGGAACAGTTACCGATCAACGCCAAACTGGTATGTGAAGGCCTTTCTTTACAAACGCGGTGCCGTAATGTTCACTTTTGCGTAAACCCAATGAAACACGGTCATTGGCCTCGCATTTGGAAATCTGCCGCGTCGCCGCAAGGCAACGCGTGTTGACAAATAACAACAGAAACGAAGTCCTGCTAAAGATTCACTAGGCTCGCAATGCCGCTTCATCGGGGCAGAAATTTACGAATTGTTTAGAACCCAAAGCCGCTTAATGCGATCGCTTTTCAACGTGGCGAGTAACCAGTTGAAGCTCAAACGGCGTTGAAACTGACCCAGCTTGTGAATAGACACAGCTTCACCCACACGTTTTCGTTATCGATTTACGAATCAGCGGATGGGCCATCGGTGAGATCCGCATCAGCCGCAGCCGCTTTTCGAAACCCGAATCGAAATCGTCCTTCTGCCAAAAGAATAAGATAAGCCGGAACCATGATTGGCCGCACCACAAACGTGTCCAGCACCACGCCAAGAGCCAGAGCAAAACCAAGCTGGTCCATTCCCGCAAGACTTCCTGCCATCAAAGAAGAAAATGTACCGGCCATAATGATGCCGCAACTACTGATGATGCTGCCCGTGTGATTTAAGGCAACGGTGATACTTTCCACCGGACCGTGCTGCTTCTTTTCTTCTTCAATCCGAGTCAACAGGAAGATGTTGTAGTCTTCCCCGACGGCAATCAAAATCGTAAAGAGGAACATGGGAACCTTCCAATCCAGTCCGGCAAATCCAGTTGGATCGGAGGCCCAGAAAAACAGATAGGTACATCCCAACGTCGCAAAATAACTAAACAGCACCGTCACAATCAGATAAGCGCAAATTCCAGGTTGTCGCAACAGCATCCATAAAATCAAAAACACCACGCCAGTCACCAGAATATTAACACGCACTCGATCGCGATCCGTTACTTCTTTCAGATCGCTGAGATTTGCTGTTTCACCGGCAAACGAAATTGTCGCGCCCTTCATTGATTCAGGCAGCATAAGGGGCAGGGCGGTCCGCATCGTGCGAAATTCGTCGATGCTGGTTTTTGAAAACGGGTCATTTCGAAAAATGATGTCCAGACGAGTAACTGAAGGGTCTTCGCGTGACGCAAACAACTGGATGGCACGTAGACGCTCTGCAGCCAGAATGATGTTGCCGATATCACGCCCGCCTTTCGGATCGGCCAATGACCTGACGGATTGAATCCCCAATTCGTCTTTCTTCTCCAGAATCGCTTCGGTGAGTTCGGTGACATCCGCCGGAGGGCGAGGCGTCATGCGAGTATAGTCTTTCCCAGGAACGCGGATAATCGCTCGCACTGGCACACCTTCACCGCCGGGGAAGTGTGCCTGCAAAGCCTTGGCGCCGCGAACGCTGGGCGCATTCTGAGGCAGGTCCGACAGCAACCCGTAACTAAGATAGCCAAAGCACAGAAACCCAATGATCGAAAACGGAAGCATCCCCAGAATGCTTCCGAGCCACATCGTCCATGGCTTTCGCAATAATAGTTGCGCCATCCGTGACCATCCGGTTTTCAGAATGGGAAGATTAATAAGCCGAGAAAAGAAATCGGGGCGTGCTACCCAGGTGGCGCCGGAAGCAGACTGACTGGCTGGAATTTTAGGCCAAAACGCCCAACGGCCAAAAAGTCGCACAATTGCAGGAGTCAGAGTTAATGAGGCACACAGGCAAATAAATAATCCGAATGAAATTGCGATTCCGGCCTGCTGAAACTTACCAAACTCAGCAAAACACATCATTCCGATGCCGCACATTGTTGTGCCTGCACTGGCTGCCAGTGCACTTCCAACGTTTTCCAGCGTCAGCGACAGCGCTTCTTCAATGGTTGCACCGGAAAGCAGTTCTTCGCGATAGCGGGCGATCATGAACAGGCAGTAATCGATGCCGGCACCGTAAACAAGGACAGTCACATAGGCTTCAATGCCATTAAACAAATGGACCCAGCCAAGCTTGGCCGCGATGGCCAACAGGCTCAGCGAAATCGTGCCCGAAACACTGACAGTGATCAGCGGAATCATCGACAACAGCGGAGCTCGGTACATAATCAACAGTAAAACAATAACCAGCAGGACGGTCCATTTTTCCGTCGCTCGCGAACTTTTCTGTGACTCCATCATCGCATCACGACCGTAGATCGCGGTCCCACTAAACGCGACGTCCAGTCCGACCGGTATGGCTCGCAGCAGATCCACTGAGCTAGTGCTGCTGATGCCATTTCCAGATTCAGTGGTGTCGTCTGCAACTTCGGCAGCGGGCGAACCGGTTGATGTCTTTGGTGCAGGAACCAGCCGCAGACGTTCAAGCTCTGCTTCAATTCTGTTGATCAGTTCACGATTGGCTTCATCCATGAATTCCGTGCGTAATTCAAGAACAATCAGCGATGCTTTTCGGTCGACGCTGTCATAAAGTGGCCCAATATTTTCCGTGCCCCGCCAGGTGATTTTTCGAACCAAAGACTCTTCGGGCTGAGCGGCTTCCTGCGGTTCGTCATCAATCTCTGTAAAGCCAGCGATCCGCCTAAGCATCGGCACCAGCACAGTTTCCATGAACAGGTGGTCGTCCGGCAGCAGGCCCTCTTCGGCAGATGTTTCTCGACGCAGAACAAGCACGATATTGCTGGATGCGCTGTGGTCAGGAAACGCCTCTCGAAATAGCTGCGACGCCAAAACGCTGGGTGAGTCGTCCGGTAGAAATGCAAATTCACCGTTCTCAACAACAGACAGCCATGGTGGTGCCAGCAGGACAGACGTGGCCAGAAACACGACCCAGATGCCGACAACAAGTGAGGAATATCGAGATGTGATTTGGCCCAGCAAACGAAACAGCATATGACTAGCAACGCCCTGCATAATGTCGCTGCTGGTTTGAATAATGCAGCAAGCGACGACAGTTCAAATCGGACCGGGTTTGGTCAAATACACTTTGGCCGGAAATGGTAACGGAATAAAACCTCATTCACCCTCTGCGGGCCACAAATCAGCCAGGCGTGTCACAATTTTCAGCGAAGCTGTTCATCGCGAAGTCGCAAAACTCCGCGTTGAACCATGCGACCCGATGTGACAGCCCGCAAACATTACTCGTCTGTCTTTTTCTTCGCAGCTTTCTTTTTGGCCGTTTTCTTTGTCGCGGCCTTCTTCGTTGTGGCTTTCTTAGGAGCCGCTTTCTTTTTCGCTGACGGCTTCTTTATCCCTTGTTTTTCTGCCTTTGCGTCCAGCCACTCAACCGCCTGCTCAAGCGTGATCGAATTGATGTCCGTATCTTTCGGAATCGTCGCGTTGACTTTCCCATGCTTGATGTACATCCCATAACGCCCTTCGAACACGCCAAGCACAGCGTCGTCGGCAGGGTGCTTTCCGATTTCCCGAATTGGTTCCGGAGCAGCACGTTTTTTGGTGTTTTTTAGCATCTCAACGGCTGCATCCATCGTGATGTCCAGCACGTTGTATGTCTTGCCTTCGTACTCGTAAGTGTGAGCCTTACGGTCGTAACTACCGTAGACCTTATTGTGCAAAACATACGGCCCAAACCGCCCGATACCTGTGTTCACAACTTTGTCGGTTAACGGATGCTTGCCGATTCGGCGGGGCAGTGCCAGCAGGCTAATTGCCGTATCAAGATCCAGATTTAACGAGTCGAAGCTGTTTGGAATGCTGCAACGCTTCGGCTTGGGCTGTTCTTCAGTTACCTCTCCCAATTGCAGATATGGCCCAAACGGACCGGTCAACTGATAAATCGGCACACCCTCTTCCGGGTGCATCCCAAGTGCAGTTGGACCTCGCTGCTTTTCTTCGATCAGTCGATTAGCAAGGTCATTGCTGATATCTGCTGGCGCAAGTGTTAGCGGAATCGACGCGGTGAGCTTCTCTTCGCCTTCAGTTTTTTCGAAGTACGGCCCATAGCGACCAACTCGGACATCTGCTTCGATCCCATCAAGTCGCAGAGTGCAGGCTTCGCGAGGATCAATGTCAGCTTCTCGCTGCTTGACCAGTTCATTGATTCCATCTGCACCGGAATAAAATTCCCGCAGATACGGCAGCCGATCCGCTGTGCCCGCGGCAATATCGTCGAGCGTCTGCTCCATGCCTGCTGTAAAGCCAAGGTCGACCAGCTGCGGAAAATAATTTTTCAGCAGCTTAGTAACCGCAAGGCCTTTAAAGGTCGGCACTAACTGACTTCCATTCTTGTTAACGTATTCGCGATCCTGAATGGTGCCGATAATACTGGCATACGTCGACGGGCGGCCAATACCCTCGGCCTCAAGTTTTCGCACCAACGACGCTTCGGTGTATCGCGCTGGGGGCTTGGTTTCATGAGGAAACGCGTCGACGTTATTACAGGCGACCTTTTCGTTTTCATTCATCACCGGAAGCGGCGAGTCCTGGTCGTCCATTGCAGCTTCTGGATCATCGCTGCCTTCAACGTAGGCTCGAAAGAAGCCCGGGAATTCAACCGTTCGACCGCTGGCTCGAAATTCTGCGTCTTCCACTGCAATTGAGACAGAATCGAAACGCAGCTGAGCATCGGCCATCTGGGTGGCCATCGTACGTTTCCAAATCAACTGATAAAGCTTAAATTCAGGCCCGCTAACACCGATTTCCTCGGCGGTCTTCATCTTTTTGCCGGCAGGACGAATCGCTTCGTGAGCTTCCTGAGCACCCTTGGACTTATTCGTGAACTGTCGTGGCGAAGGGCTCAGATAATCGCTGCCGTACAGCTTATCAATGCGACCACGAGCAGCCTCTACTGCTTCACCGCTCAGGTTAACGCTGTCCGTTCGCATGTATGTAATGTGACCGGCTTCGTACAGTCTTTGCGCCGTTTGCATCGTCTGTCGAGCCGTCATATTCAACTTGCGACTGGCTTCCTGCTGCATTGTACTTGTTGTGAACGGAGGCGCTGGCTTGCGGGTTTGACGCTTTTGCTCAACCTTGGCGACGCTCCAATCAGCAGAACCAACTTTCGCCAGTAGAGTTTTAGCCGCATCTTCCTTCAACAGCAGGACGTCAGAACCATCTTTCAGCTGCCCCGTGTTTTCGTCAAAGTCTTTACCCGTGGCGATTCTTTTGCCGCCAACTGTCTGAAGAATCGCATCGAAAGATCCTCCGCCCTTTGCCTCCAGATTTGCTTTCAGGTCCCAAAACGAGCCGCTGCGGAACTTCATTCGTTCCGTTTCACGTTCGACAAGTACTCGAACAGCGACGCTCTGAACACGCCCGGCCGACAATTTCGGAGCAATTTTTTTCCACAACAAAGGACTCAGAGTGTAGCCATATAAACGGTCAACAACGCGCCGCGTTTCCTGAGCAGCGACCAGATTTTCATCCAGAGCACGCGTATTCGAAAGAGCTTCAAGAATCGCATCATTGGTAATTTCGGAAAACACCATGCGTTTGACGGGAACAGTTGGGCTTAGCAGCTGAATTAAATGCCACCCAATGCTTTCACCTTCGCGGTCTTCGTCGGTCGCGATTATGAGTTCGTCTGCATCTTTCAGCAGATCTTTCAGTTCCTTTACCGTCTTTTTCTTTTCCGGCGGCACGACGTACAGCGGGTCAAAATCGCTGTCTACGTTAACACCAAGCTTCGCCCACGCCTCTTTTTTTAGAGCAGCGGGAATCTCGGCGGCTTTCGCGGGCAGATCGCGCACATGTCCCACGCTCGCGCGGACAACATAGTCGTCTCCGAGAAATCCTTGAATTTTCTTAGCTTTGGCCGGCGACTCGACAATAACGAGTGCCTTCTTTTTGGCTGCCATGCTCAAACAGACTGGTTTGATGAGTAAATTGGAGTGAAAACGGCCTGTAGTACAGGGCAATCACAGAGGAACGAACGCCACAACGGTACGGAAACGCCTGTCGCAGGTGTCATCGAGTGGCCCGGCAATCTTCCGAATTCCACCTCATGAGAACTACGACCTTGTGACGTAACTTCTGATTTCGGTTGACCTTGTTTCATTTCGAACGACGGCTAAAATCTGCGACCTTAGACACTTCGCGCTGACGGAACTTCCGCAAAAACGGGCGTTCTTATCTGTTTAGAAGTTGCTAAGACCTTGAGTGGGATACGACTCCTCACACAATCTGTCAAGGCACGCAGCGAAATTGCTGCCGCCACACATCGCCAATTCTAAGAGTAAACTGATGGCCTCACCATTTAAGTTTTTCCGCAAATACTCCAGCGGCATGATGATCATTTTGGTCATTCTTTCCATGCTTCTGTTCACCTTGACGGACCTGTTTAGTGACCCCGGCAAGAATCTGTGGCTGCTGGGCCTGCTGCTCGGTGGAACCGTTTTTGGCGTCGCTGGAGCTGGACAGGGACGCTGGCTGCAATGGGGCCTTGGAGGCGCTGCCTTTGGAACTTTGCTTGGATTTATTCTGCCGGGCTTTGTAGAAGATAGCGGCCTTTCCACTTCACTGGGAGTTATTTCAGTAGAAGAAATGCAGGACCTAGAAATGCGACGAGCCGTCGCAAATCAAATGATGATGCAGGCCACGGAGGCTTCATTTGGTCAGGGCACAGCCAGATTTGCAACACTGTTCGGATTTGGTCACGGTTCCAATCGAGAAGATGTTGTCTTTGGCAAGCTGATGCGAGCCGAGGCTGATCGCCTGGGTATCGCTGTGGACTCATCTATGGTCAACGATTACCTGATGCGTGCGACATCGGAAAAGCTAACGACGTCCGACTATGTCACTATTCGCAACAACATGTCATACAACCGCAAGCCGCTGAATGACACAACGCTGAACGAAATCCTCAGCGACGAGATCAAGGCCCGCATGGCCTATCAAATGCTTCGTCCCCGCACGACTTCATTGCCACCTGGCCCGGAAGTTTACTGGCAATACTTCAAACGCCTGAATGTTCGGGAACAGCTTAATCTGGCAACGCTGGATGTTGATGACTTCGTCAGTGAAGTGGGCGAACCATCAGATTCCGACATCAATGACCTGTTCACTAAGTACAAAACAAAATTTCCAAACCAGGTTGAACCGGGTTCACCCGGCTTTCGCCTGCCATTTCGAGGACAATTGGCTTACCTGGAACTCGATACTGATTTTCTGGAATCGCAGGCTGGTGAAGTGACAGATGCCGAGATCGAAACGTACTACAACGCCAACAAGGAAAGTTCCCTGATTCGGCGTACCGTTCTTCCAGACATGGAAACGACAGCCCCAGCAACGGAAGACAAGCCTGCTGAAGAACTCAAAACTGAAGAACCAAAGCCTGCTGCAGGCGAAGAAACACCTGACGTCAGCGAAACTCCGGCGAAAACCGAAGAACCAAAGCCTGAAGAAAAAAAACCGGAAGCACCGGCCGAACTGCCTGCTGCCACCGAGCCAAAAGCAGCCGAGCCCACTCCTGAAGAACCAAAAGCTGAAGAATCGGCAAAGGAATCTACTCCTTCAGCAGAAGAACCGGCCGCCACTGAACCGGCCGCCACTGAACCGGCCGCCACTGAACCGGCCGCCACTGAACCGGCCGCCACTGAAACAACGGACCCTGCCGGCGACAGCTGTGACCCGTTTGCACCCGATGAAAAAACAGCTGTCGAAGAATCCGCTGTCGAAGAATCCAAAACCGACGAGGCACCACCGGTTACTGCAACCACAGAAGCAGCTTCTGAAACCGCAGCAGCAACTACAGATGTCAGCACTCCGACAGCAGAAACACCTGCCGCAGACGAAAAAGTGGCTGCTCCTGTAACTCCGACACTAAACATCCCATCGGCACTTGGTGCCAGCGTTACCCCGCAAACACCAGATGCTGATGTCGCTGAAATTCAGTATGAGTATCGCGAATTGAACGACGAACTGAAGGCTGAAATCAAAGAAGAGATTCTACGACAGAGAGTCAAGGAATCCGCTGACGAAAAAATGTTGGCGGCCGTCGCTCAAATGACATCTCTGGCACGCGAACGATCTGCTCGCCGGTTTGAAATAATTTCTGCAGCCCCCAATAAATTCGACGGAAACAACGAAGGGCAGGAAGAAGCGTTCAAAACACTGCGAGAAGAAATGAAATCCCACGATGCAGAAATCGCGACTAAACTAAAAGCTTTCGCAGAGGACAACGGCTTGTCATACGTCGAGACCCCTTTACTTAGCTATCAGGAACTTACCGACGAAGACGATTACCCAATCGCCTCCGCGACTGAACCCCATGACAACCCAATGATGGCTGGACAGTCGTCTTCTGTGGCTCTGACTACATTTCAGGGCTTCAGCAATGACGAACAAAACAACGACGCTCAGTTATACCTTGTTCGTGAAGCTCAGCGATCCACCCTGAATCTTGATGGCGGACAAAGTCGCTACGCCTACTGGGCGATTGATTTTTCAATCAGCCATGTGCCAAAAATCGATGAACCAGGCATCAAAGAACTGGTAACTCAGAGCTGGAAACGAAGAGACTCTCGTGAGCTGGTAAAAAAACGAGGCGAGGAACTTGCACAATTGGTGCGCGATGGGATTGCCAAAGAAGGCGACGCTCGACTTGACATGAGTCAGACATTGAAGGACGAAACAGCAACGGGAAAACCCGATGGCTCTGCTATCGCCGCACGCTCGACGATGCCATTTTCATGGCTGAGAACATCATCTGCTTCACCAATGAGTTTCCAGCGACCACAAGCTCAAATATCATCGATTCAGTTCTCAGATTCAACAGGCGGCGTCCTGACCAATGTTGGTGAGAAGTTCATGGAAACAATCTTCGAAGACATGGCCGATGAAGAAGTTGCGGTCGTGTCAAACTTTGACATGTCAAAACACTTTGTCGTGCACGTCACAAATCGATACCCAACTGCGGAAGTCGGCCTGGACGCCCTGCTGGAACGATTCGCCACTGAAGGCAAACAGTTTGCATTCGGCCAAAGCCCAATGCTCGGCGTGATGCAACAACAACTGGATGGCCCGGCTAGCCTTGAATGGGAAAAGTCAGTCTGGCGTCGCTATGACATCGATCTGGACGAAGAACCAACTGACGAATAATCAGCTACCCGCACCGATCATTGTTTCTTGAGCAATGAACAAAAAGTAAAAGCTCGGCCTCAACAAGGCCGGGCTTTTTACGATTGCGGATAACGCAATAAACCAATCCATGCCTTCGGCGCGTCGGTTTAGTGGTTGGCTGGTTACCGTCCCGAAACTAAGCCCGACACTGAAGCCAGCGCGACGGTGTTTCTACGTTTTCGCAGCGGGGCTGGCAGGACTTAACATCAGCGCGACCCACCGTTCGCAGGAAGTGGTAGCCGTTCAGTCAGCATGAAAGGGGTGGGCCAAGCAAGAGTTGAGATGTTGCAACCAACTAACCCGGCCATCAATGGACCACCAAAAGCGTCATTTACCACTCGACCAATCATCGCGACGTCGACACCCAACCGACCTGCGGTTACGGACTGGCTGGCCCCTTTGCCGCCGGGAACTCTGTCAGGCTTTTGCCCAACAAAGTTTCCTCAGACAGCGGCAGACGACTACAGCGTACGACAAGGTTCATGTTGATGAAACCACTAAACTATCCGTGGCCTCCGATTGCCGGTCTATCAGCGTCCACGTTGCAGCTCGAATGCAGTTCCCGCTTGCGGTGGTTGGCTTGAAAGCTGAACCAACGCTTCAACAAGACGAATTTTCTGCGGCGAAGACATAGTCAAAAAATGATGTTTCCCATCGTTTGCGGCCTTAAAGGTAGTCAGCCCATTGTCTTCAACGCTGACAATGCCTGCGGGTGAAACATCAAAATAGCCCGCCTTGGGGTACACGGCGTACAACACGCTTGTCAGGTCCCATGTTGGCCGGGCGTGAGGCGGTGGGTTGTACAAATAATATGCTTGTTTTAGAGGATGGTTGGCCACATATTCGAAATCGCGATCGATACTCCCCGCCGGGTAAGTCGCATTCAGGCCAATTTCAAACCCACTAAAAACAATGATTGTTGGCCAGTGTTCCACTAGTTTTTTAGCTGCCGGAATGTCCTTTACGATATTGTATTCGTAATGATCCTGGTCGCTGATTTTGGCAAACGCCCCGGCCATTACGGACAAGAGTTTCACTTTCTTCGCAACCAATTCCTGCCCTGAAAGTGGCGATATTTCATCTGCAGCAGATTCCAGAAGGTCTGCCAGATTCGTTGAAAAGCCGACTTGAGCAATCACAACGGTTCCGTCCGCCTGAGCAACCAAAGCCTTCCGCAAAACACTTACCGCACTCGGTGCATCTTTGCCGCTGCGAAGGTCATGAGGATAAACGTCCTGACCATTTTCTTTTTTTGCGGCCAGTACAGTAAATTTGCTTTGCTCGCTGGTCACACCGCTGTGGCAGACACCGATCGGCACGTCGCCTCGACCATAAAACGTGTTCACCGCATCAACAAACGCCGCACATTGTTCGTGGTCTTTTGTGATCGTCACTGCGATCAATTCCACTTCGCCTCGCGACTGAAGCGAGTGGATCATTCCCAGTGCAAGAACATCATCAACATCATTGCCGATATCGGTGTCAAAGATGAACGGAATCGGATCTGCAGCCGGTGCATCGGAAAACAGAATTAACAGAACCATTAGCAAACTTGAGGCTGTTCGCATGATGAACATCTTTCGTTATTGGGGCGATGCGATAAAATCGCGAAACGGATGCGCCAGCTTAACGACAAACAACCGGAAAAATCTTTCTGCTGTAAAAAAAGGTCAGTGAGCACAGTGCCTGCAATTCGCAAACTCTTGTAAAAAGCGATAGTTCTGAAAACCGAAAGCAGCTCTCATTTCTGCAGAACGCCATCAAGAAACATCAGCACACTGGCGCTACGTTCCTTGTCGTAAAACACACCGCCGCCGTGACCCGCTCCGTGCAAAACCTCAAACCGAACCTTTAATCCCGCGGCTTTATATTGGCCATGCAGTTCGTGCGATTGGTTGATCGGCATCTGCGGATCCTGATCACCGTGTAGTAACAACAATGGCGGATCAAACCTGTCAACATGGAACACAGGGCTTGCCAGTCGAGCAAGCTCAGGCTGGTCATCGGGAACACCTCCCAACAACAGTTTCAGCGCTGGCACGCGAACGCTCAGTCCATGAGGTGTGGATTGCTTTAAAATCGACGTCAGATTCGACGCGCCGAAATAAGAAACAATCGCTTGAACATCTGATGACTGATCAAGATGTTCGCCAACCACACCTTCAAGCCGGGCGTCTCCATTTGTGGTTCCAGCCAGTGCCACCAGGTGCCCGCCGGCTGACGCACCGACAACTGCAATCTTTGTCGCGTCGAATCCGTACTCGTTCTGTTTCGCTCGCAGAAATCGGACGGCGGCTTTGATGTCGTGAATGTTGGCCGGAAACCGAGCCTGAGTCGAAAGGCGGTAGTCAATGCTGGCAATAGCGTAGCCGGCCGCCAGAAATTCAGCCAATGGCAGCGGCGACCTGCTTCCTGATCGCCACGCTCCACCATGCACCCAAACAAGCAGTGGAGCATCCTTAACAGGCGGAAGATAAAGGTCCAGTTTTAGTGACTGTTCGCCGACGTAAGCGTATTCGATGTCAGCTATCTTTGTGGCGTTTCTGTGAGCAATATTATCTTCGCCCTGGGACATCGCCGGCAAAGCCATCATCAGCACCAACACTATTCGCACAGTAATTCTCCGAAGCGGATTACACACAGTGGCTTAACAGATCCCAAACGAAGGACTTCACTTATTTTAATAGCAAATTATGGCGTTCACTGATGCCGAACCTCAACGACCCCAGGCACGCTGAAATTGGCACCCGATATCCACCAAATGCCTTACCAATGAACGTTTTCCGGATGACAGCACCTCGTCAAATTTAACATTTTGCAGGATTAAAGTTGACGCCACAAGCTTGCTCTATACCATACACGTCATTGAGACTGCGTCTCATTCTCGCCAAGCCAGCCCATGCCAGCCACGCGATCTATGTGCTCTCAACTCGCCGAGAGCCCGATCATCCAATCGAATTTGAAAGAATCCAGCATGAAAAAGGCTCACTTCACCCGTTCACCGGGCTTCACATTAATCGAACTGTTGGTGGTGATTTCAATTATCGCTATCCTCATCGCTCTGTTGCTGCCCGCCGTTCAGCAGGCACGTGAAGCTGCACGGCGCACTCAGTGCAAAAACAATCTGAAGCAGATCGGGTTGGCTCTGCACAACTATCTGGATGTCTACTCCGTGTTTCCGCCGTCATTCGTTTCGGACATCAGCACCAAGAACACTCAGGGCGGCGAATGGTCTGTTCACGCTCGTCTTCTACCCTATCTGGAACAGGCAAATCTTTACGCGCAGGCAGACCTGAGTCTTTCCTACGAAGACCCGGCTAACCTCGGCATCGCCCAGCAACGAGTGGCCGCATTTCTGTGTCCCAGCGATGTCAACGACAAAGCACGACTCGATGCGAACGGCGTCGCAAACAACTATCCCGTGTCTTACGGATTCAATGGCGGGACATGGTTCGTCTGGGATAACGCGACTCGGCAAGGCGGCGATGGTGCCTTCCATCCCAACTCGAAGTTTGGAACTCAGCACTTCACAGACGGAACCAGCAACACAATTTGCTTTTCGGAAGTTAAGGCATTTTCTCCATACAATCGTGATGGAAACACGGGCACAAATACGATCCCTGTCCATTTCGGTGAAGTAGATGCATTAGTCGCGGCCGGTGGCAGTAACAAGGCAGACAGCGGACACACAGAATGGGTAGATGGACGCATTCACCAGACCGGCTTCACCACAACATTGACTCCAAATTCTATAGTCACGATCCCCGGCGGAGTTCGCCCTTTGGAGGGTGATTACACTTCCTGCCGAGAAGACAAAACGTGCAGCGGTTCAACCTATGCGGCTGTCACATCGCGAAGCTGGCACACAAGTATCGTGCAAACACTATTGATGGACGGATCTACTCACAGCATCAGTGAGAACGTCGATCGGAGTATTTGGCGAAATCTCGGAGCGCGGAATGACGGAAACGTCATTGGCGAATTCTAAGCCTCGAAGGACTGCGTTAAGCAACGATACGTGTTGGACGCTGAACGGGCGGACAGGAACTTCTGTGGCGGAAAGATCGTATTGGAATTCACTTGATCGGCTACTGCTAATCCAGTAGCCGATTTTTAACGTAACGATTTGATTTGCCTCGGGTTCAACGTTCAACCATCCTTATACACGCGTGAATCACGTCAGCGGTTACGTTTGAGAAACTTTTGATTTTCAGGTTCGCATTGTTCCAGCCACAATACTCAACTTTCAAAGCCGACAATGCCCCATCGATTGTCAAAACGAACTCTGAAACCATGACATCGAACTTAAAAAAAAGACAGGGGTTCACACTGATCGAACTGCTTGTTGTGATAGCAATAATCGCCATTCTTATAGCTCTGCTTCTGCCAGCGGTACAACAGGCTCGCGAAGCAGCCAGACGCACTCAATGCAAGAATCACCTGAAACAACTTGCGCTCGCCGTTCATAACTACATTGATGTCGCCACCGTGCTGCCACCCAGCGCGTGCATCAACCCAGTGATTACTGCCACGGCCAATAACGGCTCATGGGGAGTACACGGTCGGATTCTTCCGTTTCTGGATCAGGGCAGCCTTTACAACGCCGTCGACCTGACTCAGCCGTGGGATTATCAGCAGGCAATCGACGGATTGAAGATTCCGATCTATGCGTGTCCGAGCGATCCCCAAAGTGATGTGGAGCGAGATCCAGGTGGTGGGCGAGCAATTCTATTTCCGACAACATATGGCTTCAACTTCGGTACCTGGTTTGTCTATCACCCAATGAACGGGCAGGGCGGAGATGGTGCATTTTATCCCAACGCGAAACTTCGAATGGCTTCGTTCACGGACGGGACCAGCAACACACTGTTGGTTTCCGAGGTGAAAGCGTGGACGCCATACCGACGAAATGGTGGACCAACTGCGACCAACGTACCGCAAACCATAGCTGACGCTGAAGCCACAATCGCCAGCGCTGCAGAATTCAAGAACACCGGTCATACCGAATGGCCTGACGGACGCGTTCATCATCACGGATTTACAACGGCGATGAACCCGAACACAGCGACGTCGTGTTCCGACGGAACAACAACCTACCCGGAATGCGATTACAACTCATGGCAGGAAGGAAAAAACGGTGTCAACGGCAGCCCGAGCTACGCCATCATCACTTCGCGAAGCCATCATACAGGCATTGTGCAGGCAGCTCTGGTGGATGGCTCTGCGCGGTCGATCTCGGAGAACATCAACATCAGTATCTGGCGAGGACTTGGTACGCGAAGTGGCGGCGAAGTGCCGGGCGAATTCTGATGACCAATAAGCAGCGTTAACTCTAAAAACGCGGCACACGCCGGCACTATTTTTCGCCGGGCCATTTCGGACGCTCTGTCCATGTTGCCACGGAAGTGTCAATCAACTGAGCCAGCAAGACTCCCCTGTATTGCGCAGTGACAATTACCGGTGCACCATCAGGCACGGTGCGTAACAGGGGCGGCAGATCTGCCAGTCGATAAATCAACAGCAAAAGCCCACGCTGTTGCTGCGGGTCATACTGAAACGGCAGCAGTTTAATTTTTCTCTGTCGAACAATGGGAACCATTTGCTCAACGTCGCTTAGCTGAAACTGGTGGCTCACGGGAGCAACATAAACCACTGAACCTTCGGGAACCTGCATCCAGAAGTCGCCGTTCAGACCGTCCGCCCAATAGCTGGCCTCAAGTCCCAGCACATCGACGGCTGTCTTTGATCCACCGGGCAGCCCTGGGTAATCATCCAGGCAAAACGGTTGGTCTACAGCCACGGTAAATATGGTCGCCGCCACCATCGCAACAACCAGGCCACTAGAAAGTAGCTGCCTTCGTCCGCCAGAAATTCGAAGCGGCGTGTCTTCGCAGCCAGCCGAAGGATTTTCAACAGACGGCAGAGCCACAGCGAATGGCAGAGCCATCCACATCAACACGGCTCCACGGGCAGCAACAAGCGCGAAGACTGGCAATACGACAAGAAACAGGCGCACACCATCATAGACCGGAGTACCCGGCAAGGCAAAAACTACCAGTGGCCATAAGACGGAAACGATCGCCAACACTTCTTCCGACTGAAACCGACCAGCAACCAGTCGCCAAACAGCTGACGCGGTGACACAAAACGGAGTCGTCGCCAACAGCATCACAAACGGAAAATGCCACGGCACAGTCTTGTCCGCAAATCGTTCGCCAAGGTACCAAACGTAAAGTGTCGAACGATCGGCTGCTCGCCCAAGATACTCCAGAGTGTTCGTAACCGGATCCAGCCACAACCAGGGCCATCCCACAAAAAAGACCACACACCCCGTCAGGCCCCAGATCATCAGCGGTCGGATTGCCTGGAGACGATATTGCCACAACGCCCAAACGACGACGAGTGGCGGAATCAAAATCCCCTGCACCTTGGTCAGCAACAACAGCCCCCAGAAAAATCCACTCGCCAAACATTGCTTTATTGTCGGTGGCGACTTTTCCGTCCACCACGCCAGCAACGGCAAAAGCGTCGCCAGCCAGAACAGTGTCGTTGTCGATTCCAGCGATGCAATTCGAGCATGCCCAACAGCGCGAGGCATCAACATCAGAAAAACGGCAGCCCAAACAGCAGTACCAGTTCCGTAGCGCCTTCGAGCGAACTCGGACAGCAACAGTACCGTCATCGCAAAACTGAGGCAGGAACCAAGTCGAGCGGCGGGAACATTGAACAGGGACAGTTCGGCCCCCGAAATCCATGGCGCCGTCAATTGATGAGCGGCTCCCAGAACAAAGCGTCCCAACGGCGGATGATCGGCCAGATAGCCGGCTTCGCCAAACACGTCGCGCGCGGTCTTCGGTGTAAACAACAGCGGACCATGATCGCAGAAGACCTCGAACAGGTAGATCCCCTGTCCAATATTGAAGGACTCATCAAGCGTCAGCCCCGGTCCGGCTGGCATGCCGGAATCGACCAGCCCTGGATTGATCCGCGAACCAGCCAGCACAAAGGCGATCATTGCCAGCAGCACTGAGATCAACATCGGCTTCATGTGAGATCTCTTAGATAAGTCTATGGACTGTCTGGAATGAAATCGGCTCATGGAAGCAACGAAACTAAGGCCTAAACACATCGCTTGCGGCCACAAGTCAGCGAACGACGCGGTATAGAAGACGGAAGTGATATTGACAGAACAGCTGAAAGCCAACGGACGAAGCCAGCAGAATTACCAAAGTGCACTCACTTTTTGTACGCCGGTAAGCCACGGTTGTACAAACACGAAACGCCAGCGATTAAATTCCCAGCGATTGCCGGACTTAGTTGCTAGCGTTTCGTGTTTATTAACTTAGCTGTTTTAAGAACTGAATCGCCCCGCAAAATTCTCCGCGTATTGGTGCGATGTTCTTACGTGTTTTTTGGACACTGCGCATAGAAAAATGCCATCCGAAGTCCATTCTTTTCAGAATGAGCCTCTGGATGGCATATTCCAAAGCTCGACATCGCAAGCGATGTGTTGCTTATCAACTGGCTAGGCCAGTTGTTTTCGTCGATTAACTAACGTACGAATTCTTTCGGCGAGCAGAGCTGCGTCGAATGGTTTTCGGAACGTTTCGTTGAAGACCGTACGGTCGAAACCGGACGCGTTATCTTCATCACTGAGAAGTCCAATCAAAACGGTTTCTTGATATTCGCCGTTTTTCCTGAGATTCTGAGCAATCATCAAGGCTTCTTCACGGCCCATAACAAAGTCAACCACCACGCAATCGGGGTGTACTGACTCTGCCTGGATACCGGCTTCAAAACCACTGGCTGCAGTCTCGATCTTAAAATCGTCGTTGGCCATCATTTCACCGAGACTCGATCGAGTCACGATGTCTGAACCAACAAGCAAAATTTTCCCCATCGCTTCGTCTTCCAACTCACCGAGAGGCATTCCATGTTCCTTTAGGAAGCGAATCAAATGTTCGCGTGGAATGCGTCGGTCCTGCGAGCCAGGAATTCGATAGCCTCTTAGTCGTCCGGAATCGAACCACTTTGAAACCGTTCGCGGGGCAACTTTGCAGATCTTAGCTACTTGACCAGTAGTGAAGATCGTTTTCATGGGCGGGCTCTCCAATCAATTCTCACTTCACAACTCGACATCACATCCTGAGATGCCGAATCGTCACCCCCTACTCTTCAATCGCGGCAGATTCCGAAGAATCAAAAAGTCGTGTGCCGTTAATGAATTACGGGTCGGGGAAGTGACAGGGGTCCAATCTGAGCTGCGTGCGGGCAGCCCTGTGTCATCACATGACACATTGGTCGGAGGGCAATTACAGAACTCGAGGCACACCCGACTTCGAAAAGACGAATGAGCGCACTGGCAGATTCCTTTCTGCTCGGTCGAAATCCAAACTACCCCCCTGGCGAATGAGCTCCGTCATGTTCCTGGCCTCCCTGCAACAAGCATCAGATGCTTGTTACCACAACAGGTAACATTCGCCTGAATAATGTTTCGTCAAACCGATAGTGGCGACTTTAACCTTCTTAACAGACCTGCATGACCTGCCGCCTGGCACAGCCACAACGTCTGCACCAAACTCAACCTTTGTAGGCTTTGCCTATCTTCCACATAAGTCGCACTTATGGATTTTCACGCATAATCAGCCACCGTCTAGTCATTGCCATAGCCCTCAGAGCCACTAATCAGCAAAGTCATCTTCTTCCGCACAATCAGCACTATACGGGCAGTCCTTCACTAAGAATTCTTTCGAGATATCGCAAAATAACGGTCGCCGAAGTGGCAGACACGGGATTACCCCTGTCGTTCGCAGGTCAAACTGAACAATCTGCTTTCCGGGTCAGCCAAATTCTGATCATTTTGGAAGTCGTTTGACGCGAAATGCATCCTGCATTGCAATGGACGACAAGATTCCGCTCCTTCATCCTGCAATCAGGGTTTGCCATCGTGCTACGAACATTTTTTTTAGCAATGGTCATTTCCGCGTTCTGTTTGGCAATCGCCGATGCGCGGCAGCCAAACCTGGTCGTTATTCTGGCTGATGATCAGGGCTGGGGAGACTTAAGCGTATCTGGAAACACTAACTTAAAAACGCCTAATATCGACTCGCTCTCGGGCGAAGGAGCAACGCTGGAACATTTTTATGTCTGTCAGGTGTGTGCTCCGACTCGAGCTGAGTTTTTAACGGGACGTTACTATCCCAAAACGGGAGTGAGCGGCGTTAGTCGAGGAGAAGAGCGGCTGAATCCCGATGAGACGACAATTGCGGACGTCTTTCAACAGGCAGGCTATAAAACGGCGGCTTTCGGAAAATGGCACAACGGAACTCAACCACCCTATCACCCGAGGAATCGTGGATTTGATGAGTTCTATGGTTTCACGTCTGGTCACTGGAGTCACTATTTCAGCCCACCATTAGATCACAATGGGAAACGCGTTCGCGGCAACGGATTCATTGCTGATGACTTTACGGATCACGCGATTGACTTCATCAAAGCTAGTCGCGACCAACCATTCTTCTGCTATGTGCCATTTAATACGCCCCATTCTCCCATGATGGTCCCTGACCGTTACTATAAAAAGTTTGCCGGTGCTGAACTGCAAATGAAGCATCGCGATGCCGAACGCGAAGACATCATGATGACTCGTGCTGCTCTCGCGCTGTGTGAAAACATCGATTGGAATGTGGGACGATTGCTGGAAACGGTCGATCGGCTGAAATTGCGTGATAATACGATCGTCGTTTACTTTTCAGATAACGGCCCAAATTCCTATCGCTGGAATGGTGGCATGAAAGGCCGCAAAGGGTCCATTGACGAAGGCGGACTGCGTTCACCGTTTTTCATTCGCTGGCCCGGTCACATCCAACCCGGCAAACGCGTTTCAGAAATCGCGGGAGCAATCGACCTGCTTCCCACCCTGGCTGACCTCGTCGACATTCGTCTCACCACAAACAAGCCACTGGATGGACGCAGCCTGAAACCGCTTCTGCTTGGCAAGCCAGGCGATTGGCCGGAAAGGAGCCTGTTTGCAGTGAAGGGAAAACAGGTCAGTCTACGCACTCAAGCGTTTCGACTGGGTGCAGACGGCCAACTTTTCGACATCGGTGCCGATCCCAGCCAAGCCCACGACGTCGCTCATCTGCATCCGAAGATCACTGCGGAACTCTTAAAACAGGCAAATGCTCACGCCAAAGAAATGGCAGAATACTTTAACATGAACTCTGACCGACCATTCACCGTTGGATATGGACCGTCGACAACTCTAACCGCCCGCGACGGCGTTCCACATGGAAACATTGAACGCAGTTCGAAGGCACCCAATAATTCGTACTTCAAAAACTGGACCAATACAGACGATTCAATCACATGGGATCTTGACGTCGCCACCGACGGAAAATTCCAACCCGTCATCTATTACACGTGCGCTGCTGCGGACGCTGGTTGCGAATTGAAGCTTTCCGTTGATGGCGGTGACTCCGTTTCTGTAATAATCACGGATGCCTTCGATCCGCCGCTCTACGACAAAACAATGGAACGCGTGACAAAATCGCACTATTTCATGAAGGACTTCCAACCGCAGAAATGCAGTACGCTTCGTCTCCCGAAAGGACGAGCCACACTGCGACTGAGTGTCACACACCTGGTGGGAAAACGGGCGATCGATCTGCATTCCATCGGCCTGAATCTACTGACCGCAAATCCTTGAACGATATCCGACTGTTGTCTTCGCATCGGACCAACGCTGCCATCCGACAGCAGACTTCCGCAACGGCCAAATCGCTCGACGCCTAAGACTGTCAGTCCAGAAACCTGCGAAATAGAATTGCTCTAAATAAGTTTCGACTGACACCACCTGGTACTTCGGGGGTCTGTTCTTCTGGATCAGGCGAGCGAAGCGGGGCGGATTTCTTTGGAACCGACGGCTTTCTGTTCTGCGAAAAGTCCTCCAGCCCAAATGTCTCTTCGGACGCTTTTCCCGAGTCCTTGTATCGATCCGTGCTGGCAGACGGTTGCAGGCTTTGGGGGTAACAGTCTTTGGCAAAGTGCTCGCCAGCCGGTCCAACCGCCGCAAATCGCTCTTCTGTGAAAACGACTCCATGCGTATCCAGAATTGTCCCCGTTTCGCGTTCCAGCGAAGCCAGTGAAGAATTGTACTGCGTCAAAGCTGATGCTTCGGATGAAACCGAATTGCCCCAGTCTGTGATAGCCTGCAGCACATTCAGAAAGATCACACGGCCATTTCGCACTTCGGCAAACTGCACAACGAGATTCGTGAGAGCTGCTTCTCGTGTTTCCCGAAAGGCTTCGTACTGAGCATAAAACTGATCGAGGTTCCGCACAGTTGTCGCTAACGTGTGTTCTGTCGCGTGCAAGCCCTGCTGAATATTGGCGCGGTCTTTGGCGATCAGAAGTTCGCGAGACCTGACTGTGGCTCGAGCATTTCTCAGGCTCAGCGGCACTTCGAAGTTAACGCCCAGCGTCCAGCTGGGATTATCATCAAGCCCCGAACTTAATGTGCCACCGTTCAGCATCCGACCGGATATTCCGTTCCAGCGTTGAATTGCCACAGCGTCAAGCGAGGGTCTTGACTGATTATTTGCCTGCACCAGCCGTTGCTGATCGGCCAACAGTACCAAATTCAGTTCAATCAAATCAGGTCGCCGCACCTGAGCTGTCCTGACAAGTTCTGCCCAATCAAACTCCAGTCGATCTCGCGTTGGAGGCGTCGACGGTACAAGTCGTTCGCCATCTTCCGGTGGCAGCCCCAGCAGATTTCTGAGCGCCGCTTCCCGCTGAATAACGTTGCCTTTAGCGGTCACAAGATTGGCACGAAAGTTTGCGTAGGCAAGTTTGGGCTGAGCAACATCACCGATGTCGACCAGCTCCGCACGAAACTGTGCCTCCACTCGATCGAAGGCTGCCTTTGCCTGTTCCACTTGCTTTTCACGCGCCCAAAGCTGGGTCCGGGCTTCTACCAGAGACCAATAGGCTGTGATAACGCCGCGGATGAGTTCCTGCATGCTGTCTTTGAACTGAAAGTACGAACGATCTCGTTCGAATCCGGCAATCACAATCGACGCCTCGTTGGCGGCCCGCCCCGATCCCGCCAGTAATGGTTGAGTATAACTTAATTCCACCGATGGCTCGTTTGCCCGCGGGAGGGCACTGGGGCGGTTGTAGCTCCAGTTGTTGCCGAACGCCAGATTTCCAACTCCACCAAGTCGATTCGTCTGCGACAGTTTGGCGGAAGCGTCGTTACCGCCGATCTGTGTTCCTGCAATCAACGCGGCCAAAGGATCTCCGGGATCGATTCGTGCTCCCGGAGTCTCAGTTTTTCGCCAATTGCTGTTGGCCGAAAATACCGGATCGAATCGTGACACCGCCTGGTCGATTGCAGTAGTGGAAATGGCCGTGTCGTAAATTGTCCGCCCCGACGAAGTCGCCGAAGTTCCTGTCAGCACCCGAATCACCTCAGAGTGCTGCAGAGCAATACGGATCGCTTCATCCAATGGCAACAGACGTTCTGAAAGATACGCACCATCGGAAGCCACTGTAACTGGCACGGCCCCGGGCGGTCGTCGGTATCGCACGACGTCTGTTTCCGAATGCCATGAAATCCGATGCTGTTCATCCACAGAAAGCTGAGCCATCACGGATACGCTGCTCTGCTGCCAAAGTATAGCGATTAGGCAAACAATGCATTTCGGCACGGCATTTTGACAAATAACAGCAACGGCGCGCCTGAGTGTTTGCAAACGCAAGCGGCGACTAACAGCAGGCAACGGCGTCATCCTGATGAACGCGCGACCTGCTTCAATCGTCCGTGATTGATAGCGAAAAATCTCCATACATCGGAGATCGACGTTCAGCGTGACTCACACAATCAATCAGTGCTTTACCTTTGCACCGATGCGAACCTTTACGATTCTCACTCGGCTTCTAATGCATGTAGCGATTGAAAGGCCTCGTCAAACGAATGCGTATCCGTTTGTATCAGACCGTCCCGCAAAACCAGGATTCGTTTTGCGTATTTTGCAACGGTTAAATCGTGCGTAACCAAAATGACGGTAATATTATTTTCTTCGTTCAACCGCTGAAACATCTCAATCACTTCCCGACTGGTCTTCGAATCCAGATTCCCAGTCGGTTCGTCGCCCATCAGAATGGATGGAGAATTCACCAGTGAACGAGCAATCGCAACTCGCTGTTGCTGGCCGCCGGAAAGCTGCCCGGAATGATGATCCAGCCGATCGCCCAGTCCCACCATTTCCAGCATTTCCCTCGCACGCTGGCGGCGAGCACGACCGGTCATTCCGGAACCGTACAACAGCGGCAGTTCAACGTTTTCCAACGCCGATGTTCGGTTTAGCAGATTGAAGTTCTGGAACACGAATCCAAGGTGTTGATTGCGAATTCGAGCTCGATCATTTCGAGACATCGTGGCAACCTCGGTGCCATCCAGCAGGTAGCTACCGGACGTTGGCCGATCAAGACAGCCGAGCGTATTCATCAAAGTCGACTTGCCCGAACCGGACGGACCCAGCAATGCCACGTATTCACCTTTCTCGATATTCAGCGTTGTTTCCAGCAGAGCATGCACCTTGACTTCGCCAAGATCATACGTCTTGCAGACTTTTTTAAGTTCAATCAAGGCCATTAATCCTGTCCCGAAATAACGCACGACTTCACACGCAAAGCCTTCAGCGAAAAATCGCTACGGCAGGCATTCGGCGATAGCGATCATCACCGACTGATACACTTTACTCATATCTCAAAGCGTCGATCGGATCCAGCCGACTGGCTCGCCAGGCGGGATACAGCCCGAACACCATCCCAACAATCGCGGCAAATATCATCGCCACAATCGCAGCTGGTATCGAAACAACGATTGGCCAGTCAGACCCCGGACTCAGTTCGTTGATGATCGCGGTAATCCCCATCGATGCACCAATTCCCAACGCCATTCCAATCGCGCCGCCGAAACAGGACAGCACCACAGATTCAATCAAAAACTGAACCAGAATATCGCGACCTCGAGCTCCCACCGCCATGCGAATGCCGATTTCCCGTGTGCGTTCAGTAACCGACACCAGCATGATGTTCATGATTCCAACGCCACCGACCAGCAGTGAAATTCCTGCGATGGACGCCAGCAACGCCGTCATGATGCCCGTAAATGTTCCCATGAACTTTGAAATTTCTTCACTGCTGTGAACTTCAAAGTCTTTTTCTTCGCCCGGCGCAATGCCATGGCGGTCGCGTAGCAGCTGATCGATTTCGCGAGTTGCGGTTTGCACAAGATTCGGTGCTTTGGCCGCCACAAAAATAGCGTTCACGTCATCAAAGCTTGACCCCTGAATCCTCCGTTTCACCGTGGTGTATGGCAACAACAGAACATTGTCCTGATCCTGGCCCGTCAACCCCGCTCCTTTTTTCTGAAGCACTCCAACCACGGTGAACGGGATATTGCCGACTCGGATCGATTCACCCAAAGGGTTCGTTGTCTGAAAAAGTTCCTTGACCAGCGTATATCCGATTACACACACGCGACTGCCTGATTGGATATCCTGATCAGTAAAGAACGTTCCCACCTGCAGATTCCAGGCTCGAATGGCAAGGTAATCGACGCCGACGCCGAAAGTTTCCTGAGGCTGCCAGTTATTGTTACCTCGCACAACAGGCTTCGACGTGCCTACCATTGGAGACACGGCTAACACAGAATCCAGTTCCTTCGCAATGGCGTTGGCATCGGCTTCTGTAAGACTCGGCATGTTACCCTGCTGAACGCCACGACGACGTTCGCTGCGTGCCGTGACGAACATGAAATTCGTCCCCAGCGACTTCAATTCGTTCTGCACAAGCTGGCCGGCGCTGGTACCGATCGACACCATTGTGGTGACGGCAGCAATGCCGATAACAACACCAAGTACCGTTAATCCAGCTCGCATTTTGTTACGAGCCAGAGCGCGAACTGCGACAGAAACAGTTAGAAAAAAGTCCATATCAGGCTTTCGGCTTTAGACCGGTTACGATCTGATCGCCTTCTTTCAGCGAACCGGCAACGACTTCCGTAAATTCGTAATCGCTTACGCCAATCTGAACCTCGACGGCTTTTAGTTTTTCTCCGTCCTGAATCCAGACATGCCTTGTCGCTGCTTTTCGTGCGGCATCGCCGGATTCGTCAATTGGCTTATCGTCCAATGAGCTTTTCGAACCATCATCGTTTTTCTGTTCAAGTGCGTAGCTGAAATCCAGCTTGCCATGATCAGATTCATGCACGTAGTCTTTGCTCTCGGGAAAATAGCGAATAGCAGAATTTGGAATCTTCAAAACGTCTTTGTGTGTAGCGACCTGAAACGTCAGATCCGCCGTCATTCCCGGCAGCAACTTCATGTCAGGATTGGGAGTGGCGACAACAACAGGATATGTCACCACATTTTGGGTGGTAGAAGAGCTAAGCCGAATTTGTTCGATTACGCCCTGCTTGAACAGTTCTCCCGGATACGCATCAACCTGAAAAATCACCGGCTCGCCGGAATCCTTTGCGTTACGGATCAGGCCAATATCGGCTTCATCAATGGACGCGAAAATGTGCATTCTTTTTTGCATGTCAGGTGCGATCACGAATAATTCGGGAGCCTGAAACTGAGCTGCCAGAGTTTGCCCGGGATCTATTTTGCGGTCGATCACAACACCGTCTACCGGTGACGTAATTTTGGTGTAGGCAAGGTTCGCCGCAGAATTTTCAAGATTCGCCTCGGCCTGCTTCACGGTTGCTTCCGCAATCGTCAATTGAGCTTCCAATCCCATTCGGGAAAAATGATACTGATCCATTTCAGTTTGAGAAATGAAATCTTCGTTTTCCGCATGCAAACCGTCAGCTCGTTTTTCATTGTTGACGGCCTGCTGCAATTGAGCCTGCACGCGTTTTATTTCTGCCGCACGAGTCGCCAGCGTGGCTGTATCACGATCGACGGCTGCTTCGTAAATCCGGGGATCGATCGTCGCAAGAATCTGCCCCTTCGTCACCTCATCGTTGAAGTCGACGAACAGTTCCTGAATCGGCCCTGACACAAAACTTCCCACCTGAACAGAAAGTACGGGCTTCACTTCTCCGGTGGCGTTTCGGGAAATCCGAATATCGCCACGCTCAACGGCTACGGTCCGAAATTCCGGCTTGTTACGTTCTTTCAGCCAGGCGGTTGCCTTTTGCCAGCCGAAGTAGCCCCCCGTACCCAACACGGCAAGCACTATAAAACTCTTGATCAGAAACCGCATCCTGTTTTCTTCCAGACTTCATATAGAGCACAAAACTGGCATTCAGCCAGTTAACGTTACTCTCGGTATTCTCCGGGCACGATGTTGCCGAACAATCAATATTGTCAGAAACCCACGCCCCGACCAACAGGGCAGCAGAATCACAACAAACAGACTGAATAGTCCGTTCTATCGTAAATCTCTGAACGAATGCCCGCCAGCAAGCATACGTTCATGATGGCATTGTCAGTTCGCTCTGCAAATACAAATCTTTGCCGGCACATACATCAACGTTTCAATTGTCATCAACAGCGTCAGTCAGTCAGTCAGTCAGTCAGTCCGACTTAAATACTCTCGCTGCTCACCTTCCGATCCGACCTGCACAGTATAACTGCTTCCGTCGGGTGACACGCTGGCCTTGACCCATTGTCCCTTACATGTTTCCGTTGTGCCCGCATTGGCGATAAAATCGGCAGGCGCCTGAAGCTCGGCATCCAGCTTCACATTCCTATGCAGCTGATACATGTCTTTCAGGGACTTAATTTCTCGCAGCGTCTTCAACGTCTCCGGTGCGCCACCTTTTGTGGGTCCGTTACACATCACCGTCACCGTTGGATCGATGGCCAAAACCAATGCTGGATTATTACTGGTGGGTAGTCCGTGATGAGTGACCATAAACATATCGACTGTGCCGATGGGATTATTAGGCGTCATCAGCTTGCCTTCGATATTCCACGTGAGATCTCCGCAGCACAGAAAGCGAAATCCACCAAAGTCAAACAACACACTCAGGCTGGCTGCGTTATCTGAAGGATCCACTTCACGTTCTTCGTGTCGATCGGCAAAAAGATTTGGACGCCCCGTGTTGGCAACAACTTTGCGGCCGGATGTCAGCACACTCGCCGTTAGCTTTGTCTTGCCCGATTTAAGCGGAATACTGTCGCCGGCGTTCAATGCTTTTGAAGCATTCTGAGACGCGGCTCGGTAAACAGCTATTCGATCTGCAAACGATTTATCTTCCTGCAGAGTATCCGGAATGCCTCTATCCCAAAACGTGCCGATACCAAACTCGGCCGCAACGGAAGCGTGGTTGCCATAGTGGTCCAGATGCCAATGTGAAACCACGGAATGGTCAATCTTTGACAGCCCGGCCACATCTTTGGCTACGCCGATAATGCGATCTCTGTCGCGTCCATGATTGTCCGGATACCCCGAATCAATCAACACAGACTCACCTTCCGGTGTGACTATCAAGGTGGCCGCGCCGCCTTCCACGTCAATAAAATAGACGTCGAGGCGTCCGTTGCGACCATCGGCGAACGCAATAGAACAAGCCAGCAGACAACAGAACAAAGCAAGATGACGAAACATGAATCCGTTTCTCCCAAAACTGCAACGGCAAACGTTATTTTCTGGACGTTTGACGATATGTGACGCTTCTGTGTCGGGAATTACAAGTGACCCCCAAACGCAACAGCCCCGGACTTCAGAAAAGTCCGGGGCTGAGCATTTGTAATCAAAATTCGCAACAGAATTCGCTGATGCGGTCACGCTGATCTTTGTTTCGACGACTGTCAGTGGTAACCGTGCAACTCGAAGCGGCATGACAATCAACCAGCACCGCCATTAACCAGCACCAAGGATCAGGCAGAAGCCACTCCATCCTTGCTGAGGCACTTGTCGATCTGCCGCACAGCCTGCCGTAGTCGCTGACTGTTTTCGACGATCGCCAGTCGCAGCCAGCCTTCGCCGTCGTCTCCAAATCCTCGACCAGGGCTCACAGCCACGCCGCCTTCGTTCAGCAGCTTCATAGCAAACTCAATCGACCCCATGTGACGCCACTCTTTCGGCATCTGCGACCATAGGAACATGCCCGCCTTCGGTGGAGTCACATCCCAGCCCAATCGAGTCAAACCTTCGCACAACACATCGCGGCGACTTTGATATTCTTTGGTGATGCTTTCGACAGCCGCGTCGCAATGTCGCATTGCCACAATCGCAGCAATTTGAATCGGCTGAAAAATTCCGTAGTCGTAATATCCTTTGATAGTCGCGAGTGCTCGCACCATTTCTTTGTTGCCACAGCAAAATCCGATGCGCCAGCCGGCCATGCTGTAGCTTTTGCTCATGGAAGTCATTTCCACGCCAACGTCGATTGCTCCCGGCGTCGCCAGAAAACTCGGAGCCTGATAGCCGTCATAGCAAATATCTGCATAGGCAAAGTCACTGATAACCAGAAACCCATGTTTCTTGGCCAGCTTCACCAGGTCGACGTAGAAATCTTTTTCAATCACGGTCGCCGTGGGGTTGTGAGGAAAATTCACCACAACAACTTTCGGCTTTGGAACAAGGTGCTCACACGTATAAGCAATGTTCTGAAGAAATTTCTCCGGTTCACGTGTGTCCAGAGTAATAACGTTTCCAGAAGCCAGCATCACCGCATAGACGTGCACCGGAAAATAAGGTGACGGCACGATAGCTGTATCGCCGGGGCCCATCAGAGCCAGACACATATGACTGAAGCCTTCTTTCGAACCAATGCACGCCAGCACTTCGCCGCCGGGATCGAGTCGAACTCCGTAACGCTTCCAGTAGCGAGATGAAACTTCTTTGCGCAGGTTTTCAATTCCGTTGCTCACGGAGTAGCGGTGGTTGCGTGAATCCGCCAATGACTCTTCGATCTTTTGAACAATCAAAGGATCCGGTGGATCCGTGGGATTACCCATGCCAAGGTCGATGACGTCAACGCCTTCGACCCGCAATTGGTACTTCCTTTTATTGATGGCCCCAAACATATATGGCGGCAAACGCTTGACCCGTTCCGCCACGGGGATCTTGAACGGAGTGTCTTCAAAAAATACTTCGGATTCGCTTCTCATCGTTTTCTTCCCGTGAAACAAGCTCTGACGGTCCGATTCTATCCTGCGAAATCGGTTCCGGCGATGCCATTCAGCCATGGATTTTGCACGAAAGTGGCGGCCGTCTGTTTCTGCCGCATTTTCAGACTTCCCCAGTAAGGCGCCTGATGACTTCCGCGTCTCACTCGGACAACAACTTGATTCGGATTGTCTAGGCCTCGTTTAGCACCAATTATGAACGAGAAATACTGGTATCTCAAAAAGTGTTGCGTCTTCGGAGACCTGCCAATCGACCAGATTGCAGAACTTGAGTCGCATTGCCATTGTCGAGAATTCAGGCGTGGGGAGATCGTCTACGGTCCGGACGACGAGGCCGATTCAGTTTTATTGCTGGCTCGGGGCCGCGTGCGGATTTACCACCTCGCGGGAGAAGACAAGCAGGCTATTTTAGGTTTCGTGGAACCGACCGAGCTTTTCGGAGCGGTCAGCGCCTTTAATCAGGGTTGCCGAAACGAATACGCTGCAGCGGCCGAAAAAGCCGTGGTGCTGATTCTGCCCCGCAGCGCTGTACTGGCAACTATCGGCCGATATCCGCTGCTTGCCACAAAATTGACAACGCTATTTGCCCAGAGACTGCAGCGAGTAGAAAGTCGGCTCAAGTCTTTGTTGTTTCGTTCCAGCAGACAACGCCTGATTCATCTTCTAAACGAATTTGCCGAAACCTACGGCCAACCGTCGTCTGAGGGGATTGTGATTGCTCAAAAAATCTCTCACCAGGACATGGCCAGCATCATCGGGGCCACTCGAGAAACCGTCACGATTACGCTGGGCGAACTTCAGTCAGAAGGTATGCTGAAGATTAACAAGCGACGGATTACGATCAGAAATGCAGCTTTCTTTTCCTGCTAAAAAAGTGTCCCTCGCAACGCGTCAACGCAGATCGCACATGCCCGAACAAGTTTTGCCGCAAACACAAACGCGACATTCAGAATCCAGCCTGCTACGAAGCCTGAGGTTCGATGTTCCGCTTCTTTTTTTTCGGACTGCTGTTGGCACGGCACATCCCGCCGTAGTAAACCCGGGCGCAATGGCGAGGCCCGGTGTTGATGACAATTGTGGGCCGCGTTGTCTGGTACACAAATCGCGAAAACACAATCGTTGTCAGCGCGGCCAAAACCCACGACAGCGGCGGACGTAAATATTCCAATACAACAACAACAATCAGAAAACCACACACGGAAGCGACAAAGGCAGTAAACCAGTCACGCGCTGTGATGCTTGATTCTGAAAGTTCATCATCGTGCAATAGCCTCAGCGTTTCTTTGCGAAGCTGATCGGCCTCTTCCGTTGCTCCGCTGTGAACCGCTTTCAGAAGTCGTTCGATTCCATCAATGCATCGATAGGTGTCTCGCAAATTGAACTGCTGATGATGCGCCCAACGATTCCGAAATTCACGCAACTCGCTGACAAGACTACGTTCTACAAAACTCAGTTCGTGTCGGAAAACAGGATTCCAGTTTTCCCACATCAGCATCAGCACTACCTGAGCGTCCCACTTTTCTGAGTCCACAGTGTTGATCACATGAGCCACGCTGCCAACCCGGGACCAGTTTTCTCCCGGCCGTTCGCGCAGACGCGTCTGGACGTACGGTCCGAGTCCCGTCGCCAGAATTTCCAGCCCTTTTGTGATGGTGCCCTTCATTGCGTGATCCCCTGACAGCCCAACCGCCGGGTTGGTCAGTCAGTATGACACAGCGATGCGGAACCAAATCAGAAATGGGCCACCCAAAGATACGTTGTTATGTTTTGCGTCGTGCAATTTCCAGACGGCACAACATCGCTGGAAAAGTTCGGCTTGGTGTCAAATCGCAACCATCGTCAGGCAAAGCGAATAGCTCGCGGCATTTCGTGCACGACACTAAAACTTCAGTCCGAACGCTGCTCGCAGTTCTTCAATGGCACTATCAGGCATTGTCGATACAGCGCCGATAGCTCGTGCGTTAATGACCGCTTCAGCCGTTGATTCAAGAACTTCCAGCCGATCAAACGTATCCAACACGCTTGAGCCGGTGATGATGACTCCATCGTTTTCCAGCAACGCAGCGGGTGAAGCCGCAGAAACATAGTCGGCAATGCTGCCATCATTTAGGTATTGCACGCCATAGGGAACTCGTCCAACGTCACGCAAAAACACGTAGCTTTCAGGAATAGTCCGAACGTCCAGCGTCGATTTCGTGACGCTGTAGGCCGTCGCGTTCACCGGATGAGCAAACGCAATCGCCTGTACGTGCGGATGCTTCCGATAAATCGCCTGGTGCGCAAACACAGCACGGCTGGCTTTTTTGCCGAGCTCACGACAATCGCCATCCACCAGAACAAGATCCGGCACATCCAGCGTTTCGCGATCTTTTTGAGTCGGCGTAATTACAAAAGAATCCGCCGACAGCCGGGCCGAGAAACTTCCTTCTGTGCTGATCAATAATCGCTGGCGACATCCACGACGAATGAATTGGCACAATTGCCGCCGCAATTCCATCTCAAAAGACGTTGCCGACCCGGGTTCAAACGTTTCCAGCGAAACACTGCGGCTATGAGCCTGTTCAAGCTGCGACTCGGACAGGTACCGAACGTCACCAAGTTGTCGACCTTTCACGATTGTCTTCGCGGCGAACTCAAACGCTTCAAAACGCTGAAACGCCTGAGACAGCGATTCACCGCCAACAACCACGCCATGATTTTCCAGAATCACACTGTCGCAACCTGCCCTGAAACTGTCGGCGATGTTGCTGCCGAGTTGCCGACTGCCGGGCAGAGCATACGGTGCGAAACCGGTTTTGCCGCAAACCGAATGAGCCTGGTGGAACAGCCGCGTATCAGGTGTCTGTCGGCAAATACTGAATGCCACCAGGGCGACTGGGTGAGCATGCACGATGGCGCGAATATCCGGCCGGACTTCATAGATCGCTTTGTGAAATGGAAACTCAGAAGACGGCGGGTGGGAGCCTTCCACTGAACCGCTCGACTTCACGCAGACAATGTCATTGCGAGTCAGACTGCCTTTATCGACTCGAGCTGGAGAAATCCAGATGTCACCTGCATCGTCTCGGATCGAAAGATTACCACCCGATGTTGTTGTCATGCGATAGCGGTAAATGCGATCCATCGTTTGCATGATTTCGTCGCGAGGATGCGTCAGGTCACGTTGGGTGCTCATAATATTCTATTCAATCTGAAGTCTGTCTTGTGGTGAATGGTTGAGCTTAAGAAACAAGGGCACACCGCAATCCCACTATGCATATGAGACTACAACCGCATATGAGACTGTCGCAAACGCAGGTCGTCAGCACTATTCCTGAAGCAGCATCAACCCATTTCCTGTCTGACAACAGCGGAGTAATCGGTTGTTTGTGATATGTCTCCACAATAATCGTAAGCCGGAAGCTGCCGACCGGTCATTGTATCAACGACCTGTTTAATTGACGGGCGCCGTAGCGGGCATCAGTTTCATAACGACATCGGTCCAGATTTTGTAACCCTGGTCGTTCATGTGAAGTCCATCCTTTGCAAACAGCTGGGGCTTGGGCGTGCCGTCTTCACCCAACATCGGAGTCCAGATATCAACGTACTCAAGCTGCCCGTCTGCGGCACAGTCTTTGGCGATCAAGGCATTCGCTTTAGAGATTTCTTCGCGAAGGTTCCAGCGTTTGATGCTGGGTTTGATTGCGACAAACGCAACTGTTGTTTCCTGAGACACTTCAGCCTTTACACGTTTAACAAAACTGGTGAAGTCGCGGTGCACGATCTCTGCCGTTTTCCCTTTCGCAAGGTCGTTGTCGCCGGCATAAATCAGAATTAGGGATGGCTTAAGGGGCGTCACAATTCGGTCGAAGAAGTGCAACGAATCAGACACTTCTGAACCGCCAAAACCATGGTTAATGGCCTGATGAGCGGGAAACCACTTTGGAAGATCCCACATACGAATACTGGAACTGCCGATAAACAGCACGCCGCCAGGCTTTGATTCGCCATCCGCGATTTTTTTCTCAAACGCCTGAATACTGGATTCCCATTTTGCAGGACTGGCGGTTGACGGACTCGGCGGATCCTGAGCATGGAAAGCAGCCGAAACGATGCATGCGTTCGAAACCGTGCATGCCAGAAGAAAAATTCGCAACGTCGACATATTTCAAATCCAGTGCAAACAGTTTTAATTAATGGCAGAAAAGCGAATCGGCGATATTAAATGGCCGCGGTACACAAGTCCATTCCACGTGCGATAATCAGATGCGGGGCAGGCCGCCGCAGATCAAGGCAAACTCGGCCAAAATGGGCGGGTGGTGAATTGTGAAACTGCGGCGATTTGGCTACAATTCGCCTTCGATCGGCTGTGCTTTTAAAGCATTGCCAAGCAGTGATTTAGGAGGTTTTCGAACCTTCGCTTTTCGCTTCAAATCTGCCCTGCAGAGAAGACAGCCACCAACGACTGTCACGCGGGTGGATGTGCTGCAAATGACCCCGGGCTGACGAGCCCAAAAGGAGTTTTCAGGTTGTCTACAGACGATCCCTCAGGTGAGATTTCAGTTCCAGGCGGCGATGATTTTAATCCTCGCGTGATGAGAACTGATATTCAGGACGAAATGCGGACCAGCTATTTGACGTACGCCATGAGCGTCATCATTAGCCGAGCCCTGCCGGACGTTCGCGATGGTCTAAAGCCATCGCAGCGGCGTATTCTGGTCGCTATGAATGACCTGAATCTTAGCCCCGGTGGCAGTCGAACCAAGTGTTCTAAAATTGCCGGCGAAACCATGGGTAACTATCACCCGCATGGCGACGGTGCGATTTATCCAACACTTGTGCGTATGGCTCAGGAATGGGCGATGCGAGAAACCCTGATCGACAAACAGGGTAACTTCGGATCACTGGCCGGACTTCCGCCTGCGGCGATGCGATACACAGAAGCTCGACTGGGTGGGGCCGCAGCAGAGTTGCTGCGCGACCTTGACCGCCAAACCGTCGATTTCGTCGCGACTTACGACCAGCAGCGACTGGAACCTGTGGTTCTGCCGGCTCGCTTTCCGAACCTGGTGGTAAACGGTTCAACGGGTATCGCCGTCGGCATGGCGACCAGCATTCCTCCGCACAACATGACGGAAGTTTGTGAAGCCGTTATTCGTATCATCGACAATCCAGATCTCACTCTGGACGAACTGATCGATGCAATGCCGGGGCCAGACTTCCCAACAGGCGGCATCATTTGTGGCCGCAGTGGAATTCGCCAAGCCTATATGACAGGCCGCTCAACCATTGCTTTGAGAGCACGCACGCACTTCGAAACAGAAAAGCAAAGCGACGTGATTGTCGTCACCGAGATTCCATACATGGAAACTCGTGACCGCATCCGCGAAAAGCTGGAGATTCTTGTCCGCGACGAACGCATCAAAGGCATCTCGCGAATTGTCGACCTTACCGACCGCACAATTCCAGCTTGGCAGGTTCGTCTGCACATCGTGCTGAAACGCGATGCAGACAAAGAAGTCGTCCTGAACCAGCTGTATCAGTTCTCTCCACTGCAGAGCACGGTCAGTATGATTTTGCTGGCCCTGGACGGCAATCGCCCAAAGCTGATGACAATGCGCAGCATGCTGGATGCGTTCATTCGGCATCGCGTCGAAGTTATCCGTCGTCGCACAGAGTTCATGCTGCGTGAAGCTCGCAAACGCAAGCACACCGTCGAAGGCCTGTTACTGGCTCAGATCGAAATCGACCGGATCATCAAAACGATCCGCGATTCCGCCAGTCGAGCGGCCGCGAAAGATGCTTTGCAGCGGATTCCTATTCCCGCTGAAATGGTGGCTCGAGCACTGGGCGAAAATGGCTTCGCAGAATTCCAGGACGAACAGGGCACAAAGACCGAATACTTCCTGTCGACAAATCAGTCGGAAGCCATTGTGTCGATGCAGCTGGGTTCGCTGGCGAATCTGGAACGCGAAAAGCTTCAGGGTGAACACGCTCAGCTGCTGGAAAATATCGGCGAATACCAGCACCTGCTAAGCGACGAGGCCCACATCCGTGGCGTCATTCGCGAAGACATGGAAGAAGTTCAGGCGAAGTACGGCGACAAACGTCGCACCGATATTTCCGGCGAAGAACTCGGTGACTACGACAAAGAAGCGTTGATCACCGAAGAATCCATGGTGGTGACGTTGTCTCGGCGAGGCTATATCAAGCGAACGCCACTGGATACTTATGAAGCACAAAACCGCGGCGGCAAGGGCATCAAGGGTGCCACGTCAGACGAAGAAGATGCTATCGAGCATCTGTTTGTTTCCAGCACTCATAACTTCCTGCTGTTCTTCACAGACCGCGGCAAGGTGCATTGGCTAAAAGTCTACGACCTGCCGCTGCAGGCGCGTACAGCCAAGGGCCGAGCACTTGTGAATGTAATCGCCCTCGAAGAAGGCGAACGCATTTCCAACTGCTTCAGCGTGCGTAAGTTTCCTGAAGACCAGTTTCTGATGATTGCGACTCGCAAAGGCATCGTCAAAAAAACGGCTTTGGCCGCCTACGGGCGACCGCAGAAGGGCGGCATCATTGCCATTCGACTGGACGACGACGATTCACTGGTAGATGTGCGTATTCTGGAAGGCGATCAGGATGTCATCATCAGCACTTCCGGCGGCATGGCCATTCGCTTCAGTCACGACGATGCTCGACCGATGGGACGAGCGACCCGCGGCGTGAAGGGAATTAGACTATCCGGCGATGAAGAAGTGGTCGGAATGGTCGTTGCTGAATCCGACCGCACATTGCTGACCGTTTGCGAAAAAGGCTACGGCAAGCGAACTCCGTTCGGCACCGGAACGCTGGATGCCGCCGATGATGAAGAAGGCGAAGGTTCAACCAACAGCAGTGCTCAATACCGTCGACAGCGTCGAGGCGGCAAGGGCCTGCGTGACATTAAGACCACAGAACGAAACGGCAAAGTGGTCGATGCACTGGCTGTACGAGACGATGACGAAGTTCTGATCGTTACCGCCAAGGGAAAAATTCAGCGTCTTCGAGCATCCGACATCAGCACCATCGGCCGCAACACTCAGGGCGTTCGAATCATGAAACTGGACGACGGCGATACTCTGTCATCCTGTGCCACGATCGCCAGCGAGGACATCGAAGAAGCCGCAGCCAAAGCCGCCGTAAAAGAGGCTGCAGAAGCCGCTGAAAACGCAGCAGCTGCAAAAAAAGCAATCCCAATGAATGCACCAATCGACGCTGAAACTGAACTGGACGATGATTCTTCCGAAGACGATCTGGACGAAGAATAGCAGTCGAACAGTAGCTGAGTGGCACCGCCTTGGTGTGCCATTCAGTATCAGCGGCGAAATTCGACAACCATGCTGAGTTCGACAACCATGCTGAGTTCGACTGTCAAATCTAGCGCCGACAGCCGGCATTTGTAGAACGTGCAAACGAAACAGAGTGGCACGCATCAGTCTGCGATTGCTTTTGCTCTCTCACAGCCGACAAGCCGGAGAAGTAACCGCTAAGAAAACAGGCCTGGATCAGATTTCACTGGCGGCTGTCTGTTTCCCCAGGCCAGACACCACCATGCAGAAGCGGCTTGCACCGACGATTCCTGATCGATCAGCCGTCTATCGAACCACCTGTTGATACTCCGGCGAATTACTGTGTAGGAATTCCTGGCTCCATTCGGCTTCGCTTACCTTAGCTGCCGGACGCAACATTTAGTCTTCGCGATATAGAAAAACGCCAAACCTGGCCGGCGGATTCCATTGGCCCGAATCCAGTGTTCGCCAGAAAAACACCGACAAATCTGTCGCCATCTTTCAAGAGTATCCGGGCCAAACTGAATAATCCTAACCACTTAAGTAAGGGTTTTCCAAAATCGAAGGGCCCTACTTGATGCGATTCACTTGTACAACCTTTTCCAATGCTAGGGTCAGCTACTGCATGAACTGGACTGTTGAACTTCGTGATTAATGACAACCCTGAGGTTGCAGATATGACAATGGCGTTTGTTGGCCGCCAGCCAATTTTCTATTCGAATCTTCAGATTCATGCTTACGAAATCCTGTTCCGAAGTAGTGCAGAAAATTTCGCTTCGTTTGAAAACGGCGATGAAGCGACAGCCCAACTGATCATCAACACGTTCACCGAACTGGGACTTGCAAACGTTACGGGCAATCACACAGCTTTCATCAATATTACTCACAACTTTCTGATGAATGGCTATGCGTTCGCTCTGCCGCAGGACCGCGTGGTGCTCGAGATTCCTGAAGACATAGAGCCCACACCCGAAGTGGTGGCAGAGATGAAAAGACTTTCCGCCGCTGGCTACAAAATCGCGCTGGATGACTTTGTTTACAGTCCACATATGCAGCCGCTGATTGAAGTTGCCGACATTATAAAAGTCGAGCTTCCGGCAATAGCCACTGATGACCTGCCAAAGCATGTGGAACTGCTCCGAAAATCAGGGGCAAAGTTGCTTGCCGAAAAAATTGAGACGCACGAGGAATTTGAGCTTTGTCAGACGCTGGGATTCGATTTGTTTCAAGGATACTTTCTCAGCAAACCAAGGGTCATTGCAGGAAAACGAATTCCGGAAAATCAAATTTCCGTTCTCCAGTTAATGAACCTCCTGAATTCTGCCAATCCGGATCCGAAGGAGGTTGTACGAACCATAAGTGCCAACCCATCACTCTGTTACAGACTGCTTCGTCTTATAAATACAGCTTCAGCAGGGCTCAGAAATCACATCGACTCCATTCAATCAGCCGTCACACTGATTGGCGTGCGACGGCTGCAGACCTTTACGAGCCTAGCACTTCTGGCGGCAACATCAGACTCCAAGCCACTGGAAACGACTGTCATCGCGCTGACCCGAGCGCGCATGTGTGAACTGCTGGGCGGAATCTGCGGACAGGAACGAACCGACACGTACTTCATGACGGGGCTTTTCTCTCTACTTGACGTACTTCTAGACCGACCAATGGAAGAAGCACTGAATTCAGTTCCGCTTGCATACAGTATCGTTCAGGCCATACAGCACCGAGAAGGCCCATTTGCCGAAGCACTAACCTGTGTATTGAATTATGAGCAGGGCAATTGGGATCTTGTTCGACTCGGCAATATCGATCCCTCGGCAATCCGCAACGCGTACATGGAAGCCGTTACCTGGGCGGCCGAGCGGTTTCTGCCATTCAGTAACCCCCCCTTCAGATTGCCGCGAATAGGGTCACGTAAGCAACGTCGTTCGTCGACCGAAATGCGTTGTTCGCGGCCATGATTCAGTGTGAAGATCTACAATACTGTTATTTAGTATTATTCACCGAAAACTGACTCGCTGCATTGTTATGGGCGCATGTTGACCGAGGCATCGTCCGTTACATCACGGATCCCCATGGACCTGTGATAGCAAACGTGATTCCTGGGGTTTGAATGTTGGCGAACAGCCATTTGCCATCTGGGCTAAAGCAAGCTCCCGCCCATTCGCGGTTGCGATAGTCGCCTTTGAAACCGTTTTTCTCGCCATTTAAGACGACGTTATTTTCCGCCAGCAACTGCAACTTGCCTGCCTGAGACAGACTGAACATTCGCTGAGGAAACTCGGTGACACCATAATTGTTGTCTTCACAAAGAACCAAACCGCCCTGAGGACTTACGCAAAGATTGTCCGGCATGTTCAGAACGTGTTTGGCCGGACTTTCGAACAACAACGACAGCTTCTCGCTGACAGGATCATACTTCCAAATCTGGCCCGCCTCGGCCTTGCCACCGCTGGTAGCATCAAAGTAAACACTGTCGTTTCCAAACCAACAACCTTCCAGTCGAGAAAACGTGGTTGCTCTAACAGCTTCCGCCTGTTTGAAAACACCAAGTTCGTCCGGTTCGCCTGCGGCCTTAGAGTGAGCTCGTTCCGGATCAGCAATCTTATGCCAGCGCACATCAAATGTGGCACCGGCAGATACACCGCCACGCAAATCCCGCTGGCCAACAACTTCGGCAACTTCTAAGGAACCACCGTCCGCAAGAACACCCGGCTTGTTGGGAATGAATCGATAGAAGCCTGAAGTTCCACGATCTTCTGTTTCATACACGATGCCCGACTTGTGATCGATGCAAACAGCTTCGTGCACAAACCGCCCCATTGACTTCAAAGGCACGGGCTGGCTGCTGCCGTCCGGCGACACTTCAAATATCCAGCCGTGTTCCTTCTTAAACCCTCGAACAACATCTTTCTTGTACCGATCAATGTCACCGGGCCCAAGCACCGTTTCTTCGCACGTCAGCCATGTTCCCCACGGTGTAATTCCGCCCGCACAGTTGCGACTGGTTCCAGAAAAACTGACCCAGCTGTCAGTGAATGCTCCCAGCTTGCTGTCGAACAACAACGTCGTGCAACCACCCTGGGCATTTGTGTCGTATGCTGGTGCGGAGCGACGCGAAAATGCCGGGCCATCTGAGCTGACCTCATGGTTTCGGACAAGTGTCAGCACATCACTGTCAACCGCAACTACCCCCATGCCATCATGGTCAGAAGGAGTTGTCGCGCCGTCGCCCATTTTATCGCTGGTCCAGCCAAAAGACTGATAGCGAAACCCTTCCGGCAATCGAAGCAACGGTAGTCCCGTAGTTTCGTCAGCCACAGGCACCAACGATAATCCAGCCTTGGGAGCTTCACCGAACGCTAAACGACCGTTTAGCGAAGCAATCGCTGCCGACACGCCAAACGCAGAGCACACAGAAAAACTTGCACTCAAAAATTCTCGACGCGATGAAGTCATGGATATTAGTTTCACACAATGTTGGTATTGAAATGCTGTTCCAGAAACTGCGCGGCATTGTGTGCCGAATTGTTAAGAAAAGATGAAGGCTGCAAGTGTGCCGGTAAAGCAGGAAAAACGCTGTATTTTAACGCTTCTCCAACTCATTATCGACGCCTTTTATTGACGCTTCGTGTTCTGATTTCAGCTTGCGAAGCTGTTCGACAACTTCCGGATGATCCTTCACGATGTCATATTGTTCGCTGGGATCATGACCAAGATGATACAGCAACGGAGGATCATGAACCACAGCCGCTTTCTGCCCCGTATACGATGTCTTCGTTTTGAAATGGGCCTTAAACATGCCAGACCGCACCGCAAAACACTCTTCGCCGTGATAGTAGAACATGTTGTCACGAGGACTCTGTCCGCCATTGAACAGAACGGGCGAAAGGTCATGTCCATCCAGCGTTCGATCGGTCGGCGCTGTTGCCTGTGAGATCGCTGCAATGGTTGGCAACAGATCCAAAGTGCTGCCCATTTCCATCACAACAGCTGGCTTGATTTTTCCGGGCCACCAAAACACTGTCGGCTCACGCATCCCGCCTTCCCATGTAGATCCCTTGCCGTCTCGCAGCAGTCCGGCGGAACCTCCCTGCTGATGGAAGGACTTCCATGGCCCATTGTCCGATGTGAAGACAACCAATGTGTTTTCCGCCACGCCTTCGTCTGTAAGCGCGTTAAGCACTTGCCCGACAGACCAGTCGATTTCCTGAATCACATCGCCGTATAGCCCGCGACGACTCACGTCGGTGAAATCTTCAGACACAAACAACGGAACATGCGGTAGGTTGTGGGCGAGATAAATAAAGAACGGTTTCTCACTACGTCCTTTGATCAGCTTCACAGCTTCTTCAGTAAATCGTTTTGTGATGGTGTGCTGGTTGGCTGGCCGTTCAACAATTTCTTCGTCTCGCATCAGCGGAACGTTGAAGTACTCTATCTTTGGCTGGTCGAACTTTGCCTTGCCTTTGGGTGCCGAATTCAATGCATCCATGTCATTGGAATATGGAATACCAAAGTAAGAATCATAACCATGACTGGTGGGCAGATACTGAGGAAGGTGTCCCAGATGCCACTTGCCGATCGCATGAGTCGCATAGCCTTTTTCCTGCAGCATTTTACCAATGGTGATTTCACTGGCAGGCAGCCCACCTTTGGAATCAGGAAACAGAACTCGACGAGTATTCGAACACATTCCATTTCGAATCGGGTAACGCCCGGTCTGCAGAGCCGCTCGACTGGGCGTACAGACGCAGGCAGCCACATAGAATTCGGTCCACTTCTGACCATCTGCCGCCATTTTATCAAGATTCGGCGTCGCAATTGTCGGGTGCCCGAAACAGCCGAGATCACCATAACCAAGATCGTCGCAAAAGATGATAACTACGTTTGGATCAGCAGCGCGCCCATCACTAACACTCGCCACAACAGCCAGACTGATCGCGGTTACAAACATTCGCAACATTAACTTAGCCTTCGTTCTCTCGCCTTGTGTTGACTCTCATTCCAGACAGCCAATCATTGCGTGGACAGCACAAAACGGCAAGCGTGCCGACTGGATTCTGATCGTGGTACTTATCGGTACGCAATGCAGTCCTTACCACACCAGCCAATACATTTCGCGCAAAGTCGCAGACACTAACACATCGCAAAAATGTGGCTTCCAGCTATAAATCCAGGGGAATTTTGGACACGATTTCAATGCGTTTTTTTTGGGTCGGATGGTCAATCGCAAGATGGAATGCATGCAGCGATATGCGGCCGCCGCTATGGCTCGTCGAACCGTATTTCACGTCACCAACGATTGGCATTTCTCGCGACGCCAGTTGAACGCGGATCTGGTGACTTCTTCCAGTGGTTGGCTCAACGTCCAGGTGAGCTCGACCATTTCCCTGCGAGTTAACTCGGAAATTGAGAATGCATTCCTGCGCACCGGCCGCATTCTGCGGCACGCAGCTAACGACGTTTACTGTGCGATCTTTACTCAGCCAATCGACCAGCTTGGCGTCCAAGACTTTGGTTGATGTTTCCACAACAGCTCGATAAAGCTTTCGCACCGTTCCACGACGAAACTGGTCAGACAAACGCGCGGCGGCTTTGCTTGTCCTGGCAAACAACAGCACTCCGGATACCGGCCGATCAAGACGATGAACAACTCCGACAAAAATGTTCCCCGGCTTGTCGTACTTGACTCGCAGATATTCACGAGCAACATCCACCATCGTGATATCGCCAGTATCATCGCCCATCGTCAACACGCCTGCCGGCTTCAGCAATGCCAGCAGATGATTATCTTCGTAAAGCACTGTGGGGCGAGAATCGTTCATACAAACACTTTTTAGGCAGTCTGATAGTTGGCAGACACTACAAACAAGATCGAGCCACACAAACCGGCTGTTCGCTATGGAATAAAATCGGCGGGCATGTAAATCGCATCCTCACCAATGCCAATCTTCGACAACTCCAGTTTGATTTGATTTTCTGCAGATGCTCGAGCATTCTCACGTCGCACCACTCGAACGCGAATTCCATTGGAATCGCCCTTCGCCTGCGACGCTAGTTCCAGCAATCGACTTAGCGTCGCCGGACGAAATACGGGGCCACCAGAACCGGATACCTCCATTAGATATTCGCGCTCGTCAATCAAAATCGACAGGACATCACTGGATAACGCCTGCTGTTCATCGGGCGTCAAACCACCGGTCTCAGGTTCCTTTTTTAGTTCAGATGGCGCCGTTGATATTGAGGCAGGCTGCGATTGCGGTAATTCCGTTGAAGCCATTGGCTGAGATTCAGACGTTTTGCCATCGTCTGTGCCCATTCCTGGCCCCCTGAAAAACATAAGGGCCAGCAAGGCGACCACAACAATCACTCCGCCGGATGCTGCTTTGGTCGTGGACTTTAGGGCACCTGGTCGTTTGGAATTCATCACGATGGTCCGATAGCAGAATGAAATGGCAACTCGTCTTGAGACAGGCGCTGACGTGTATGCATAACGTACACAAGAAAGATGATTGATCACAGTCGAGCAACCAGCTTTAGAATCCAGGAATACTGGAATACTGGATCTGTGCTTGCCCGACGGCAATTCCACTGCGCTCACCATAAAAACCAGAGAGAGAACTACTGTGAATTTCCGCCTTCTTCGCCAAACAATGGCCCGTTCGGCCGAAAACCCATCAACGAAAAATCGAACCAGCGAGTGTTGCCAGCGTCTCTTCTAAGCTGCTCAACCAGCAGCGGCATGCCATCCGTCGCTCGCCGTCGCAGGCCGGCCTGAGTGTCGCCGTATGTCAGCAAAATAATCACCAACCGACGTGGTTCCGCAAATGACTTACTGGCTTCAAACGCCCTGGTAACGAATTCTTCAACCGTCCCGAACGAAACCGTTTCGCTGCGTTCGCCGTCTGTAAACTGAGCCTGCCCGTTTTCCTGAATATGCAGTTCCCATACTGAAACGTGTTTCTGCATTTCGTCGTATCGCAGCATAAAGCGGAATAGTTCTTCACCTCGTGTTGGCAGAATTTTCTTCAACTGTTCAGCGGCGGCCTGCAGGTGTTGAGCATCCGTTTCGCGGCCATCGGTTGTTAGCCGAAGAACTTCTTCCATCACCGTACCGGGCAAATTCAAGGCCGCCGCCAATGTACTGCCAGCCTGTCGATGCTGCTGAACGATGCTTTTGTAATATTCGCTGTAGCGTTCGCGAGTTTCCGAAAGTTGATCGCTGCGCACCGCATAAGTCTGCTCCAGCTCGTCGCGGCGAGCAGTGAATTCTTCCGCCATCGCGGACTTCTGCTGTTCAAGCTGATCCTGTGCTGATTCGGCTTTCTGCTGAATCTCCATGTACTGTGCAAAGATCACAATCAGCAGCAGGTCCAGCAACGGAGTCAGCTGAAACGACAAACGTTTCCGGGTTTTCATGATCGTTCGCCTCGACCGGAACTGCTGACTGCGGCGGTTTCAACCAACGTGCGTGAGTGCGCATCGTCCGCAACAACGGCTGTCATCGCCAGCTCTCGCTTAGCTTTCGCAACCATATCCCTCACATGCGATCGACTTTGCGTCAGCCGCTCGAAACGAGTTTCCAGCATGCTGTTAATAAACATCAACACTATGGCGGCCGCCAGTCCGCAAAACGTTGACCAGATCGCATCTCCAAAACGAGTAACGATGGCGGACATCGTCGCGGCGGCATCCTGAGCCGCGTCGTTACGTTGCAATGCCGAACCGATCGCCAGAATTGTGCCCAGCACTCCGGCCAGCGGATAGGCTTCAATCATGGTCCTCGCCATATTGCTGGCGGTTTCAAAGGAAAGTGAATCCAGATAGCTGCGGCGTTCATCAAGAATGTGAATTCGACGCAAACATTCTGTGCGGTCACCAACTCGAGTTGGGTCGTTCACAACATCATTAATGTCTTCAACAAACGCGTCGACCTGATTTGTCAGCGGCGCGTTACGACCCAACACACTGCGATGCTTCAATTCTCGAGTAAAATCGTCCAGACAACCGACGATCACTGACAGATCGCGGCGATACCACATCGACAATATAAAGAAACAGAACAGGTGAAAGACGGCTGCACCAACAATAACTGTGGCAGACAGTCCGGAGAGATACTTGAGCCAGGGACCCAATTCGCTGAGGCTGGAAATATCCATGACTTAAGTACTCAACCTTGAATCGACTACTGTTAACACAACACACCATGACCGCAACTCTGCGGGCGAACGTCTTGTGTTTCGTACGAAATTTCGGCCGACAAAGCCAAGTTTGATACGTGCAAAACCGCTGTATAGATCAATCGCGGTAAGTAAAGAGTATGTTTTTCCGCGGATTCACGTCCAGATGACTCTCCACCGCGTCAAATTTACCACGGAAACGCAAAACACGCCGGAGCAACTTAGTACGGGCGTACTGTTACGCGAAATCTGCAGACGCGTTGCCTATTCACAATAGGCCATGAATTCTCGCCAGAGTTGCTAACGCGATTAACCGGACATAGGTTCGTTTCGGCCCAGTGTAGCGGCGAGCTGAAAGCGACGGAATTTCTAAGAAATTCACCGGCTCGGTCGTTTCTAAATCCTCATTTCACGTCGGTGCAGTTCTGTGCCAAAAATTCTGGACATGTCGAGTCGCCGCAGTGCGACGTCCGCGACAAACAGAATCAAAGCAACCATCAGCAGCCATGGCCACAATGGCGTGGCCGACGAAGCGAACTCGCCGTCGACTGACTCAAACACACTGGTTGGCGAAGGCTGAAACGCCCCACCCGACGCGCTGGCAACAGACTTCAACAGTTCTTCGTTTGTGCTGCGTAACCTCAGCTCGTCGCTATAACCAACAATCATTCCTCTAGACTGCTGGTACAGCGTTTCGCCGTCAACTTTTTGAGTCATCTGCAGGTGCCAAGCTCCGGGGGCCGCCATTTCAATTTCAGCTTCGTAACGCCCCGGAGCCGTTTGCTGCACTGTGATCGACTTCGAATCAAGCTGAGGACTAATCAACGTCAGTTCCGTATCCGCCTTGTTCAAAAACTGACCTTCGGCGTTAACTGCGTCAATCAGCACCTTGCTGCGACTGCCGTGTCGCTGAATGTCGACCACAAAACCACGGCTTTCGCTTTTCCGCATACAGTGCCGAATCACCTGAGCCCAAAAGCGGTTGTAGCCATTCCATGTAAGCCACTCGGCGGCCCACCGACTTTTGGCATCAGACGTAAAAGCAACCGACATTCCCAGTCCGTAGCGCCACCAGCTAAGCAGCGGATCGCCAGCTTCCGATGTCAAAATTACTTCGCTGGTCGCTTTGGGTCGAGTCACAACATAGCCCAGTAAGAACGGAGCTTCTTCAAAGTTGATATCAGCAAGCACACTTGTTGCTCGCACCATCATCGGAAGAAACGGTTCTTCATTGATGGCCGACTTGCTGGCCGTCATTGTTTCTTTGGCAAAGATCTGCGGCACCGAACTAGGGTCGCTCGCGAAATAATAGCGACCGTTTCCGAGTTCAGCGATTCGTTCCAGCAGACTCTGATCGGCGTCGCCAATGCCTACTGTAGATACGGTAATTCTGGCAGCCGCCATTTCCTGAGTAATGCCTTCAAAATCACCAGGCGTTGAATAGCCATCCGTCAGAATAATGACGTGCTTCAACTTTGCACTGGTGGACTGCAGCGCTTTCAACGCTTCCTCCATGGCGGGATAAAGGGTGGTTCCACCACCAGCTTCGATTCCCGATATCCGATCAACCACGCTACTCTTCTGAGAAGCCGATTTCACTTCGCTGACCCAATACGGTGAACCATCAAATGCGATCACGCCAATCTGGTCTTTAGAACCCAGAAGATCCACCGCACCTCGAGCCGCATCTTTCGCAAGTTCGATCTTCTGCCCACCCATCGAACCTGACTTATCGATAATCAACACCATTCCCAGACCCGGCTTTTCTTTTTCCTTTTCGAAGTCGCTGCGAACAGGAAGCACTTCTTCAACAACTGTCTTGTAGTAGCCTCCAAGCCCGAATGATTCGTCACCGCCAAGCATAATGAATCCACCGCCAAGTTCGCTGACATAGCTTCGAATGACGTCCATCTGGCGAGACGTCAAATCAGTGGCTGGCACGTTAGACAGAATTAACACTTCATAATTCTGCAAATCCGTCAGTGAATCCGGCATCCCCTGAGGCGGGCGAGTATCCACGATGATACCTTCTTCGCTCATCGCCCATTCCAGATGACGAGCCGCTTCCGGCACGCTTTCAATCAGTAGAACTCGCGGCTTACCAGCAGTAAACACAAGTCCCGACGCAAGGTTATTGTCCAGCAAAGTGTCGTCAAACACGGGCGTCTCATCAGCGGCAGAAGTGACATTTTCATCCGGAGCAGGGCGGCTAATGCGCGCAGAAAATTCCGTCGGCTGGTTTACCTGCTGAGTAAAGTAAAACTTATTCTCGCCTTGCTTGATGTCCTGCAGTTCTGAAACAATGCGGTATTCGCCCTTGAAAACTTCAATCACAGCTTTGTCGTCGTGATTGGAATCCACAATCACTTCAATCTTAAACGGTTCGCCTTCGGCTACCTGAGCCGGGACGTTTACCGCCGACAACTGCATTTCAGGATCGTTACGAGTTGCCAGCGGAACGGTGGAAATTCGTAAGCCCGCAGAAACCGCGGTGGACATGATGTCGCCATCGGTCTCGTTCCCATCGCTTAACAGAACAACATGCGGCACATAATGCGGAGGAATGCCGGCCGTCGCGATATCGATGGCAGACTGTAAATCAGTCCCCTGCCGCCATTTTTCTTTCGCCTGTCCTGCCACCGACCCGGCAATCACCAGCTGGTCCGTCGAAGCGACGTTATCAGATTCAGATTTCCCGGCTGCTGCAGTTGATTCCGGTATCGTGTTTTCAAAGCTGCCGGGCACTGAGGCAAACGGCAATATGGCATACTGATTCGACGGGGTATCTTTCGTCGCCTGCTGCAAAAACTCAGCCGATGCTGTCCTGCCAGCTTCGCCTATGCTGAGACTGTCATCGACAGCGAAAATCACAAACACATCACGAGTCGCGCTCAGCAGATTGAGGCCTGCCAAAGCAAGCACCAGAAACAGCGACACCACTGTCCGAACAACAAGCGATGTCACCATCTGACGCCACGGCAAATCAACCAGGCTTCGATAATAATAAACCGTCAGCAACGGCAAAAGCAGCAACGCCCAAAGCCATTCCGGTCGAGTAAATTCTAAATGAGACCAGCTGGCCGCCATGTCAATTCTGCAGTAGGTGGAAAATAGTCGGCTGAAAGCATACGCGTGAGCCGACTCTAAGTACAGCCGTTCCCACGCCGCGAACGGCCAGGGTGCGCTCAGGGAATACGTTATTTTATGTGAGTGTTAATTTCCAGTATTGATTCCACTGTTTGCTGTACATGTTGGCGCAGAGTCCTGCCATTCGGTTGACACGTCGGACTCGCCATCGTGCTCCTGTTTGTTTGA
>JBDNFN010000435.1:0-2908 GCA_041689795.1 Fuerstiella sp. | reverse complement strand
GATGTAGCGTTCGATCGTGCGTCGGCAGAGGCTTTGATTTTCCGGCTTCAGATGCAACGCGTACTGCACGTCGAGGTTGAACATGTACGCATCGGCGGCTGCGTCGTGCGTCCAGTTGCGGAACTCCATGATGAACAGCATGCCGGCCACCGAATACAGCTCTTTGATGGGCCGTCCCAGGGTGGGATCAAAGTGCGCGGCCAGTTTTTGTGCGGGCATCAGCTTCAAAATGGCGTGCCAAATACGATGGTGCCACCCGCTCGTAAGTCGTCGATAAGTAACCGACGAAAGAAGGCCTTCGAACTCGTCAAACAGGCCTGTCTGTCGAGGATCTTTCAAATTCCGCACCACACCGCTCCCTGAGAAAACGTCAACGAACCGTAGCGCCCACCTCGCGACAAAACCAGGTCAACTCAAACCATGCTCCCCAATTTGACACAAACTTTTGTCGCTCGTGTCTTGCTGGATCGACTGACACACCATTGTGAAATCTTTAGAGATGAATAGTGAAAGATTTCGCTTCCGCGAGTCGACGCAGGAAGACAAGAAGTCTCGCAAGCCGATCTCCACCGGTTTCCTGTTATTTGAGCCTCTGCCGCCCCGCCATGCAGCGAAACGATCGCCGGATAACTCCGTTCGAATCAAACGCCATTGGTTTCATAACTCGAAAAGGCAACCCTTTAAACATCTGTGGTTCGTAAAGCGAATCCCAACGTTCCTGAGTGCTTGCCGAATATCCAAGCAGCAGAACAACACAAATGAGCCTATTGATCAGATCGATGTTCTTTTCTCCTGTTTTTTAGAGTCGAAGAATTCACCGTGATCCGTTTAGCGTTCGGCACTGGCTGGGCGCTGAGGTCGTTCCGGTCGTTTGTCATTGCCCGGTTTATTGAATTCGACTCGACGTCCACCGGCTCCACTGCCGCGTCGAAGACTGCCTTCCGGGGCAGCTTGCAACGGAGGTTCTGATTGCAGTGCGTCCGGTTTGCGTGGCGCCACTTCGGCGACAATCATTGTTTCACCTTTGTCAGCAACACAATAGATGTGCTTTAAGCTGCGAAGCACCATTCGGCCATCGCTTACGGCGGGCGAACCCCAAAACAGTTCATTCTCTGTTGTAATCTCATTAACCGCCAACTGTTTCACGCTATCGCCAATTTGAAAGACGTACATCTGACCGGCTGCATTAAGGTAAAATAAGCGATCGCCAATAACGACAGGCGAAGCGTAGTCGAGCGAACCGAAACGCGCGTTACCGGTGACTCGGGCACCTTTCAAGCGAATCTGTTGCAGCCGATCACCGGAATTCGCATCGACGACGGACAGTATTCCCCGTGAAACGACGTACAGTTTCGATTGATGGCGAACAGGCGACGCATACGTCGCGTTGACCTTGCCAGTCCAGGTTGTAGCTGGCTGGCTCAAGTCTCCGCTGCCGCTCAAATCCAATGCAACGCTACCGTCACCGGAAAAGGCGACTACCTGAGCCTCACTGGCAATAACGCTGGTGTAGGCCTGTGATGATTTTGTTGCATCGGCATACCAGCGTAATGTTCCGCTCGCCGGATTCAGCCCCCAGAGTTCTTTGGCAACCAGCATCACAAGATCCGTTCGACTTTCGTCAACCTTCACCAGCGCTGGAGTTCCCCACATTCCATCCAGGCCCTTTGCCTCCTGTTGCCAAAGTTTCTGCCCGGTAACCTTGTCGAAGCCAATGATCGACTGACATTCGGCTGACGCGGTCACGATGACGGTGTCGTTGTAGACGACAGGACTCGAAGACGACCCCCATCTCGGCGGATCAGACTCCTTTCCTGCACCCGCGTGCCATAACTCGTTACCATTTAGGTCAAAGGCGTACAAGCCTCCCTTGCCGAAGAAACAATAAACGTTGACTCCGTCAGAACAAGGTGTGTGAGAAGCATATCCGTGCGACGAAACTCCCGATTTGTCATAGGGATCTTCAGGCAATGAAGCCTTAACTTTTTTTTGCCAGAGCATGTCACCTGTTGCGAGATCGACACACACCAGATGCCGCACAAGATTTTCGACTTCGCCCGCATTCTTTGGATCGAGTCCGTATCCGGAATAGCAGGTCACCAGCACTTTCCCGTCGACAATGATCGGACTGGACGCTCCCGGGCCCGGTAGTAACGTTTTCCAGGCAAGATTCGTAGTCGGCGACCAAGCGTTTGGTAACGTTTCGGAATCATTGGCGACACCCGAACCTGCCGGCCCACGGAATCGAGGCCAGTCGTCGGCCATCGCAACGACGCTTGTGAATGCCAGCCAAACGACGCAAAGTAAGAAGTATAGATTCATTTTAACCTTCTGAAGATGTCCGTTGAATAGTTAAAAAGTGCGACACATTTATTCTGCGAAAGACAGTCTTCCGTGGGTACGACGCACTCATGATGGTGACTTGCGAGATATTCGCGAACTTGCCAAGCACTAAGAAACGTCTCCCAATCATATCACCGAACTGCAGCTGCGGCCCTCCTTTCTGCACTTGCGGAAAGATCGTCAGTTCGCCGCCGGGTCCCTTACGGTAACTCTGTGGGCGTTCAAGTTCTTCTACCGCATCCCCTGTCCTCGCGAATGGATCAAACTGGAACAGCTGAAGGTCAACCGGACATAAGCTTCATCCACTAAAGCAGTCGCCTGCAGCGTGTGGTCCGCCCACTCATTTGCCATGCGTGCTGCAGCCAGTTTGCGCAGCTCATCGTGCATCGTGGACCAGCGGCAAAAAGTGCAAACATGGACATGCATTGTTCGAGTCAAGATAGTAAACAATCGCGGACGGGGTGAACGGCGCGCGAGGGCCCCTTGGCGGCTGTCACCGATTGAGTCGCAGCGTGGCGAGTTTCGGAAACGCCGCCCGCGCGGGAGCGAAAACGCCGTGGCCAGT
>JBDNFN010000434.1:0-5680 GCA_041689795.1 Fuerstiella sp. | reverse complement strand
CTGCTCGCGATCGAAGAAGTCAATCAGGCGGGTGGAGTTTTAGGAAAGCCGATCGTGCCAGTCGTCGCAGACGGTCGTTCCAGCGACGCCGTTTTTGCTACGGAAGCGCAACGGCTGATCGATGTCGAAAAAGTTGCGACGGTGTTCGGCTGCTGGACATCGTCCAGCCGAAAGTCTGTTCTGCCGATCTTCGAAAGTGCCAACCATCTCCTTATTTATCCTGTGCAGTACGAAGGCCTAGAAGAGTCTCCGAACATTGTTTACACCGGAGCAGTACCCAATCAGCAGATTCTACCTGCTGTCGAGTGGGCTTTTGAAACTCTTGGAAAGCGAAGTTTTTATCTCGTCGGTTCCGACTACGTGTTTCCTCGTGTCGCCAATGAGATCATCAAGGACCGTCTGAAGGAACTGGGCCTGGAGGTAGCGGGAGAATCGTATCTGCCGCTCGGGACGCGAAAGGTTCAGGACGTCGTGGATCAGTTGGTAGCGGCAAAGCCCGATGTGATTCTGAATACCGTCAATGGCGACACCAACGAGGAATTGATTCGAACGCTGAGGGAAAAAGGCATCCACCCCGATAATGTGCCTGTGATCTCGTTTAGTATTGGTGAAGCAGAACTTCGTCATCTCAATGGCGACGAGGTGGCTGGTGACTTTGCCGCGTGGAACTATTTTCAGACCATTGACTCGCCGGAGAATGTCGAATTCGTCCAGCGGTTCAAGGCCAAATACGGGCCTCAGCGAGTTGTGACAGATCCCATGGAAGCGGCCTGGATCGGGATGAAATTGTGGGCGAATGCCGTGAACGAATGCCAGAGCTTAGATCCGCCCGTGATTGCTCGATCCATGCGGAATCAACGAATGCAGGCGGCGGAAGGTGAAGTCCGAGTCGATGCCGGATCACAGCACCTGTTCAAGACACCTCGCATTGGCAGGATTCAAGCGGACGGTCAATTCGAAATCCTCTGGACAGCCGATGCACCGATCGCTCCCCGCCCTTATCCCAAATCCCGCACCAGTGCCGAATGGCGCGCCTTGCTGTCGGATTTGTACAATGGATGGGGAGAACAGTGGTCAGCTCCGAAATGAGATCTGATGGAACTGGGCTCTGTCTGTTCATCGGCACCTTCGAGCTGGGTCAAGTTGGCGGGACTGTCTGGATGCGCCTAACCAAATGCGGTTGAAAGCTCGGCTAATGAGGCGTCGATCAATTCTCGGCAAAGCAATGCCGCAATCTCTCGGCCTTCGGAACGACAACGGAAACCGACATAGGCGTCGGAGGAAACGTCAAACTGATTCGCGACTTGCGAAATGATCAACTCGGGATCCGAAAACGGGGACAGCCGAAAACGGGGACAGGGCACGAGCGAAAACGGGGACAGGGAGAATAAGGGGACATTCTACTTTAAGGAAAAGTACAATGTCCCCTTTTTGCGCTGAGTACAGTACGATTCTTTTTAACCCCGTCTTCGCGATTAGATCGACCGGGTAAATGCTCCATTCCGCAGCGAGTATCGGTCCATCGGTCGCAACGTCTGTCGGTAACGCAGGTTGAACGTCGATCAGGCCGTGGGTCGTTTCTACAGAAAAAGCCGGTTGTGCCATAACGCACCGCAGCCCATAGAATTGCTCAAGTTACCGAATGTCTTGGGAGTAATCTGCTGAGCTTTCTTCGGGCCGAGCCGGATCGGCAAAACAGACCAGAACGATAGACACAGTTGTCGGAAAAGCAATTCCACCTGGGTAGTTGACGCAAACTATGGTAGGTTTGTTTATACTAATTACTGCAGGGCGATTCGGGAACACGAATCTGAATCAAGGTGTGTATTTCGAACCGTTTGCATTTCGCTATTCCACAGACATCAACCTGTTCAATTTGAAATATAGGAACGCTCAGCTTGGGCAAAAAACCGGGCGAGGCTTAACGGTTTGTGGTTTTCAACATATCGGTGTATCGGATCGGCGATGTCTACTTCGTGCTCAGTGTTGCGTTCCGAGCACAAATCACGCGCCGCTTAGCACCCCTCATGCAGTTGCACCGTTCTTCATGCGCGACGGTGACTGGTGAAATTTATTCGCTCTGCCCAATCGACTTAACAAACGCAATCACATCGGCAATCTGTTGACGCGAGAGATCTTTTTCCAGACCTTCCGGCATAAGTGAGATGCCAGACGCCACCATTTCATCAATGCTAACTCGCAGGATCGAGTCTTCTTTCGATTCCGCTCGCCTGAGCGTGATGCTGTTGGTGGTCTCTGAGGCGACAATTCCGCTGTAGTTTCGCCCCTGATTGGTAACCACAGTGTACGTGTTATAGTTCGGCTGAGCTTCTCGGTTTGGATCGAGAATCGCAATCAACAGGTCGGCCGAAGACTTGTTTTTCACAGATGCCAATTCCGGTGCAACCTGATGTCCCAGGTCTCCAGCTTTGTGACAGCCTGAACATGTCTTAGCAAAGACTTTGCGACCGCTCGCGGCATCTCCGGCAATATTAAGAACGTCCTGAAATCCGGCTACGACAGCAGACCGGTTGGTTTCGACGTCGCCTCCTAGCAATGACTCGGCGCGATCACGGATTTCCGGAAGCCGATGCTTAAGTAGCTGCATTCTGCGAGCGACGTCGATGTCGGAACGCTTCACTTTGTCGGTTTCCAATGCCGTCAACAGCTGGCGTGTTCTTGCTGTATTCGAAAGCAGCACATCGATAATTTCTCCGCGAACAGCAGGGCTATATGTGCGCCAATTCGTAAGCAGATCCGACGCCACCTGATTGTCCACCTGCAGGCTTAAAGCCTGAACGGCGGTCTTCTGTAATGTCTGCGATGTACGAGACGAAAGCAGCGGCAACAGTTCTGAAGCCGCGATGGTGTATTCTGCAAACGACAGCAGTTGTACGCCCACCTGGCGTTTTGACTCGGGCAACGTTTCGTTACCCGCAATGTGCGCTGCCTGCTGAAATAGATCCGCGACAGCGATTCTTGTCGCATCAGATACGTTCGAGCTGGCAAGCAACAGGCTGAGCGTTGTGCCTCGGCGATCCAACCCTGTGCAGATTGACGAAAGGATTTGCCCGCGAGTTTGAACTGGCACAGAATCGTTGAGTGACGTCAGCAATTCAATAGTGGGGGCAGTGTCGGGATTTGAACCAATCATAACTCCAAGCTGTGACAGCAAAGACAGAACGTGTGACTGCTGCATCGCCGCATCATCCTGAATCAATAGCCGGGCCATTGTTCCTGCCGTTTTGCCGACTGAAGACAGCACTGCCATCCTAATATTCGAACCGTTGTTCGCTGCGCCTGCTAGTTTTGCCAAAGCCTTAACGGCGTCAGCACTGTTTGATTCTCCAAGACTGAACGCCAGTTGAAAACGAACTTGTTCGCTGTCGTCGTTCACAAGCTGCGTCAGGGCAGACAGCAACTCATCAGAAGTTCTTAGCAAGGGTTCAGAAAGCCGAATGGCATGCGTGCGAACGCGTGGATGCGGATCGCTCAAAGCCAGCTTCACATGTTCGGTCTTAATCGCGTCCAAACCTTCCAGCGCGCTTAGCGCATGAATCTTTCCCCGCGCTGAGGTTACGGATATCAACAGTTCTTCAATCAGCGGAACGAAACTCGGATTCTGCCGCTCCCAAATCAAGCGTTGGGCCGTATCCCGATTCCATCCGTTCTCGGATGCGAGTTCTTTGACCAGATCAGCATCGCTGAGTCCCCCCAGCTTCACCACCGGAATTCGCCGCATATCGGGACTGACAAGTCGATAAATCCGACCTCGGTCATGCCCGCTGGACAGATCCAGAAAGGCCTTAATTTCAACGGGAATGGAGTAGGGGTGTTCAATGGTTTCGCGATACATGTCCAGAACGTACAGACTGCCATCCGGTGCGTTCACAAAGTTGACAGGACGAAACCAGTTGTCAGTGGATGCCAGAATCTCAGCACCTGGGTCAGCTCGGCTTGCCGAGTAGGTCACGTTGTCCGTATTCAGGATTTTACGATGAATCAAGTTCCCTCCAACATCGCCCACAAAGACGTTGCCGCGGAACTTTTCGGGATAGGCGTTTCCACGGTAAATTGTAATGCCGGTCGCCGACGTGAAGAAACCTTCCGGGTATTCGGTCGGCACCACTCCTGCTGGCTTGGACCGATCAAGCGGAATGAATTCCCAGCCTCCTTCTTTGTTGATCTGCAGCAGATAGCCTTTGTCTTCGGCCCTCCATTTCTGACGGACGATTCGCCAGGGCTCCGGTGGGCTGATTCGAAACACGGGCGCACTGGCACCGTCAGTGGCGATGCTTTTCACGAGCCCTGTGGGCACCAGAAATGGGTTACGAGCCAGATACTCCTGAGGATAGATCACCTGCACGATGTGGTCGCTGTTGCTGCAGACGAATCGAGTGCCCCAGTCATCTCGAGTGTGACCAAACTGAACGCCACCTGTTACGACTTCGAACGTTTCCGTGCGAGGATCAAATTTCAGGTCATTCGCTCCAACGTCCGGCAAGGGCTTCCCGCGGTGTAGAAGTTTCTTTGGATTGCGTCCAGCGGCGAAATAGATTTGGTTGTCAGCGCCCCACTGCAAGCCGTTTGTTACAGCCTGCACATTATCGCGGCCGAAGCCTGATAGAACGACTTCTTTGACATCTGCCTTATTATCGCCGTCGGTGTCTTTGAAAAAATATAAATCGCCTGGGGCGATCACAAACACGCCACCGTTGTAACAGCACACAGAAGTCGGCCAGCTGATGCCATCGACGAACACGACACTTGAATCCATCTGGCCATCGCCATTTGTATCTTCAAGCATGCGAATGATTCCCGCGTTTTGCTTACCGCCGCCTTCCGGATTCAGCTTTGTCGATTCAGAAGAAAATGGATAGCCGTGCATTTCGGCGACAAACATACGTCCAAATTCATCAAAGCAGGCATCAACCGGGTCGGATACCAGCGGCTCCGATGCCACCATTTCTACACTAAACCCGGCGGCCGCCCTAAATGTGCCGACCGCGTTCAGGGCCTCTGTGTGAGGAATCCGCGGCATGTCGGCGGACGTTACTTTTCGCTCCTGAGCGAGGGCACTGGAAAGTATCGACAACGACGCACAAGCGAGTAGTCCCGGCAGTAGATAGTATTTTGAGAATCGAAAACGAGCCACTGGCATGATGCCTGCTTTACAAATAACTAAAGGCCACCAGCAGAGCCAAATGGATAGTCCGTGAATTTAGGGGACTGCTCTGCCGCAATGTTCATACGACTGTCATATCTCGCCGTTCGAAATCATACCGCTAAATCCACCGTGCTGCCACGGCACGGTGATTAAACCATCTTGTGAATGGGCGCGTGACGCCAAGCCCGGCAGTCGGACGGTTTACTCAGAGTGCACGCACTGACGGTTCAGCGACGTGTCGACAGACACTAGATTTTATTCAGGACACTGAAATTGCTGCAGCACAAACAACAAAACCAATATTCGCGGTTGCGTTGCCGAATTGTAACAAGAACACGCGTTGGGTGGTTCGGCGACTACGCGTCGCTGTTGCCGGGTGCGCTCAGGGAATACGTTATTTTATGTGAGTGTTAATTTCCAGTATTGATTCCACTGTTTGCTGTACATGTTGGCGCAGAGTCCTGCCATTCGGTTGACACGTCGGACTCGCCATCGTGCTCCTGTTTGTTTGAG
>JBDNFN010000433.1:0-6284 GCA_041689795.1 Fuerstiella sp. | reverse complement strand
TCCCCGGCCAGGTCTGGTGTCCGCAGGATGTTCCGCGCACCGACGTGAACCCGCGTCCGCTCAGCCCGCTCGTCCCCAGCAACGGCCTCATCGGCTGCTTCAGCGGCGATGAGAAACTGATCTTCACGGTGACGTTCGAGCCCTATCAGGAACTCTTCCAGGGCGTCGCCCGCTGCCTGCATTCGGACTTCCGCATCGGCGGCCTGAAACCGGGTGAGACCAAGCACATCAAAGGCAAGATCTACATTCTGCCCAACGACGTGCCAGCGTTGTTGGCGCGGTATGCGAAGGATTTTCCAGGACCGTAAAAGCCTTTACAACGTTAGAAGCGACATAGTGATTCTGTGGCAAATGCACGGCGAGTGCTCTCCAGGAACTACGGAGAAGCAGCGGTCGCGGACACGCTCTTTTCGCGCCGGATGGCAGTGGTGAAAATGCCAATGCTTTTGTTGCATATGACAATTAAAACCACATGGTCAAAGTTTGTCATTAGGGAATGTTTCGCAACTTCAGGGCGAGCGAGATGGCGAGTATGGCTTCCTTGTTTCCAGCAATGCCTAACTCCCACAAACAAAATGATCACGAATGCGCCACCCTTTTGTTTTTCCAGTCCCCGCCTCGAATTGCGGCATGGTTGAAACGGAAGACGGAAAAAATGTCAAGAAGTCCGCACACGCTAGGCACGAGGGGGTCGCGTTGTTAGAATTGCTTAAGAATTGTGAGTCCGGCATCGGTTCCAGGCTCAAGCCAAATGGGAAATCCCGGTTGGAGCTTGACCACCGTGTTGAAAATATTGCTAAGCCATGGGTTCTTGTTGGGGCTGGCTATCTCCACCTACGCGGCCGAACCCAATGCCTTCTTTCGCACGCATTGCATTGAATGCCACGGTCCAGACATTCAAGAAGCTGGATTGCGGCTGGATACTCTGCCACTTGAACCAGCACAGATTGGCGATTCGGCTGATGCAATGCAGACGCTCATCCGAGTCCATGACCGGGTTCGCGATGGCGAGATGCCGCCAAAGGATGTCGAACAACCAGCGGCGATCGACAGAGAGAACTTCCTTTCCAAACTTAGCATCACGATCATCGCTGCCGAAAGGCATAATAATTCCGAAACAGGACGTTCAACCATTCGCCGCATGGGGCGAATCGAGTATGAACAAACGCTCCGTGATCTATTCTCTCTGCCCTCGCTCCGCGTAAAGGATTTGCTGCCAGAGGACGGCAGGAAATATGGGTTCGACAAAGTGGGCGGGGCCCTCGATATCTCTTATGTTCACATCCAGAAGTATCTCGACGGGGCCACAGCAACTTTAAACCAGGTCATTGTGCCATCCATGTCACCGCCAAAGAGAACTGTCTGGCGGGAGAACGCCATGGACCAGTGGTCGGCGCGAGGGGCGATCAATCAGATCTGCTGTGTTCCGATCAGCGGTCGAGAACTTGCGCCCGGTTATTTGACGGGAATCGCTGGCGACCCGGTGAATGACTTTGGCAACTCCTATCGCTGGGCGTCATTCGATGGCACTGCGGAGTCGTGTGCCGTGCTTACAGGTGTGATCGGAGCTCACCAGCCCGAGGGCATTCAGATCGACAGGTTCAAGCCCCCGGTCGCAGGACTCTATAAAGTTCGATTCTCCATTTGGGGGCTGCGTTGGGAACGTACCCAAGCCGGCCCGGCCCAGCCCGGTATGACTAAGGTCTATCAGAGTTTTGATAAGCCGTTCTTCAAGGATGACGAAGGCAAGTGGCAGGCCACGCCGTCTTCGAAGAATAACGAGCCCACGCGGACTGCTTCCGACAACTTTGATATTTTTGGCAAGGGGGATGTGCCGCACGTGGTTCGCGTGTCGCTGAGCGGCAGACCTCTGGGCTATTTCGATGCGCCCTCACTGAAGCCTACGACACACGAGCTTACCGTCTGGCTTTCCCCTGGCGACAAACTCTCCTTTCATGCGATGACGCTGCCTGCGAGTGGTCCTGGCAATGGAGGCTTTATCGACGGCGTGCGAGGTTATGAAGGCCCTGGGATCGCCTATGACTTCTTCGAAGTGGAAGGACCGCTCGACGAGACCTGGCCTCCGCAAAGCCAACAACGGCTCTTTGGTGATACACCTATCGAGAAGTACCCACGCCCACCACTGCCCGATCGCCCGACTATAGGCGATCCATTAGAAGAGGTCGTCATTTCGCATAAAGAGTTTGCAGGCGCGGGGCACAAGCTCGATACCGAGTGGTTACTGAATGTGACTGGTGAGATTGCCACGATGGTCAACTTCGCATCGGCGGGTACCTATGAACTTCGCGTAACGGCTTTCCAGTCGCCTGCCGGCGACGAGCCCGCTGAACTTTGGACGATGCTTGACGGACGTGAGTTGCCACATGGTCGCTTCAAGATCGAAGCCGAGCGTGCAGTGCCGCAAACGATTAAACGGACGTTTGAAATTGGTAGCGCGGGTCCGGCCTTGGTTGGTGTGCGGTTTCCCAACGACTTCCTAGACGAGAAGACGAAGGCCGATCGTAATCTCATGCTTACGAGCTTTACAATCGTGCCCGTGAAACTCAGCGACGATTTGCATGAAACTCCCGAGCCGGCGGCGCTGCTGCGCGAGTTTGCCAGTCGGGCGTTTCGTCGTCCGGTTGAAACTCCAGAAGTCGAACCTTTTCTGGCGATTATGAACCAAGAATTAGAGTCAGGTGAGTCATTCAAGAATGCGATGCTTGCCAGTTTTAAAACAATTCTGTGCTCGACCGATTTTCTGCTCATCGGGTTAGAGTCGGGATTCCCCGAGAAAACGGGAGACAAAGCGACTCGCATCGGCGAATACGCATTGGCTTCGAAACTCTCATATTTCTTGTGGGACTCATTGCCCGATGAAACTCTGCTCAAACTGGCGGCCAGCGGAGAGCTTTCGAGTCCGACGGTACTCGCAGCTCAGGTCGACCGCTTGTTGGACGATCCCAAATCGGATCGATTCGTTGAACACTTTCTCGACGAGTGGCTTCAACTTCGTGACATCGACTTCACAACGCCCGATGGCAATCTGTACCCAGAATTCGACCCTTGGCTTCGCGACTCAATGCTCGAGGAGACTCGTAGCTACTTCCGGCGAATGATCGACAAGAATCGTGGAGTCGGTGGATTGATCGACTCTGAAACGATCCTTGTGAATCAGCCTCTGGCTCTTCTTTACGGCATCCCAGGTGTTCGGGGAGCAAAGTTCCACGAATGCCAAGTCCCGGATGATGTACCTCGCGGCGGTCTCTTGACTCAGGCCTCCGTTCTGAAGGTAACAGCGAATGGCACGGCTACGTCGCCGGTGCTCCGTGGTGTATGGGTAATGGAACGAATGCTTGGCGTACCGCGACTACCTCCGCCTCCAAATATCCCAGCGGTTGAACCCGATGCCACTGGAGCGACCACGATCCGGCAGATGATCGAGATGCACCGAGCCGACGACGCCTGTGCCGCCTGTCATAATAAAATGGACCCTTACGGCTTGGCACTGGAAAGCTTTGATCCGATCGGCGGGTTTCGCGATCGCTATCGATTGTCGGGCTCTCCAAAGAAGGTTCGTCAGGGCGAGGAAATGGTCGAGGAGCCGTCAGTAGAGATCGTTACGGTGACGAATCACACTTATCGCAACCGCATGAAAGTCCGGCTAGGTTCTGAAGTCGATCCCAGTAGTGTGCTGGCAGACGGCCGATCGTTTCGAGATGTCGAGGAATTGCGGGAGTTGTTGCTGTCCGACGAGGATGCACTTGCCCGCAATGTCACCCGCCAATTGGTGATCTACGCAACCGGTTCCGGAATCCAATTTTCCGACCGTTCCGAACTCGAACGCATCGTGAACAGCACTAAAGCCTCGAATCATGGGTTGCGGTCGCTGATCCAGGCAGTGGTGCTTAGTGAGTTGTTCCAGTCGAAATAACTAGAAACTGCCAATTGTTCAAACCCACCAATCTCCTAAAACTCTCCAACCGAGATTCTCATGCCCACACTCTCTCGACGCACGCTGCTCCGTGGTTGCGGTGCTGCGATTGCTTTGCCACTGCTTGATGCGATGCAGCCAGCTTTTGGCCAGACTGTTTTGCCCACCCCTCGTCGATTGCTGGCAGTGTGTACGAACCTTGGCGTTTATGAGAAAAACTTTTACCCCGAGGCAACCGGCAGTGATTTCGCACTGACACCTTATCTTGAACCGTTGGCAAAGTTTCGCGATCAGTTCACGGTAATCTCGGGTACGTCGCATCCCGATGTCGGCAATGGGCATTCTGCTGAGGCTTCGTTTCTTACAGCGGCGCCGCATCCCGGTACAGCTTCGTTTCGAAATTCTATCTCTCTCGACCAGTTCGCCGCCGAACGGATCGGTATCCAGACTCGCGTCCCTGCATTGCCGTTAGTCGTATCGAAGAGCGGCAATCAATCCCTTTCCTTCACATCAAATGGTGTGATGGTGCCGGCAGAGAACAGCCCTTCAAAGGTCTACCAGTCGCTGTTCGTAGCCGGTGATCAGGCCGATGTCCAGCGCCAACTGCACGAACTTCGTACCGGACGGAGCATTCTTGACACGGTGGCCGAACGCGCTGAATCGCTTCTCAAAAAGCTTGGCCCCGGCGACCGGGCTCGGATCGACCAGTACTTCACGAGCGTGCGCGAAGTTGAGCGGCGGCTGTTGGTATCCGAAGACTGGGCTCAGAAACCGAAGCCCGAACCAGGCGCTCCGTCACCCACCGAAAGCGAATATTTGCTAGAAAAACTTGCCGCGATGTATGAACTGGCCCACCTCGCTTTTGCCACCGATTCCACACGTCTGATCACGCTGATGATCAAGCTCGATGGTTTCAGCGCCCATATCCCAGGCGTGGGTACAGAGGCTCACAACCTTTCTCATCACGTCGGGAGACCTGATAAGATCATCGAACTGAAAAATCTCGAACTCGCCGAGTTTAAGGAATTGGGCCGCTTGCTCGATAAACTTTCAGCAGCGAAAGAACAAGGCGGCACGCTCCTAGATAGTTCGGTGGTGTTCTACGGGTCAAACCTCGGGAATGCTAACAACCACGATACGCACAACTTGCCGGTACTCGTAGCCGGCGGCGGCTTCAAGCATGGTCAGCATCTGGCCTTCGACAAAACGAACAACTATCCACTTCCAAATTTGTTCGTCAGCATCTTGCAACGGATGGGAATTGAAACGGACAAATTTGCTACTGGCTCGGGAACGATGCAGGGGCTCGAGGCAATTTAGAGTAGACCTAAAACTATTTGGCTTTCCAGTTGAGCGGTCGTCGTTGCATCCTGCGCCCGCGGTGGGGCCAGTGGGGGGAGTGACGTTAGTCCTACCAAAGGCCCCTATCGGCTGGCGTCGGCTCTCCTCATCAATGACAACCTTGTCACCGCAGAGCGATCGATCGAAGCCGACCGCTGGTATCATGTTGCCATGACAGCCACTCCCGAGAACGGCCAACGCCGATTCCGCCTGTTCATCAACGGCCAGCAAGTCGCCGAAGACGTGACGAAGAAGTATTCGGAATAGAGGAACCAACCGGCTCCTCGGAGGCCTAAGTTTCCGCATGACCGCTGCCTGCAATATGCGCGGACGATGCTCGTGACGGTTGTTCGAGCGGATGGGTCAGGCCGATCGCGGATTGCGGAGGAGTTGGCCAACGAACCGAAGTCGTCTTGAAGTTTATTCGCACGGAGTACCGCACCAGCGATCCCGAGTTCTTGGTGTTTTCGCAGCCTCAACTATTCCAGATGCGTCTTTCCTTTGGACCAGCCTTGCGCGATAGGAGGAGGAAAGGGTGTCCGACACGAATGGCGTTGTCCACGGCGATTTGCGAGAATTTTCACCGAAATCGCTCTTCGGCGGTCGCGATCCAAAGCTCGGTCTACTTCGGATGCCTCCAAGGCACTGCGAGCATGGGTGCAACTGCTTGTTCCATACTAATTATTTGGTTGCAACTTGTTTGCCAAAATTTCGCGACGCTCTTTCACCCAATCGCGCAGCGTTAGGGAAAATGAGCCTGCAATGACACGCAAGCCCATCCGCTGGGAAACGCAAAAGGGGACATTCTACTTTTTCGGCTTTCTGGGGCGTCCGCGTGGTCGGAGCGAGGAGTTCAGTCCGCGTTGGATGGCCGTTGACGGCTGCCATGTCGAATCGCCGAAGGGTGTCCCCCGCGAAAGACTGTGACGTAATGCTTTGAGTTCCGCTTGCGTTTCGGCTCCGTTGACGAACCGTGTCCACTGCGAATGCTTCGGCAATGGGCCTTCGC
>JBDNFN010000432.1:0-12125 GCA_041689795.1 Fuerstiella sp. | reverse complement strand
CCACCAACTTCAGCCACTGAAGCTGATCAACAACCGCATCTGAGGAAACAAACAGAGAACTCATCACGCGCTGAGTAACGAATCCCCCAAATCCTCGCCAGACCAATCACACATTCACCACTTCAGCGATTGTTTACATTGACGTCAGATCGGAACCGTTACCATGGCCTTTCGTCGTAACTTCTTTACGTTAAGCTACTTGACTGCGATTCCCCAAGAAGACTTGGCGCTGTCCAGCTAAGCAGTTCAAAAACTGATTCGCAGTGTCCAATGAGGTGGTTTTGGGTGGATCGACCGAGGGGAAATCTGTCCGCTACTTCACGACTTCTGCTTTGAGTTCGTTGTCGGATTTTTCGAACTCGGCTGCGGTGACTGGTAGCCAGAAGTGATTGACTGCTTTGAAATTTGATTGAGTCTTTAGTACAGCCATTTCGGCGTTCGGTATTTGATTTCTGCTTTGCAGGATACCGTTTAGATCGCACCAGGAGTCTGCAGTGGGATAAAGCAAATCAATCGTCCAGCAGTGTTGGTTGACAGCACATTGCCGCCGTGTGTCAGGGCTGCAATGTTCAAGTCATTCTACGCCAATGGAAGATCATCATTTGCTCGGCAGGCCGTGTCGTGGAGTTGGCAGGTTGATTTTGCTTCGGAACAAACCGCGTGAATTGCGCCGATGGCTTTTACGAATCGACAGGCGGAAAACTGAGTTGCAGCGTTCTCGTATTTCGAAACCCATCTGCTGCGCAGTGGTTGTAGTGACTCGGCGATCGGCCAGACTCCTTGGCTGAGACTGACATCTGATTTAAATCCCATCCTCCATGGTTTGCCGGTTAGCCGAGCTCGAAAGCAATTCTGCTTCTGGCACATGGCGGCGTATATTCTGTCGACTGCCAGTTGGCGAAAGGCGTCAGCAACTTCCTGCGATCGAGGATCGAAAATTTGATGCATCGCCAATAACCGAAATCCATTTTGAGTCTGATAGATTCGGAGATGCCATTCGGGATGGCGAGCAGAAAACTTTTTAATTCGTGCTCCGATAATCTGGTCCGCTCCATCCCGAAGATTCTGCGACACCTGATAACTTATGTCGACCAGAAAAGGGAATGACATTGCCGCGAAAATGAAAGTGAGTGTGCCGGAAGCGAGTGCGATGCCTTCGTTTTCGATTTTGAAGAGCATTGAAGTCGCCGCGATGATTCCAAAGGCACGATAGAACAGTTTCCTGCAATTGAAGCTGGTGGACAGTCAATGTCCGCAAAGAAAACACCTGGTGTGTTGAGGCATCTGGCTCCTTAGGAATTTCTTGTTACAACAATATCGTCGAGCCTATCGACAATTTCTTCTCGAATCGGAACTCCATCTGCCCCGTTGTTTCGCACCTTGTTTTCTCGGTGAGTCAGTTTTTCTCCACGAGCAAGTTTCTCAAATGCTTCTTGGACGCGTTCTTCAGCGCGCCGCTGAGCATCTTTCTGGCTGCTATCGGACCAGCCGAATCGACGGGCCGTGATTTGGCGATCACCCACTTTTGTTGTATTTGAGCTTCAGCCCAAAATAGGGGAATAATCATTTTCGAGGCCCGATCCGGTTAACAGTTTCTTCGCCAAGCCAGCCGATTGTAATTCCGGATGCATAGCACAGCAGGTCGCTCCAGAGAAAGCTGTAGCCGAAGATCAGTCTCATGCCCGGCAGGTTGCGAATCGTTTCAAGCCAGTCTGGCCGAAAAAACTGTGAGACTTCGATACTTGTGGCGAAGGCCATGGCGATCAAAGCAATGTGGCTTGGCCCGCGTTTGGGCAAAACTGCGGCAATCAGCAGATAAACCATCAGTGCCCCCAGAACGTCGCCGGAATAATCTTGAACGACTTCCGGCAGGGTTTCGGCAGCAGATGATCGCGAGGCCAGCCCTAACAGCATGACGACCAGAAGCAGCGAGGTAAACAGGATTCTGCTACGAGCGCGAGCTGACTTGCTGTGTGATGCTGGTGTCATGGTGTGACGTTGTCTGACAGGCAATTACGCTGAGTGGTGGTCGCGAAAATTGCTAATCCGCGTACTTGCATGTTTCCCGCGCGCCTGAACGGTTGACGTGTTCGTGAACGGCGTTATTCCAGCACCAGGCGTTCGGCTTTGAAGACGGGACCTTCTACACACGTTCGCCGATAGTCCCAGCTGCCGTCTTCTTCCAGAACTTTTGTAACGCAGCTAAAGCAGGCTCCGAAGCCGCAGGCCATCGGAGTTTCCAAAGATAACCAGCATGGCACCGATTCTGTTGCGCAGATTTTGGCGACGGCTTTCATCATGGGTTCAGGGCCGCAGCAGTAAACCTGAGTATCCTGCTTATTGGTGTTCAATCGGTTTTGCAGCAGTTCCGTCACGAAGCCATGATGCCCGAAACTGCCATCGTCTGTGGCGACTTCAACCGTCAGACCAGGCTGCTGAAAGTCGTCCATTCCGGCTAGATAGTTCTGTGAACGAACTCCGTAACACAACGTGACGCTTTCCGGCGTCTGCTGAATTCCGCGACACGGCGAGCCGTATTTTTGAAGTCCGAGGGCTTCCCGGGCAACTGCTAGAAATGGCGTCTGACCAATACCGCCGGCGACGCAGATCAGATGTTTGGCCGTAGGAACGGGAAAGCCATTTCCAAGCGGTCCCCACAGTTCGACGGTGTCGCCGGCTTTCCAATCGCGCATGAGCGACGTCAGTTTACCGACCACGACAAACCCAAATTCGATTCCGACTGGGTTTCCGTGTTCGTCGTAATATGTGTCGTACAGGGCGAACGGGCGGCCGAGCAACGGATCGCTGCCGCTGGCCGGCCGAATCATAAAGAACTGCCCGGGTGTGATTAGTGCTGCCAGTTCCGGCTGACGAAGACGCACGGCCCACGTATCGTTGGCCATCAGCCGCACTCGATCAACGATGGCTGTATGTTGCCCGGCAGAAAACACCATTCCGGGAAGGCAGGTTGAGGCAGATTCGGTCATCGGTGTAATGTCTCACACAGTGGCTGAATTATTCACGAGGTAAACGCAGCTACAGAATGTTAGCAGGGCGCCAGACAAACTTCAGGTCGAATTGGACTGACCAGCCACGAAATTGCTGCCGTTACTGAAACGAAGCCTGTCATACGTGAGCGGCAGGGTGACTGTTTATTTCTTACGAATTCGTCCGCCAGTTTTTCCTGCACCTTTGGGTTTACCTGTACCCTTTGGTCGTCCGGATCCTTTGGTTTTACCCGAAGGTCTGCCTTTGACGCTCGTTTTCTTACCTCGAGTGGAAGGACGTGGTGCGGGAGCGTTTCTTGCGGCGCCTCGTCGGCCCACTTCCGTGGGTTCTCGCGTGCTGGCTCGACGCGGTGTCTTCTTTTTTGTTCCGGTGACACGTGGCTTCGTGGGCCTTCTTCGTCCGACTTCCTTGGCCGCTCTTTCGTGAGGCGTGCTTTCAATAAACGAATAGAGTTCTTTTAGTTCGCTTGGCTTCAGTTCGCGGCTTCTGCCGATTTCCAGATCGCCGACTCGCAGTGGTCCGAATGCGATTCGTTCCAGATGAATAACTTTGTGGCCGGCTCGAGCCAGCAGGCGGCGGATTTCGCGATTCTTGCCCTCACGAAGTTCCAGTTCCAAAAAGACACTGCGGCCTTTTCGTTTCAACAGTTTCACGTTCTGAAAGCGGAAGAAACCGTCCGAGAAGTACATCCCCTGTTTCAGTTCACCAAGAGTTTCCAGCGTGGGGATGCCTGCCACCTGAACTCGATAACGTCTTGCTACTTCGTAGCGAGGATGAGCCAGATGTTCGGCAAGAGCTCCATCGTTAGTAACCAGCAACAGGCCCTGCGTGTTTTCGTCAAGTCGGCCAACTGTGAAGAGGCGTTTTTCGCCGCCGGGAATCAGATCTATTGCACGCGGCCTTCCGGCGGGATCATTGTTGGTGCAGACAACGCCCTTGGGTTTGTTCAGTAGAAAGTATTTAAAGCGCGGCAGTCGCAGACGTTCGCCGTCCAGACGCACATCGTGCTGCTCGGAATTAACGGCGAATGCCGGGTCTTTGACCACTTCGCCATCCACGGTGACTCGCCCGGTGCGAACGAATTCTTCGCAATTTCGCCGCGAATCGACACCGGCTGAAGCCAGAAATTTCTGCAACCGGCTGGCTTCATCGCCGTCCGAAAGAAACGAAGGTCGCGCGACGGACGATCTTGCAGCAGCACCTCGGCGCGGAGGTGCCGGAGTCTTGGCGGGGACGTTTGTTTTGGAAGAACGGGGGGGCATGTTTACGGTCTGTAACTTCAGTGAACGGGTTCAGAGCCCCGCATTGTATAAGCAGAAGCCGCAAAGTCGTCCGGAAATCGCTTAATAGAGTCTTTTAGAAAAACTTCCTCTCAAACGGCACGCAACTTTTCACCGCGGACCCGAAGCGTTTGCAGGCGGCGGCTCGAATTTGGCTATGGCAACGCCGCCTAAAGTCGTGTTTGGCCAGTTGTCCGCGAATTACGGATGGGGTCTGAGCGGGAACCTCTGCTCAATCTGGCGATGTTCCCTAGTTGGGATATTTGCCAGATTAAGGTCGTGTCCTTCAAAGCGAATAGCCCTCAAGGTCAGTTGACAGATCTGCGGTCTGCACCGTCTGAGACGGTTTGTTATGCCGCTCGTTGTTGCAGTTGTGAGCTTTCCCCGGATTTATCCACCGATGGATTGCGATAATTATTCTGTTGAGTGAGCGACTTTAGTATTAGAATGATCGCGTTGCTTGAGTCTGTTGCGGGAAAATCGTCTGCCGATTTCTGTTTCCTCACCGACGTGTTGTGTCTTTAATTTCCGTTTCATTGAAGAAGCCCGTTTTTTGCTGCCGAGTTCGTGAGAATTTGGAAGCAGAGGGAATGCTGACGAATTCCGCTCAGGGAAAATTCAATGACTATTTGAGATAGCACGCCGGCGGGTTACCCGAATGAGGAAACTTGGGCGGTTAACGAACTGCCGCAATTTCGAGATTGGCTGCAGCTGTTTGATGCAATTCTCCAAGGATGAACTCATATGCGTGCTTCTAGAATTCTTCCGTTTTGCACGGCCGCTGCGTTTTTGCTGACGGCTCAGATATCGTTCGGACAGGTTGGTCAGCTTGGCGGTGCAACCGGCGGCACAACGGGTGGTGGTGGTGGAGCAACGGCAGGTGGCGGCACAGGCGGTGGCGGAGCCGGAGCGGGTGCGACGGCGGGCGGCACAACTCAAGGCACAGGTGGCCTCACAACTCAGGGAATTGGCGCTGGGGGCGCAGACGGAGGAGTCGCTGGCGGAAACCTTGCTGAATTCTTTGTCGGCGGCAACAACGCGGAAGGTTTTGTCGGGGCAGGATTGACGACTCAACGTAACAACAATCGGCAGTTTCAGATCATCACAGAACCAAGTCTCACAACGGGTGGAACTCGCGAAGTGAATGGTACTCCACGACGTATTCCCACCTCGCTGCGAGTTGCCTTCAGCCATCCTGAGGCCAATGCATCTTCTTTGTTGGTTGGGCCTCAGGGATCTGCTCTTCGCCAGGTCGCCAACTCGAAGCCTGAACTTCGTCAGGTAAGCGTGCAGCTTGGTTCCGACGGAATCGCTGTTCTTACAGGCGTTGCACCGGACGCGGGATCTCGCCGCCTGGCAGCAAATCTGGTTCGACTTCGACCGGGCGTTCGTAAGGTCGACAACCAAATTGCGGTTGCCGATCAGTAGAGTTATCGATATTTTTCAACTTTGTTTGATGGCATCCACTGCTGTGAACCTGCCCTTTAGTGCGGCTTCGGCATCGCAGCTAAGCCACCGCGTAAGCACGGCCGCATATATCTGACGGAAGTCGGTATGGTGCTGAACGTCGCCATCTTTCAGATTGTTCAGATTGGGGTGTTCACCGATTAGTCCGGGATTCACTTGAGTCCCTGCCAAAAACATCGGGCCAGCCGTTCCGTGATCTGTGCCTTCGCTGGCATTTTCCTCAACACGGCGACCAAATTCGCTGAAGCACAGACACAGAACTCGGTCTCCGTGGCCATGTGCAACCATATCGCCAATGAATGCGCTAACGGAATCGCTGACCTGTCGTAGTAAAGAAGTGTGAGCTCCGGCTTGCTGAGCGTGCGTGTCGAAGCCGTTGATCTGCACATAATAAACGGGCGTCTTCAGGCCTGAACTGATCAGTTTGGCGACAGTCTCCAGCTTTTTTGACAGGCCATTCTGCGGATATGGTTTTGAAGGTTGATACTTCATTCCTGCCGCTTCGATGCGTTCGCTGGCAACGATGGCAGAACTGGTGCTGGACTGCACAAAGCCCAGCAGATCGTTGCCGCTTTCTCGGCGAGCATCCGAAAGTTCTTTCACGACCTGCCTGAATTGCTTGCTGTCGTTGCCTTCCAGGCGAAACTGGTCCAGCGATCGGATAGAAGAGACTCGAATATCGCGTGACATCAAAGCAAATGGCTGTTGGTCTTCACCGATATGGAGGGCCGCCGGATCTGAGAAATCGGTTGCAGTGGTTTCCGCCAGATAGCGTCCCAGCCAGCCATCGATACGGTTATCTTCTTTTCGCTGACAGGTGTGCCAGATGTCCATTGATTCAAAGTGTGAACGATTCGGGTTTGGATAACCTACGCCCTGAACAATGGTCAGACGTCCGTCCTGCAGCAGGTCGGCGAAGCCTGAGAGAGCAGGATTCAGGCCGAGTCCATCTTTGATTGTCAGTACGTCCGACTTCGGTATGGCCAGCTTGGGCCGTGCTTTTCGGTAGGCATCGTTATCGTACGGGACAACGGTGTTCAGGCCATCGTTGCCTCCCGCCATTTCCACGACAACCAGAATGCGACCATCGTCACGACCTTCCGCCGCCGCCTGCCGTAGAAACGCGGGCACTGTTCCGCCGAAAGTCATCACAGAAGATGCCGCCGCTGTGGTTAGAAACTGCCGACGTGTTGAAGGGTTGATTAGCACAGCTGAAACTCCGGTAGCGTACACAACGCATGAACGGCTTCGTTTAATTGACGTGGATCCTGCTGATTACCCGCCAGTTGTCGAATGCGATCTTTGGCCGCCGATGGAACAGGCACGGCAAACAGGCAATCTTCAAACAGCTCGATTATTTCATCGATAGATCTGGCATTGGCGGATGATAGGAATTCGGGCAGTGACGTCCTGCCGAATCGCGTCTTGTTATTGTTCAGCAAATGCTGAATCAGGTTTGATCGGCCCAGCAGCGTGGACGAATTAATCCACGTGCGTCCTCCGTCCCAGCCTTTGACACTGGGCGGATACAACAGACCCTGTCCCAGAGTTTCCATCGTTTCCGATAACTCAAAGGTGTTTGTCGAACCCTCAAGTGTTCTAAGAAATCCAATTGCAAATTCGACTGGTGAACGCACTTTACGGCCGACTGCGTGAGGCGAATAAAACAGATTGCTGGTCATAATGCGGCGAACAACGGGCGCGATTTGCATTTCGTTTTCACGAAGTTCTTTCGCCAGTGGAGCAACCAGTTCGGATGTCGGCCACGGTTCGTCCATCACGAAGAAATTCACCAGCTTGGTCACAATGAACTCGGCCGCCGAATCCTGGCTGACAACAATCTGCACGCCTTCTTCGCCGCCGAAGTCTCCGGATTTGCCAAGAATAGTTTTCGACGTTGTGTCGTGTTGGTATCGATTAAAGCGAAACCTGTGGCGCTTCACTTCCCAGCCCGTGAAGCAGCGAGCAAGTTCTCGAATATCCTGTTCTGTATAATTGCCTTCGCCCAGGCAAAACAGTTCCATAATTTCGCGAGCGAAATTTTCGTTGGGATGGGCTTTACGGTTGGTGGCCGAATCCAGATAGATCAGCATTGCCGGATCGCGTGAGATTTCCTGCAACAGACCGGCGAAATTTCCTAGAGCGAACTTTCTCAGAAGGTTATTCTGAGCAAGCATTAGTTCAATATCCTGCACTTTTTCAGCGCTGGTTGCGAAATGACCGTGCCAGAACAGAGTCGTTTTTTCCAGCAACTGAGCGGGCGTCGACAGCATGCGATAAGCCCACCATGCTGACAACTGTTTCGGGTTGCCTGTCGCCAGTCCGGAATTGGCCAGTGACGCCATTTCTACCAGGTAATCAGCGGGTTCCTGAGTTTCGTTCAGAATCACTTCCGCAGTCGCAATCGGGCCCGCTTCGACGGCCGTAGTAAGCTGAGGTTTTGTGGCACCGAAGCCCGCCCGCCGATAAAGATGAGCAGCCGTTCGGATATTCCACGGTGTCGCGTCTGACGGCTGAAATTCAGACCACGCCCATGCCGGATCGATGTGACTATTCACGAACACCTCGTTGTTGACCATGTGGCCTCGGTACAAACTCGCCACCTGCATTTACATGGCCAGACATGACCACGATCCGGGATTTGCGACGCCCGCTCGCTGGATTATTCGCTCTTGATCTGAACTTTGATCTGCAAGGACAGTGCGTCATGTTGAGTATCCAGTTTTACGCTTGCGTCTTCGAAGTATCCAACAAGTTCGAGCAGCAGATTGATGGCATTCTCGGCTTCATCTCGACTGTGTCCTTCTTCCAGCATGTTCTGTGATATCAGCTGTTCGCGGTTGTCGCTCAGAATGTCCTTCAATACATCAGCCTTCAGTTGAGCGGCCGTGTTTAGCGGATTTTGGTCTGTTCGTACAGTGCCGCTTTCAACAAGTTCGCGCGCCAGTCGGTCGGTGCTTGCGACAACAAAGCGTTCTTTTGCAAAGCCTACTGAAGGTGAGAAATTAAACAGCAATGGTGCCGACGTCGATTTAGCTTCGCCATCTTCCGGGATATACGTTGATGTGATCAGTTCTGCACCGCTGTCCAGTTTATCAATGTCCATTTCAAGTTGAGGTCGTCCAGCCATTGCACCGATGACGTTGAAGAAACCAATCATGCTTTGGAATGTGCGTCGCAGTTCGCGAGTCATTGTTTCCGGTTCTTTGAGTTCCAGAACCAAAGCAAACTGGGGCAGCTTGATGGTGGGGACAGGCAACACGCTGTCGAAGTTTTGCTTTGACGCAATGAGGCCAATTTGAGGTGTCAGCGATCCCAGAATGTCTTCGCCGAAATCCTTGCCGGAAAAGAAAGTCGTGAGGTTAGCGTCTGCTTCAGCGAAGCCATCATTAATTCGTTCGTCGAATAAGTCGCCGGCCCTCAGCCACATTTCTGACATGTCGCGGTACGTGCTGAGCGTAAATAAGGTGTTGTCAACCGCGGGCAGAGCAGGCCCACGTCCGGTGCCGTCTAAGCCGAAATAGTATTCGCGTTCTTCGGTGATCCAATCGACTGAATGCGGTACGGAAAGCTCGAACCCGAATTCCGTGTGTGTTGCCGTCAGCCGCAATGTGGCGAAGGGCGTATGTTGCAGAGTGCTGAGAATTCCACCGGCAAGAAGTTCGATTACTGGATTGTCCGATTTTCCTCCGTACAGTTTTTTGGCGATGCCGGCATCGCGAAGCGTCTTCAGGTCCGCGAAGCCCCATCCGGTTGATTTACGTGGCTGCGTCTGACGCGCTTGTTGAAACGTTTCATTGTCTGCCAACGATTCGCCAATGGGCGGACCATCGATAAATCGATCCAGAAAAGCCTTTCCTGTTTCGGGCTTATTTGTGATCAGCAGCCAGTCGTCGACAATCGCCAACTTTGTTTTGTTGATTTCGTACGCGGAAATTCCACGGTACTCGCCCTCTTTGATCTGATCAGGATTCTTTCCCATCTTGGAAATTTCCAGCAGTTTGCTGCGAAATAGTTCCAACGACGGTGCGTCCTTTGCCCTGATCAGCACGGCGACTCCCTGAGTGGCACCGTCAACTCCAACATACACTCCCTTGGCTAATACGGTTTCCAAGGCTTCCCGCCATTCCATGCCGAGTTGAATTTCGACAAACTTGCGTCCCGTTAGGAAAGCTCGATATGCATCCGATCGGACGGCTTGTTTGTAAGGTTCCAGGGCTTCAAGTTTTGCTCGAAGGGGATGGTCAAAGATCGCCGAAATCAGAGCGGACGGGTTTGGGATTTCGGCATACAGCACCATCGTTTTCGGAAACAACTGCTCGGCAACACGGTCCGCCGCCCGAGCTGGAAGAACGCAGCTGGCGGATGCAAGTAATAAAGTCAGGCAGGTTCGAAACATGGTGGACCATCGTTAAAGGGAGGGATTTAGTTCGTTGGTTCGCATGCCGGGCTGCCTTCCTGGTTGAAAAATCAGGAAATGCTATCGTTTTCTTAGCAATGTCCAGCCGATACCTTCTCAGAATGAGCTTTCCGAGCGGAAACCGCAAGTAGCGAGTTTCGCGATTGAGAGCTCTGAAGGTCGAGTGAAGCTTTCACCTCAGTTTTTTTTGAACCTCGCGGTTGTTTGATTTGTCCGGCAACAGTAGTATCCGCGACTCGAAGTTTCTGAGGGAAGATTTCTCTTGCGATTCTTCACCACCAGCCCTGGTGGCGGAATTGGCAGACGCGCATGATTCAGGTTCATGTGTCCGTTAAGGACGTGGAGGTTCGACTCCTCTCCAGGGCATTTTGACTTTCCCGCAGGGAGACGAAATCAGACGAAACCCCGTGAAAACATTGCGTTTTTGCGGGGTTTCTTTTTTTGCCGTTTCCTTCCGTTCTGCCCACTTCGGGGGTCTTCTGCGCCAAATGTGCGCCAAAATTTGCCACGCGATTATTGAAGGCAGAGAAATGGTGTTCATCAACCTGGGCATAGTGATCGGTTTGCACGCGAACGGTGTGCCCGATCCAGCATGCAACGACGTGAGCCGGGAACCCAGCATCCAGCCATTCGGTTTCGCATGACGATCTCAGGTTCTGAAACAGTTTAGGCCAGACAACCAATCCAGCCCGTTCAAGAATCTGTTCAAACGGCTTGGCAAGGTTGCTGTTTGCTTCGGAATATCGCGTGATGATCCGTTCTGAACCTTCTGCGGCTTCATCAAAGGCGGCTTCCAAATAAGGCAGGATTGCGCCAATCGGAACGTAGCGAGTTCCCCGGCCTGCATGGTGTGAAGTCTTTGGGGCCGTCACAAGCAGCTTGCCCTTGTCCCACAATACGTGATTCCATCGCAGCTCGAAGATTTCCATTTTTCGCAGGCCAGCGAATCGCCACAACGCAAACATCAGTTTCCACTGCGTGTCAGGGCAGGCGTCTACAATCGTCGTTGCCATATCGGGCGTGATGCAGAAGTCTCGATCGCGGTTTGCTCCGGTCGTCGAAACTTCGTGCCGAAACGGGTCGCGTTCAATGTGTTCAAACCTAACTGCTGCCCCGAAGAACACTTTGGTGGTGGCGATAACCTTGCGGTGTGCGTTCAGTGACATAGGGTCACCTTTGCGATTGGTTTTCGTGCAACGAACTCGGCACTTCTGGAGATACTGCCGAAACTCTTTGGCATCAGTCGGGGTGATGCTGTCCAGTGTTCGGGAACCTTCGAAGAATGCCGCCAGATGCTTTCTGGCTGTTCGCCAGTTGTTATAGTCGATTCGGACGCTGGCTTTCCATGAGACGTTGTCGCGTCTGCAATGAACTGTTCAGTCCAATCGTGCAAAGTGATCTGTGGAGTGTCATCAACTGGTTCGACGGGCGCCAGTGGTTCGACCAGCCCCAGTTGCTCAAGTTTCGATCGTAGTTTGCCGCCGATCTCTGGCAACCACAATGCCGTCTGACGTGGCATAACGCCACCGCTTGCCGCAACTCCCACCAACGCATCAATGTGCCACCCAAGCTGTTCAGCAGTTGCTTTGTTGGTGCCTTTGCCGGGTCGCAGTTGCTTACGATCGCCGTGTTGATCGACGAACAGAATCCGCCAACCTGATTTGTCTTTGCATACACTTGCCATCGATCATGCCTTTCTGATCTGCCTAATGAAAAGCCACGGGAAGCAAACCAGGCTTGTTCGCTTGTCGGCCTGCAGAGCCTATCCCGTGGGAACAATTCTAATGTGTTCGCGTCTGTGCGTCCCGTGGGGTGCGCTCATAGACGATTGCGCGAATAGAGAAGATGGGTTACTGTGGTGTCTTCGTATTTTTTTGCCATGGAGTCCTCCCGATGAATTTTGAAGAATTGAGTCGCGCCGAACGGCTGATTGCAGAACAAGCTGTGCT
>JBDNFN010000431.1:0-4248 GCA_041689795.1 Fuerstiella sp. | reverse complement strand
TCATCAGCATCAGCGAAGGCTCGTGATTCGGGACCTCGGCATACATCGATCGAATCACCGCAATGTCATCGATGTGCTGCGCCGTCTGCCGAAATAGATCACTAACCTCGATGCCCGATTGCCCATACTTCCGAAAGCGAAACGGCGAGGGCAGGGCGGCCCCCGTTTTTCGTTCTGTCGCCGGATTGTCCGACACGCTGCGTCCCGCAAACCGATTTAACATGGGTTTCGGGTCGAAGGTATCAACGTGCGATGGACCACCATTCAGAAAAAAATGAATCACACGTTTCGCCTGCGGACGAAAATGAGATGCCCGAGAATTCAGCGACGTCGCCACGGGCGACGCTTCCGAAGCAGCCAGTTCGTCCCGATGCAACAGATCCAGCAAGCCCAGAGAACCGAGTCCCAAACCTGACCGGTGCAACAGCGAACGGCGGGACAGACTGCGATTGGAAGTCGTCAGACCAGGTAAACACTCTTGTCGTTCATTCATTGCGTTTTCGATTCTTAATCAGAACTACAGATAAAAGGCACACCATTCCGCCGCAGGATTCGGCTGAGTTTCCAACGCGACAAACACACCCGCACGGCAAGCCTTCATCAATCGACAAACATGAATTCATTCGTGCACAGCAAAACATGAGCCAGCTGTTCCCAGGGTGACAGCGACGGCACATCACGACGCGTAAAGTCAGTCTCAGAATTCCACTGCGAATGATTATTCAGCGAGCCATCATCAGCCTCGGCCGCCGCATCGCGAATGGAAATCTGCCATCGAAACTGATCACTGTTAAGTTCATTATTGATATCGACCACAAAGTCGATCACGTTACCCGCAGACACCGGCAACGCAACCGTATCCAGCGAAACGGTTTGCTGATGAGCGGTCACCGCATGCAACTGCCGACCACGCTCACCTCCGCTGGTTGCCAGCACAAAAGCGCGGATTCCGTCTCCGACGGCCGGTTCGTGAATCAGCTTTGATTCGATGCGAACTGTCATTTCGCGCGGGGCCGTCCAACGGCGAACGCACGCGTGTTGGCGACTATTCCCGGGATGCCCACCGACGGCCGTCAGATTCACCCAGCCCAGTTTGGCGTCCGGCCAGTTCGCCCCCCCCTGCCAGGCCGTGCCCGTGAAATGCGGTGCTGACCGAAAGTCGACAACCTGCTGAACAGACTCGTCCACTTCGCCATAACCGTAACTCCATTCAGCAACGAGGGGTGGCACGTCTTCACGCGACTCAACATCAGAAACAGTCAGCAACTGCAAAGCTTCCGCGGCTTCGGCAGGCGTCGGTGCCCGCTGCAGTGTGCGATTAAATAACTGCTGCACCCGTTCCGCCGTGTCTGCGATCTGTTCTGTGTTCTTCGCCAGTTGCTTCGCCTGATCCAGCACCAGTCGATGATTCAACAGAAACAGGGCCTGCTGAGGAACCGTGGTTTCTGAACGCTGCGCGATATGCAGATCCGGACTTGCAAAATCAAACGTGCGGAACGTGCCAGGCAGAAACTGTCGGTCAATCAAACCGTACACAGTGCGGCGCACATTCGGAGCGTCCGTTTTGAACAGATCCACAGGTTTGCCGCCCATCGTGTCATCCAGCAACCCGGCCGCCTGCAGCAGTGAATCGCGAAATTCTTCAAAGGTCAATCGATGAGGTGTCATTCTCCACAGCAGACGATTCTCGGGATCCGCCAGTATGGCCTGATAATATGAGTCACCTTCAATTTCCCGCGAAGCCTGCTGAAACACGTCCGACGTCAGAATCAATCGCTGTAACTGCTTTAAACTCCAGTCGTGTTCCACAAACCATGAAGTCAGCCAGTCCAGCAGTTCCGGGTGCGATGGCCGTTCGGCTCGCAACCCAAAGTCGCTGGGAGTTCGCACCAGCCCACGTCCAAACATGTTCGCCCACACTCGATTCACAATCACTCGCGCCGTCAAAGGATTCGCGGGATCAATAATTGCGTCCGCCAGTTCTTTGCGACCGCTGCCTAGGCGAAAGGACGACGATGATTCCGGCGACGACAGCAATGTGAGAAACCGCCGTGGGACAGGTTCGCCCAGATTCGCCGGGTTGCCTCGCAAAAACACGCGAGGTTCCGACGGAACTGCTCGGTCGAACAGCGTCACAGCAAACGGCAAATCCGCCTGCGCATTAATAATCCAGCGGTCGACTTCGTTCTGCAGTTTCCATTGCTCCGTCAGCGCGTTCGTTGTAAATAGCAGCTCAGTATTGCTGATGTGTTCGTCAGGCACCACACACGGCGAACCCGGACCGTACAACACTTGCCGCAGTTGCTCCGCCGCCGGATCGTCCAGACTCAACGGCACGGGCTGCTGGCTGTCCGCTGCGGATTTCAAAGCAGCCATCCATTGTGCTTCGACGTCAGTCAGCAGTTGCCTGTACCGATCAACGACTTCAAGAAACGACTTCGGCGCATCCACCAAGGCTGACGCAACCAGCGGATTCAGCTGTTCTGCTGGACAGTCTGCAAGTTCCTGAGTGACCGCCAGCGCGGCGTCCGCAAAAGATTCTTCCGCCAGCGGCTGATAGGCATGCCACGCCCGAAAAACAGGATCCTGGCGACGGGCGGCGTTGTACAGCCACATCTGCCAGCGCGATACGATTCGAGGATGCAGGTCGGCGGCCACAATCACCTGATCGAAACCCGCCTGCGGATACTTGTGCAGTTCCGTCTGAGCCATCAGGTATTCTCCCACCCGTGCTCGAATCTGCGCTGACGCAGCATTGCAGTGTTTGGTACGAGAGTCGGCTAGCTTTTTCAGACGTTCCGCCAGACCGTCCGCAAACGCTGTGTCGATAACTACTGAACTCGCGGCTGAGTCTACCTTCAGCGGTTCCAGGCGTTCACCGCAACTGTCGAACACTCCGTACAGAGCGTAGTAATCAGTAGTCGGAATCGGATCGTACTTATGGTCATGACAACGGGCACAGCTGACCGTCAAACCCATCGTGCCGCGGCAGACGACGTCGATGCGATCGTCGATGATGTCGTGGGTCAGTCCCAGAAACCGACGTCCGAGTGTCAGAAACCCCATAGCTGCCAGGTCGCCAGGTTGTCGGTCGGCGACCTGATCGGCGGCCAGCTGCAACTGCAGAAAGCGGTTGTACGGCAGATCAGAATTCAGAGCTTTGATCACCCAGTCTCGATACGTCCATGCATGCACCCAGAAACGTTCTTCACGAGCGTACACATATCCCTTCGTGTCGGCGTATCGAGCGACATCCAGCCAGTGCCTGGCCCAGTGCTCGCCATAATGTTCTGAAGCCAGCAATCGATCTACGACGCGTTCCCATGCATCCGGCCGCTGGTCACTTTCGAAATCTGCCACAGCTTTCGGAGACGGAGCCAGCCCCGTCACGACATAGCTCGCACGACGCAGCAACGTGCGGCGATCAGCCCGAACCGAAGGTCGCAGCGCGTTCGATGTCAACGCCTGCAGAACGAACGCATCAATCGGCGTCTGTCCCCAGTCACCTGGTGTTTCCGGAACGGGCGGTTTACTGACGGGCTGAAAGGCCCAATGCTGTTTCACCGATTGATCCGTCATCGACTTCAACGTACCCACACTCGCCGGCCAGACTGCACCAGCATCGATCCAGTGCCGCAGCGCGGCCACCTGCTGAGGTTTAAGGGGGCCGTCAGGAGGCATCGCCAGGTCTTCACTTCGCTGTACAGCCTGCACCAGCAGACTTTGGGCAGACTTGCCAGGCACAATTGCCGGACCAGTGTCACCGCCCTGCAACAATGCCGCCAGCGAATCCACTCGCAGGCCTCCATTCTGTTTTTCGGAACCGTGACACCCGGAACACTGTTCCACCAGAATCGGGCGGACGCTGCGTTCAAACACATCATCCGATTCGTCAGCCGCATGGACCGACGACACGGACAGCGGCATGAGCACTATCGTTGCGATAAATAAAGTGATGGAGACAAACAAAGTTCGACACAAAATGAAAAGCACTTGCATAGGAGGGCACCCGATTCTCAGCGAGGTGTTTTTTTTGAGCAGACCTTCAGTGTACGCAGTCGCGCGAAAGAACAGAAGCAGCAATCAAAAGGAGGCCCATTCCCCATTCCGGGTGCGCTCAGGGAATACGTTATTTTATGTGAGTGTTAATTTCCAGTATTGATTCCACTGTTTGCTGTACATGTTGGCGCAGAGTCCTGCCATTCGGTTGACACGTCGGACTCGCCATCGTGCTCCTGTTTGTTTGAG
>JBDNFN010000430.1:0-59170 GCA_041689795.1 Fuerstiella sp. | reverse complement strand
CCACCAACTTCAGCCACTGAAGCTGATCAACAACCGCATCTGAGGAAACAAACAGAGAACTCATCACGCGCTGAGTAACGAATCCCCCAAATCCTCGCCAGACCAATCACACATTCACCACTTCAGCGATTGTTTACATTGCATGAGCCGCGGCTCATAAGCCAATAACGGCAAATGCTTTCCATCCTCCGGAGAAATTCTGGAATTGAATCAAATCGTCCGGCCACACTGTGAATTTTGCATATTTACGCCACAGCATTATCCCAATGAGGCCGCTGCCTGGTCGTGGAAATATTCACCCCGACAAGAAAATACTCAGCTCAACATTTGTTCTTCACACTACTTATGACACAGAGTGCGCCAAGTCCAATTCAGGCAGAAGTTCACGAACACCAGCCCCGTCCAGCCTTTAGAAAAACAGCAATCCAATTCTGTGAATGTTGTATGGAGCTTTCCGTGGAACGCGTTCCTAAAACTGCTCCGACGCAGTTTTCAATACAAGCACGACGAGCCAGTGAATTTTGTAATGGATGGATTGACTTGCTCGCGCCGGGTGCCTGTAGCTTTGCGATCTCAGGACCGGCTCCAGGCATGAACATGGTGAACCTGTGATTGCAGACCAGACAAATGAGTCTGCGCCGATGATAACGCCGGGTAAACGAAGTATCGGTGCATCGTTACCACTGAAAATGTGGGGTGAATATGTCGCGGAAGTCGTCAGACTCTGGGAGTCGTTCTTGAAGCCGCGAATGTTTTTTTTTGCGATCTCAGCCAATTCGTAATCAAAGCGTGCCAAAAATCTAATGAGCTTCCAGCCAGTTAACTCCGGTGCCCATTTCCACAACAATCGGAACTCGCATCGGCAATGCATTTTTCATCGCATTTTCGATGATCGGTTTCACAACTTCTGCTTCAGACTTCAACATATCAAACACAATTTCGTCATGCACAGTCAGCAACATCTTCGTCTGAAACCCGCCTTCTCTGAGCTCTCGATGAACTTTGATCATTGCCAGTTTCAGCATATCAGCAGCAGTTCCCTGAATCGGGCTGTTCATCGCCAGACGTTCGGCAGCATTCGCCAGTGATTTGTTTCGTGAATCAATGTCTCGAAGGTAACGACGGCGGCCGGTTTGAGTTTTCACGTAGCCATGTTTTTTAGCAAACTCAATCGTCGCGTCGATCCAGCGCTGCACGCCCGGATATTCTTTTTTGTAATTTGTGATCAGTTCATTGGCCTCAGCTCGAGGAATGTTCAGACGCTGCTGAAGCCCGAAGCCGGAAATTCCGTAGATGATTCCGAAGTTAACCATCTTTGCTTTGTCTCTCATTTCTCGCGTTACGTCTTCGAGTACAACACCATAAACCTTGGACGCAGTAACCTGATGAATGTCAGTGCCATCCGTGAAAGCCTGCAGCATCGCTTCGTCGCCGCTTAGTTCTGCCATAATCCGCAGTTCAACCTGGGAATAGTCGGCCGATAGCAACAGATAGTTTTCATCGCGAGGAACAAAGGCTGCCCGAATTTCCCGACCTCGCTGTTTGCGAATCGGAATCGTCTGCAGATTGGGGTCGTTGCTCTGCATGCGGCCGGTGGCCGTCCAGGTCTGGCTGTAGTGCGTGTGCAGACGCCCGGTTTTGGGGTTCACGTGCGTTGGCAGTTGATCAACATACACAGACTTCAGTTTGACGGCGCTGCGGTAGTCCAGAACGTCGGCCACAATCTGGTGTCTCCCAAGCAGACGTTGCAATTCCGTTTCGCGAGTCGACCACTGACCGGTGGCCGTTTTTTTGGGGTTCTTATCGATTTCCAATTCTTCGTAAAGAACAACACCTAACTGCTTCGGCGAATCGATATTAAATTCGTGCCCCGCTGCCTGATAAATCGTCTCCTGCAGTTGAGCGATGTCGGCTTCCAGCTGCTTGGAATATTTCGCAAGAGCGTCGGTGTCCAGGCGAATTCCTTCAAATTCCATGTCCACCAGAACGGGCACCAGAGGACACTCAACTTCATAGCACACCTGAGCGACCCCGCGTTCCTGAATTTCAGGTTCAATTGCTCGAGCCACCTGCAAAGTAACATCAGCATCTTCACAGGCGTACTCTGCCACCTGTTCGATGGGAACGTCGCGCATGTTGCGATGTTCTTCGCCTTTCTTCCCGATCAGATCGCTGGTGGGAATAGGCCTGTAGGCCAGGTAAAGCTCAGCAAGATAGTCCAGCCCATGACGCATTTCCGGTTCCTTCATGGAATGCGCCAACATGGTGTCAAGCAGCTCACCGCGGATGTCAATGCCATGCCACTTCAGAAGAGTGACGTCGTATTTGAGGTTGTGGCCGATTTTACGAATTTCCGCATTTTCAAGCACCGGGCGAAATTCATCCAGCACAGCCTGAGCCGATACGCGGCTTCGATCATCGGCTTCGGCCGTCGAAAAATTCCCATCACCTGTATCGGACACAGCTTCAGGAATAGCGTCCGCATTCAATGGCTCGTCGCACACGACATAGTAGCCGGTGTATGGTTCAAAGCTGAAAGCCAGGCCAAGGGGCAGGGCGGTCCGCGGGTCCAGACCAGTGGTTTCAGTGTCGAAGCAGATTTCTTTTTTCTCAAGCAGCGTCTTAAGCAACGCCGATCGCTCAACGGCCGTGCGGACAATTTGGTAATTATGTTTGACGTCCCTGATCGTCTTTACTTCAACATCGTCAGCGTCATCAAACAGCGTCGCCTGAATCTGTACTTCTCGCTTTTCGCGGATCCTGGCCGTTCGACTGGCGGCCGAAGAAAACTTATTTCCGAACAGCTTTTTTCCAAGCCCATCAAATTCCAGTTCTTCGAATAACACCTGAAGTTTCTCTTCGTCGATTGGTCGCAGCATGAGCTTTTCAATTTCAATCTCATGTGGAACATCTAACTGAATTGTGACCAGCCGCTTCGACAGCAGTGCCATATCGGCGTTCTCCTCAATGCGCTCCTTCTGTTTGCCCTTCAGTTTCTGAGTATGTTGCAGCAGATTTTCGATCGTGCCAAATTCCGCGATCAACTTCTGTGCCGTCTTGGGACCAATGCCCGGAACGCCAGGAATGTTGTCGCTGGAATCTCCCATTAACCCCAGAATATCAATAACCTGATCGACACGTTCGATCTCCCACTGAGCCAGTACTTCGCGCACGCCAAGCGTTTCGTAGGCAGCCCCTTTTCGCCCCGGCCGAAAGATAACAACATCATCGCTCACAAGCTGATGGTAGTCCTTATCCGGCGTCACCATCAGCGTTTGAAAACCCTGAGCCGTCGCCTGGTGAGCCAACGTCCCAATAATGTCGTCAGCTTCATAACCCGGCATACGAATCACAGAAATACTGAACGCTTCCAACAGTCGATCAATAAATGGAAACTGAGCAGCGATATCTTCCGGCAGCGCATCTCGCTGCGCCTTGTATTCCGGAAATACCTTATGACGTTCCGTCGGTTCGGGCGTGTCAAACGCCGCAGCGATGTGGGTCGGACTTTCTTTTTTGATTATGTCCAGCAGCGTATTGGTAAATCCAAACACTCCCGACGTACACATCCCGCCCGACGTCATCCGCGGACTGCGAACCAAAGCAAAATGAGCTCGATAAAGCAGTGCCATTCCGTCAAGCAGAACAAGTTTTTTCTGGTCAGGAAAGAGATCGTTTTGGGCGGCCATTGGTTATTACGAGGGGGCTTGGGAAATTGATTTCTGAGCAAAGTAATCTGCCAGCAGGTTAACAAAATCCAGAAGCAACCTGTGCCCATCATGGACGGAATCGCAAGGTTTCGTCGAAGCGTTTGCCCACAATTTCGCCCATGCACCTTAAATACAGAATGCGCCTGCGACGAACCGACGGTTAAATCAAATGAACGAAAAAACACGGCAATTCCGAAATAATGAACTTTGCCCGAAAGACATGCGGTAACGCGACTGCTAGCGTAAAATTCTGATTCGGATGATCGAAGCCCGTTTTCCTGCAGAACCTGTGGAGTTCCCATGAAACTCTTAGCTGTCGTGTTTTTTCTAGCCAGCGTTCAATCGTCGTTTGTAGCAGCCGACCAACCCAACGTTCTGATTATCTATGCTGACGATCTGGGCTACGGCGACCTGCGATTTAACAACGCAGACTCGAAAATCCCCACGCCAAATCTGAATCGACTGGCAGAACAGGGTATGAGATTCACTGACGGACACTCGTCGTCCGGAATCTGCACACCAAGCCGATATGCTCTACTGACTGGTCGACACCACTGGCGCGACTTCCATGGAATTGTGAACGCCTTTGGAGGCTCGGTCTTTGAGAAACAGCGGTTGACACTTCCGGAAATGCTGAAACACAACGGCTATGACACAGCCGCCATTGGAAAATGGCATCTCGGCTGGAATTGGGAAGCCATCCGAAAACCTAATGCCACGTCAACTCGTAACGGCAGAAACGAAGTCTGGGGCCCCGAAGATTTCGACTGGGACCAGCCCATTCCCGATGGACCACTCGCTCATGGATTCGACCATTACTTTGGCGATACAGTCATCAACTTTCCGCCTTACTGCTGGATAGAAGATAACAAAGTCGTAAAAGCTCCCAACGTGCTGATGGATACTTCAAAGTGGAAGAAGATCAAGGAAGGCAACTGGGAATGTCGCCCGGGCCCCATGGCGGCGGACTGGGATCCTTACCAGAATATTCCCACAACAACCGCCCGCGGAGTCAGCTATATCAAATCGCGAAAGGAAACAAACAAACCGTTTTTTCTGTACTTTGCATTTCCCTCACCACATGCCCCCATCATTCCCAACGATGCATTTGATGGTAAATCGCAGGCCGGACCTTACGGCGATTTTGTTTATGAGACGGACGATTCCATCGGACAGTTGTTGCGAGCGTTAGAAGAATCGGACCTGGCAAGAAACACGATTGTCATTTTTTCCGCAGATAACGGACCGGAAAAATATGCCTATGCACGCGACGAGAAGTACGACCACTGGTCGAGCACGCCTTTCCGAGGTCTGAAGCGAGACATCTACGAAGGCGGTCACCACGTACCATTTATCATTCGATGGCCGGAAGTCACCAAACCCGGAACAACCTGCGATGCGCTTGTGTCGCAGATCGACATTTTCGCCACGCTGGCGTCATTTCTAAAGTTTCAGCTTCCAGACAACGCTGCCGAAGATTCACACGACCTGCTGCCCCTTTTGAACGGCGAAACAGCTGCGATTAGAACAACTCACGTACACAACACCATAGTCGACCAATACGCAATTCGACACAACAACTGGCTGCTGGTCGACGCCAAAGACGGCTACGTGAGTGGTCGCAACAAGGCGTGGGAACTGAAACACAATTACCCGGCAGATGACGATGGTTCGATCGAACTTTATGATCTGACCAAAGACAAAGGCCAGCGCAACAATCTGGCCTCACAAAACCCCGCAACGGTTTTAGAACTGCAGGCGTTATTAAAGAAAGTTCGACAGCAGGGCCATTCGTCGCCTCGGTTTACACCTCTGAGGTAACATGCTGCGACGATCCCCGCATTGATAATTTACGGCGTTCACTTACTTGCCGCTTCTTCCATTTCTGCACCAGCCGCATCCGGTTCACCATACAGTGGTAAGTGGCGATAATAGACTTCCAAAGTCATTGTGCACAGACACGTCATATACAGTCGCCCGCCCCTTGCGCCGTGAGTATCAGCGACATCCCAACTGCCAATGGCGTGGCCTTCTTGGATCTGAGTTTTCACAAGGTGATCGCGCATCACGGCGTTCCAGTTATTCCATTCAGCCCCACCGTAGTGCATCATTACCTGCGTTGCGTAATAGTTGTAGTACATGTTTCCAAAGTCAGGGCCCCGAGCGTTTAAATGAGCGATACCTTGTTTAAGCAGAGAATTGTTGCGGGCCATTCCAGACAGCATGCGTGCGATCATCCCGATGGCTGTTGTCGATAATGTTTTCCCTGGCGCTCGATATCCAAACCACCCGTCTTCTGTTTGCACCGAGTTCAAAAATTTGTTGGCGGCGACAATTGTGCTGCTCGGAAATGGTATCTTCGCATGGGCGGCGCTCTTCAGTGCCATGACCTGCCAACCAAGAATCGATGTGTCACCATCTGTTGCAGGATCATAACCCCAACCGCCACTCGGCGCGTGCTGCGCATTGACGATAAATGCGATACTCGCCTGAGCTGCCGGACGAATCTGCTTCATCAACACAAAACGTTCGCTGTTGATTTTGTTCCGGGCCCTATCTGACTTTGCCTCATCAAATTCATGCTGCGTCATGGCAAGAATTTCGCAAAGTGCCGTAGTGGCGATGGCGTGAGTATACATTCCAGTATTAGGCGAATGCTGGCCTCGCATATCCAGCCCCGCACCGACAGCGATAGAATTCTTCAGCAGGAATGCGACACCAGCCTGAACTTCCTTTTGGAAGTCTCCTTCAAACGGAGTGTTTCCGGCGCCCAACATTGCCAGCAACGCCATTCCCGTTGCGGCGTTGCGACAGTTAGCAACGAGGTTACCGGGCTGACTGCATTGTCCTTTACATTCCCCCTGCGAATGATCAAAGCTCCAGCCGCCGTCGGGATATTGGTGATGGGCCACCCACACGAGTCCCTTCGTCACCGCAGTTTCACTGGCGGCATTGCCGCCTCGCTTCGCGACCACTGCGGCTCGGCCCGCTTTACTGCGGCCGCCCATTTCGCTTTTCGAATTCGTCGTCGGCGGCCCGTTTGCAGAATCTGAAAGCACAGGTGTATCCGGAATACTCAGTTCGATATCACTGATGTCCATTTCAATCATGTCCGGACTCTCGATGTCAAACTGATTGGGCACTTCTGCCGCTGCCGTATCAGCCTTCAGTTCGACGGGTTGCTGCAATTCAACCGCTTCAAAGTCCAACTCAACAGGATCCTTTGGTTCAAAGGCGCTGGTGATCTCCATGAACATTTCGAATTCCGGTGTTGGCAGCATAATCATCGCCAGCAGCAGCACGATCAATCCATGCAGGCCGGCATTTGCCAGTATCACCTGCCATGTATTCTTCCCACCAAAATGTTGCGTACCAAACAAGAACTTAGACCTTGCGGATCCCTCAACTGCGTTCGATTGGCCAGGCTCAGAAACAGCATCGATCTGTTGAAAGACGTTTTCCTGTTCCTTGCGTGACCTGGTCGACTTTGACCTGGTCGACTTTGATCTCGGCGACTTTGATCTCGGCGACGAACTCAGCGGCTCGCTGAATTGAAATGCGGGACTTTCATCTGCGTCGGTCGATGCAAGACCAAGCTGAATCATTGCCTGAGAGATCAGGCCGCTTTCGTTGGCCAGCGCATCATGGAAACCATCGGATTCTGCATCCACAAGATCGTCCAATGGTATTTCAAACATTGTCTCGCCATTTGAAACAATCGTCTTCCCATTTAAAGCGGGAACATAAAAGCCATCAGCGCAGGCCTCCTGCAGATCGGCAATTGGAATTCGAAAAAAATCGGTCCCGTCAGACACTGTGATTGTGTGATCGCTCATTAGTTATCGCCCGCCTTTACCTGCTGTCGACGCGACTTCCAACCACCACTCTTGGCTTTTGACTCTTCAGAACGCGACTCTTGATTATCGGGTGACAAATCAGCAGTTTCAGAAATCAGGGCAGTGTCTTCCGCACCAGAATGATCGCCTTCCGCTGATGGAAACACTGCGGCAATCGCTGCATCATCTTTATCCGGCACGAAACGCGGCGGCTCAGGCACGCCAATCGACGGTTCCTTTACAAAAGACTGCGATGAAGGCAATCCCGTCTCCGCCGCTTGCTCTACATCTGAAGTCATGATTCCTGCGTCAATTCGATTCTTCCAGTAGATCAGTTCAGATTCTGTTAGACCGCTGCTGCGTTCGATTGTCAGATTCGCCTTTCTATTAATTGTTGGCAACTGAGCAAGAACCAGCAGACGGCCGTCCTGCGTGTAGTTGAAAATTACTTCAACCGGCGTTGCTTTGGGAAGATCCGGCGGAAGGTCACGAACCACACATCTGCCAACCAAAGTTGAATGCCGCCCCTGTTCGTCGCCACCTTCCACAACATTTACCGCCACGCTGGTTTGATTGTTCCTGCCCGTGCTAAAGCGTTTTGCCTTTTGGGTAGGAAGCGGCGTATTGCGTGGAATCATGATGGCGCGACGAGGAAAGCCGGTCGCACTGTCGGCCCCCAAAAGGCCAAGGTCATGCGAATTCACGTTGCTGATTGAGATTCGATGCTTTGACGGATCATTCGAATTCAGAAGAATCCCCGCGTAAATGGCCGCGCCATGTGCCACGGATTCGTCTGCAGACAACGAACGGTCAACCTTCAGACCGGATTCTGATTCAAGCATATTTTGGACCATCGGCATTCGTGAAGACCCGCCCACCAGCAACAGGCGTGAAAGATCCTTCCAGTTGCGGTCTGCATCCTTGAGAACACGACGCGTCGTAAACATGGTGCGGTCGATCAGGTCGCCGCAGAGTGACTCAAACCGATCTCGATCAAATGGCACCTGAATGCGATTGTCATCCGCCGTAAAGCGGATGACGACTTCCTGTCGCTGCGACAGAGATCGCTTGGCGTCTTCCGCTTCCGCCAGCAGTCTCAACCTGTGCGACGGGTCCTTGCGAGGATCGATACCGTGCTGTATCTGAAACTGCTCTGCCAGGTGATCGGCGATTCGCTGGTCCCAATCGATTCCGCCAAGATAGACGTCTCCGGCAGTGGCAATCGTGCGATAGTCATCGCCTTGAATCTCCATCAGCGTGACGTCGAAAGTTCCCCCGCCAAGGTCATAGACAAGAACAGTTTCAAGCTGTTCGGATCTTCCTTCTGCGTTCACAAACCCCTGCTGGACTCCATAGGCAAGGGCGGCCGCCGTAGGTTCATTGATGATATCCACGACGTTCAGGCCAGCCAGGCGACCTGCGTCCTGAGTTGCTTTGCGACGCGGCTCGTTAAAGTAAGCGGGGACGGTGACTACACATTTATCAATCTCGCCCAGTCGATGCCTCGCATCGTCTTTTAGTTTCGTAAGAATCAACGCCTGAATCACTTCAGGAGGAAACTGCTGCCCGGCCACAGAAATTGTAAATGCCTCTTTTCCAAAATGACGCTTTGCAAACTGCGCGACTCGGTCTGGCTCATATTCAGCAACTTTCAGTGCCTCTTTGCCAATCACAATACCGGACTGGTCAAAATAGACGACGCTCGGAGTTGTGGCGTCGCCCTCGAGATTCTGAACTGTGAACGGACGCCCGGAATTGTCCAGATGAGCAACCACAGAACGTGTCGTTCCAAGGTCAATTCCTACGGCAACACTTTGACCTATGTCAGACAACGTGATTGCTCCTGCTGCTCGTGGACATCCAAAAGAATGAGAAAGCCCTCTCTGCTCTACGACGCCACAACAGAGAAGCCTGTCAACCGCCAGACTGCCCACCTAAAAGGCGGTTCAACGGGTATGCAAAAATACGCCTTGCATGTGGAACTTCACACTCAAAAAACGGTAAAAAACTGTGAATATCCTCATATACTGAGCAGCGCAAGCACATTTTCGTTGCACATCACACTAGAAAGCAGTGTTTCAAAATTCGTCACCACAGGGCCTTAGCGAAAATCTCAGCTTGGGGGCGACTCATGGCTACTTCTGAATTGGCATCCAGACCAATCTGATCCGAATCGTCTGTCTCCCAAAATCGATCGTTTTGGGGATATTGCTGTACCCAACACGCTGAAAAATCACCTGATGACGCCCGGTAGGAATGTCCAGATACACGGGATCGGAATTGGGAACGCTAACCCGCTTACCATCAACAAGCACGACTGGCCCCTGACGTTCTTCCAAAGGCCACTCGACAATTAAGTTGCCGGAAGCCCCCGAACCACCGCTGCTCAGAAACCACACGGCAGCCAGAACAAGCACGACAACAACGGCAACTCCCACCGGAAGAACTGGCCGGCCACCGCGACCTTTTGATCGGCGACCACCAGCATCGGCTGGCCTGGCAGAAGACGATGACAAAGCTCGACGCCGGCGTGCTCGAAGTGCTTCGTCGTAGGCCACCTTTTTTGTTGCATCAAGCAGGCACCGACGTGCGCCTGAGACTTCGTTCAACAGCTTCTGGGAAGCATCCACATGACTGCTGTTCGCCATTTCCTGCAGCATCGCCATTCGTTCGCCAGCGGCGTCGTCAATTTTTTCGCGGTCAGACTCAAACAACTCAAGCCCGAGCAATGCATAGTGCGACGGTGGACGTTCTTGGGAACGAACATCCAGAAGGTCTCGATAGGGATCGAACTCAGTAGCCATGCCAATTTGCCTGACACAATTGTTGAAGATTGAAGGAATCGAAACGAGTGGCAATTGCTGTGTTACCAAAGTTCAAAATATCTGACCAGTCACCACATCAGACAACAATCTGCGTCGGCAGCAGTTATCAACGATACAGAATCAGAACTGCCGCACAATCGCCTGTTCGATGCGAAAGCAAAACATAACAGAAGTGCTCATTCCGCCGAGAACAGTGATCAACGGAACCAATGAACATCATCAGCGCCTGTGCTGACGCCTGATTTCGGTCTCGCAGTTATACGATTACTAACATTCACATGCTCAACATATCTACAAAACTGGCATTAAAACCGTTTCAACCGAACCGGAAGTTTACCAGACCATTACAACCGGCAAGGGCAATCGACTCTTAGGGTGAAAAAAAGCCACGCTGCAAAAAAAATCAACGTCGACGTTGAGAAACGGAAACTAGCTTTAACACGAACACTCACCGCCAACGTTGCGGATGAACTAGTCGTTACAAACTGATTTTCGGTCTTCTAAATGGTGCTTCAAGCGTTACCACAATCTACGAACTTTGCGGATGGACATCGTCCTTCCAGTACAGACACGGCACGTCGACACCTGTTGACCGTCAATGTCGAAGACTACTTTCAGGTCGGAGTTTTCCAGAAGTTTATCCAAACGGATAACTGGTATCGGTTTGAATCACGGCTGCAGCAAAATGTCGAACACGTGCTTGAGCTGCTTGACCAGTATAATTCGAAAGCGACGTTTTTCGTACTCGGCTGGACGGCAGAAAAACACCCGGAACTCATTCGAAGTATCGCTAATGCGGGCCACGAAGTGGCCAGTCGTGGACATTTGCATCAACCGCTTTTGCAGCTTCCGAAAAATGAAATCCGGAATGATCTGATAAAGGCACGAATGATAATCGAAGACGTCACAGGCCAATCTGTTGATGGGTTTCGGCTTTCTGATGGTTGGCTGAACAAAGAAACACTCTGGCTGTTGGATGAAGTGGTCGCTACTGGCTACCGATACGATTCCAGCCTGATGCCGAAGCAGCGAGACTTTGCTGACGCTCCGGAATGGCGTCGCATCCGAGAAGTACAGACAACTAACGGACCGCTTCTGGAAATCCCGCTGTCCACAATGCCAACGCCGGGCGGCTGGCTGCCAATTGCAGGCGGAAACTATCAACGCCAACTGCCGGACTTCGTGATGCGACGTCTGGTCGACCGCTCGGTTGAATCGCACACTGATCCATTTGTGATGTACTTCCATGTTTGGGAACTCGACGCGGAACAGCCTCGCTTAAGCATGGCCGATCGAATCACTCAACTGCGTCACTATCGAAAACTCGGCAAGTATCGACGCATCCTTCCGCAGTATCTGGAACGTTACTTGTTCACATCGGTGCAGCAGCACGCCACGTTACCTGACAGTCCGCTACAGCTGTTAGCACAGCCCCGCACTGAAAGCCAGGCTGCGCACCGAACAACTGTGGTATCGCAACCCGAGTTGAATGTATGGCCCCACACAGTTCACGAAAATCAGTCTCGCAACAGCATTTCAACTGACGTCGATAAACTGGCCGTAACAGTGATTATCCCGTGTTACAACGAAGAAACATCGCTGAAGTATCTGTCCAACACACTCAACAGCGTCATCCGCAAACTGAAAGAAGCTTACTCGCCTCGAATTCTGTTCGTCGACGACTGCAGCACTGACGACACATTCAACGTGTTACACAAGGTGTTTGGCAACGATCCAGCAGTCAAAATCGTACGTCATGAAATCAATCGCGGCGTGTCTGCTGCAATCCTGACGGGGCTTCAAAACGCGGAAACTGAAATCGTCTGCTCGATGGATTGCGACTGTTCGTACGATCCACACGAACTGGCCAACATGCTGCCACTGATGACGGATGGCGTGTCCATGGTGACCGCTTCACCATACCACCGCGATGGACTTGTTCGCAATGTGCCTGGCTGGCGACTCGTCCTGTCACGAGGGCTTTCCTACATCTATCAGCGTTTGCTGAAACAACAACTGGCTACATGGACCAGCTGTTTTCGAATCTACCGGCGTAGCCACATTCTGGACCTGCCATTAAAGGAAGACGGATTCCTTGGCACGGCAGAACTTGCGGCTCAGCTTGTCCTGAAGAAACGTCCAATCGTCGAATATCCGGCGACTCTGGAAGTCCGACTGTTTGGTCTCTCAAAGATGAAAACAGTCAAAGCCATTCTCAGTCATCTTCGGCTTCTAGCAGGCATCGCAACGTCGCGAGTCCTGGGAGGAAGCGAGTCGAGTGAAACTCAAACCGACGCAACCCCCGTAAAGAAAGAAGTCGCACAATGAACATGACACTACCATCTGATCAGGATTCAACAGGACGAACACTGGGCGCGGAAGAACTTGAACTGCTGCGACAGGTTATTGAATCTGGTACGCTAACCAGCACAAAAGGGGATTTCGTCAAGCAGCTGGAAGCCGGTTTCGCAAAGAAACTGGGCGCCAAACACGCTTTCGCCTGTGCCAGTGGAACAGCCGCCATTCACTGTGCGGTCGCCGCAATCAACCCGGAACCGGGCGATGAGATCATCACAACGTCGATAACCGACATGGGTGGCCTGACGCCAATCATCTTTCAAGGTGCCATCCCTGTATTTGCTGACGTTGACCCTGTGACTTACAACGTTACAGCTCGCTGCATCGAAAAGGTCATCAGCGAAAAAACCAAAGCCATTATTGTGACACACCTGTTTGGCAATCCCTGCGATATGGCTCCGATTCAGGAACTGGCAAAGAAGCACGGCATCCCCGTGATCGAAGACTGTGCTCAGGCATTTCTTTCGACGTACCGAGAACAGTACGTCGGGACAATCGGCGATATCGGCTGCTTCAGCCTGCAGCAGGGCAAGCATATCACCACCGGTGAAGGCGGAATCGTCGTCACCAACAACGACGCGTTCGCTCGCCACATGTTTCTGTACATCAACAAGGCATGGGGTTACGGCGATGCAAAGCCTGACCATTACTTCGCAGCCCTGAACTATCGCATGAGCGAACTTCAGGGCGCGGTCGCCCTGGCACAGCTGGGCAAGCTGGAAAACGTGGTGGCTTCTCGAACTCGACTGGCTGATTCACTCACCACAAAACTAAGCGGCATTGCGGGCATCTCTACGCCAGCCGTGACTCAGGACAGCTCGCACACTTACTGGAAATACTGCCTGAACGTAGATGCCAACATCATCGCAGGTGGCTCACCCGGTTTGGGTGCAGCTTTGCGAGAACGAGGCATCGCGTGTGCTCCTCGATACATTCAGAAGCCCGCTTTTGAATGCCAGGTTATTCGAGATCAAGTCACATTCGGAACAAGTCGCTGGCCCTTCAGTCTGGCAAGGCCAGAAGCTGTTGATTACAGCCGTGAAAACTTCCAGGGAACTTACAAGGCCCTCGAGCACGTGCTGGTTCTGCCATTCAACGAACTCTACACAGACGAACATATCGACTATATCGCCAACGTGATTCGAGAGGCCGTGTTGTCTGTGCAAAAGACCGAACAGACGGTCGCCTAGCTCAGGTTCACTGACTTGATTGCGAGACGAAACGGTTTTCACTGCGACGACGGCAGCAGCGTTCCGACCATTCCGCTCGGGACGCTGCTGCCCACATGCACAACACCTCTCTGAGCGAATTTCAACGCTCAACAACAGCTTTCAAAATTCTGTCACCCAGCGCACGCGGCGTTTGCGGCAACAGATTCAAACAAATTGCTACACGTCACTAACTTCTGAAAGTTCACTTCTGATGATCAATCGTATTCAGCCAACCTTCGTTCTGATCGGTGCCGGCGGCATTTCCAAAGCGTACGCTCAGGCTTTTGCCGATGGCCTGGAATACAAACTTGTCGGAGTCGCCGACATGCGAATGGCGGCAGCTGAAGAAGTGGCTGCCATGGTGGGAGCTCAGGCGTTCGACGATATCGAAATCATGTGTGCTGAACTGCAGCCAACCGCAGCCATCGTATGCACGCCTCCAAACACTCACGCTGCTATCTGTATCGAACTGATGAATCTGGGCATTCACGTTCTATGCGAAAAGCCGCTGGCTGTTACATCACAGGATGCCAAGCGCATGATCAGCGCTGCAGACAGCAACAACGTGACGTTTACGATGGGATCGAAGTTTCGATTCGTGGAAGACGTTCAGGAAACCCGACGCATTATCGAATCTGGAAAGCTGGGCGAAATTGTATTGTTCGAGAACACGTTCGCGGGCTTCTGCGACATGTCGCAACGATGGAATTCGAATCCGGAAATCAGCGGAGGTGGAGTTCTGATCGACAATGGAACGCATTCGATCGACATTATGCGATTCCTTCTGGGTTCAGTTACGGAATTGCAGGTTGTGGAAGGTCGCCGCATTCAAAATCTAGCAGTCGAAGACACTGCTCGACTGTTTGTCCGCAATGAAGCCGGAGCCATGGGCAGCATCGATCTGTCATGGAGCATGAACAAGGTTCAGCCACATTTCATCAGTATTTACGGTTCCAAAGGAACGTTGCTGGTTGGCTGGAAAGAATCAAAGTACCAATTGGCGGGTGAAAGCGAATGGACTGTCTTCGGCAAGGGCTACGACAAAGTAGGTGCGTTTTCGAACCAGCTTAAGAACTTTGCCGGGGCCATCCTTGGCGAAGAAGAACTGATTATCGATTCAACCGATGCTCTGGCATCCGTGATGACTATGGAAACAGCTTATGCCGCCCTTCGCACCAACGAATGGCATTCGGTGAAGCAGGTTCACGAACACTGGGTGCGTCCGGGTGTGACCGCCAAGGTTCAGTAGTCTGACAAATATCACTCTATAGAAACATGACTCGGCCATCACAAACCCGACTGCCGAGATCATGTTGATGTTTTCGACCTTCTCACTTTCACGTTACGGAGCTGGAATTTCACATGGCCATCAAAATTCACCCAACCGCGATCGTGGAACATGGAGTAACACTGGGCAGGAGCACGTCCATCTGGGACAACGTTCACGTTCGCTTCGGTACGTCAATCGGCGACGAATGCATTGTCGGCGGTAAGTCGATGATTGGTTATGAAGTTCAGATCGGCAATCGAGTTAAGATCAATTCAAATGTCTATATCTGCAACGGTGTGTCAATCGAAGACGGAGTGATGGTGGGCGCAGGAACGATCTTCACCAACGATCGTTTTCCGCGAGCCGCAACTTCTGACCTCCGCGAATTGCGGAGCTCTGAGCCTGACGAGCACACTCTGGAAACCCTTGTGCGAGAAGGTGCAACTATCGGTGCCGGTTGCATCGTTGGCTGCGACCTGACCATCGGCCGTTTTGCAATGGTGGGTATGGGCTCGATTGTCACAAAGTCAGTGGCGGATTTTCACCTTGTGATTGGTAGCCCGGCAAAACCAGCCGGTGTCGTCTGTCGATGTGGCCAGCCGGTTCACCGGTTCACCGAAGCTAACAACGCAACGGGGCCGATTCCGACAACCTGCGAATGCGGACTTGCCTACGAAATCGACGGGCAACATGTCACCGAACTACACCCACCTGGCTCAATAAAAACGGCTGTTTCTGAGGCCTTAAGCGTCTCACATCGGTGAAGTGCCATCGGTAATCAAATACCTGAATACGGCAGTAATTTTGAGATCCAATAGAAAATCGCGATGCCCCAGTCACCGACAAACAACATTAAGCCTTCCTCCGGTCGCCCACAGAAATGGGCCGTCCTTGGCGGTGGCATGCTGGGCATGACAATCGCCCATCGACTCAGCCAGCAGGGACACAAGGTCACTTTGATTGAAGGCCGCGACAATCTCGGCGGACTCGCAGATGCATGGCAGGTCGGTGATGTCACATGGGACCGGCACTACCACGTGACGCTGCTATCGGACCTGTATGTTCGAGACCTCTGGAAAGAACTTGGCGTCGAATCCGAAATGGAGTGGGTGGAAACGCGGACAGGTTTCTATACAGACGGACAGCTGTATTCGATGTCCAACACGGTTGAGTTTCTAAAATTTCCGCCGTTGGGGCTGATTGACAAGCTGCGATTGGGAGGCACTATTTTCTGGGCTTCGAAAGTCAAAAACTGGAAAACTCTGGAACAGGTACCCGTGGCCGATTGGCTGACAAAGCTATCCGGCAAACGCACGTTTCAGAAGATGTGGCTGCCGTTGCTGCGAGCCAAACTGGGTGAGTGCTGGCGCGACACGTCGGCCGCATTTATCTGGGCAACAATCGCTCGCATGTATGCAGCTCGACGATCCGGCCTGAAGAAGGAAATGTTCGGCTATGTGCGAGGCGGCTATCAGCGAGTTCTGTCAGCGTTTGAAGCCAAGCTGACGCACAATGGCGTTAACGTGGCATGCAACACCAGTGTAAAGCAGATTCACTCAACGCCTGCCGGCAAAGTAATTGTCGAAACGCAGCACGGTGAAGCGATCTTCGACAAAGTCGTTTCCACTCTGCCATCGCCCGTGCTTTCTGCAGGGCTACCCGAAATCGATGCTCAGCAAAAAGCGCTGCATGACGGCATTCGCTACCACGGAATCATCTGTGCATCTGTGCTGCTGACGAAACATATTTCTCCGTATTACGTAACAAACATCACCGATGATGGCGTGCCATTCACTGCGGTCATTGAAATGACGGCACTCGTCGATCCGCAGCAACTTGGCGGAAACCACCTGATTTATCTGCCAAAATACGTCACACCGGATGACGCGGCGTTCAATAAATCAGATGCTGAAATCGAGGAAGAGTTTCTTTCCGCACTGGACCGCATGTATCCGCATTTCTCGCGAGATGACGTGAAAGCCTTCCGCGTATCACGGGTTCGCCATGTGTTTGCTCTGCCAACGCTCGGATATTCCGAACGCGTCCCGCCCATTGAAACCAACGTGCCGAACGTCTTTGCAGTGAACTCATCGCATATCGTCAACGGCACACTCAATGTCAACGAAAGCGTAAAACTGGCAAACGACTTTGTAGATCAGTACTCCACAAAATCTGCGGCCACAACTGAACGTAAGCCACCGGCACCAGCGCTGGCATCAAGCTCGCGATAACAATCCGCCGCTCGCCTTCGTCCTGCTTTCTCAGGACTCCATTCGCCAAACGGAAGATTCAGGCTCTGTCGCCATGTCAAAAACAAAACCCATTGCCAGCCTTTCACTCGACCTTGACAACAAATGGTCGTACATGAAAACACACGGCGACGCTGGCTGGGATCAATACCCCACGTACCTTGATCTTGTCGTGCCGCGATTTTTGAAAGTGCTGCACGAACAAAGTCTGAAGATGACGGTGTTTGTCGTCGGCCAGGACGCAGCGCTAGAACAAAACTTCGAAGCCGTTGCATCCATTTCCGCTGCTGGTCATGAAATCGGAAATCACTCTTTCAAGCACGAACCGTGGCTGCATCTGTATACAGAACAGGAACTGGTTCGCGAAATCGCCCTGACGGAAGAACATCTGGAACGTGTGACGGGACAGTGCCCAATTGGATTCCGCGGCCCGGGCTTCAGCTTCACCGATGGACTTCTGCAGATTCTTGTTCGCCGAGGCTACAAGTACGACGGCTCAACGTTCCCGACTTTTTTGGGTCCATTGGCGCGGCTGTACTATTTCATGTCAACTCGCCTGGACAAAGATCAGCGAGCTGAACGCAGGGAATTGTTTGGCCAGTTCAAAGAAGGCTTTCGGCCGCTTCGACCATTTCAGTGGACCTTTCCTGAAGGCCAGCTGACGGAAATCCCCGTCACGACAATGCCCATCTGCAAGACACCGATACACGCCAGTTACATTCTGTACCTGGCTCAGTTTTCGCAACTTGCGGCAAAAAGCTATTGGAAAATGGCTATCACAATGTGCAGCCTGACCGGCATCGCACCGTCACTGTTGCTACACCCTCTGGACTTCATGGGCTGCGACGACGACAGCGACCTGGCGTTCTTTCCAGCAATGGGCCGACCGTCAGAACCTAAGGTCGAACTGGTTGCCTGGATGATTAACGAGATGTCAAAACACTACGACGTTCGTCCAATGAAGGACCATGCCGCTGCTATCTGTGCAGGAACAAAACAACGCAACGAAAAACTTCTATCGGAAGCAGGCCTTCCTCAAGATGTAAGAAAAGATGTCTGAATTACCCACTCAACCAGCATCGACCGAATCAGCTCGCCGTTGGATATGGATGGCTGCGCTACCCGTGCTTTTGCATCTGGTTGCGCTCGCGCCTGCAGAACCGGTTTTCCATGGTGATGCAAATCGCCATGTGATGACGTCAGTATTCTTTCGAGACTTTCTGGTCGACGCACCGCTAAGCCATCCAATGCAATATGCCGAAGCGTACTACAAACAATATCCGGCTCTTGGCTTGATGGTGTGGCCTCCGTTGTTTCACGGTGTCGTTGGCGCCCTAATGACGATTTTTGGCACGTCTGCACTTGTCGCTCGGCTATTCGTCTTCGCCACGTTTGCCTTTGCCGCATTCTGCCTGTTTCGATTATGTCGCCGACGCATGACCGACGAACAGAGCGTATTCGTTGTCGTGATTTTTTCACTGATGCCGATGATCTTCGAATTCAGTCGTTTCATTATGCTGGAAATGCCTACTCTGGCACTTTGCCTGTTCTGCGTGGAACGCTTTGACGCCTGGTTGAAAGAACAACGAACCGGCAATCTATACATCGCAGCAATCGCAGCGGCTCTGGCGGCGCTCACACGATTCGATGCCGCCGTGCTATTACCAACACTGTTGTTGATGGCCACATTCGAAAAGAAGCTGCGACAACTTTTCACCTGGCACGTCCCCGTCGCCACGGCAATTGCTCTCACGCTAATCGGTCCCACATATTTCATCATTTGGCGTGAAATGGGGGATCTGCATTTACGACAGGCCGCCGAAAGTGTTTCCGGAACAACCAGCCAGATATTTGCTTCCGGCTCATTTTGGTATTACCCATCCAGCATTCCTGGACAGGCCGGTTGGTTTGTCTTCGCATTCTTCATCGTTGGGCTTGTCGCCGCGTTCGCAAAACAGAACAGACCTGCAGCAAAAGTGTTTGCCGCATTGCTGATCGGCACTTATCTAACATTTACGCCGCTTGCCGAACTTCGTCCTCGACATGCAATCTACTGGCTGCCTGCCATCGCGTATTTTGCGGCCGTAGGAACCGGTGTCATCGCGCGTGCCATCCATCGCATTGGCTTCCGGAAAACCAACTTCGGAAACGTTACGGCCTGCGTACTGATCGTATGTGGCACCTGCATAACAACATTTCACCTTGCACCTTACCGAGTCGTCGGCTACGCCACGGCAGCAAATGCAGCGTTACAGCACTCGCACGTAGGTGATTCAATCTTCATCGATGGATGGTGGGACGGAAACATTACTTACCACCTGCGGCATCTTGATCCGGGCCGCTCGCGACACATCATTCGGGCCGATCAGCTGCTATATGAATTCACGAATGTACCCACGGTCGATTTCCAGCAGCACGTTGAAACGGACGCTGAAATCCTGAACGCGATTCTGAACACAAACGCCAGCTGTATCGTTTTCGAAGACCCTCAGCCGTTCGGCGAAATACCAATTTCAAAGCGGATACATGAGCTCATTAAATCGCTGTCTGAACAGTTTCCGCCACTGGAAACGGTGCCTGTTAGTGTCGCATTTCCCGGTGCACGCCAGTTCAAACTGAAAGTCTTCTCGATGAACGCCGCCCAGCTTCGCGCACATCTGGATCTTATGGATGGCAACACAACCAACGGTACTCAACGAGTCGCAGACTTTTCTGCGAGCAGCAAGACAAGTGATCTGCCGATATCACAGCTGGCCAAAAGCAGTAAACCATAATTCTTCAGCCGACATGTCGAGCCGGTTCAAAAGCGAATCAGCCCGAAACGGAAAGCCATCACGATGACTCGAAACAAACTTAAAGTAATGTGCGTGTTCGGAACGCGCCCGGAAGCGATTAAAGTCGCCCCAATCATCATGGCGGCTCAAAGTCGACGCGACATTGATATCATCAGCTGCTCGACGGGACAACACCGCGAAATGCTGCAACAGGTGACCAACCACTTTGGCATTCGGCCGGACATTGAACTGCAACTGATGCAGCCCGGCCAGACACTGACCAGCCTGACATCTCGATGCCTGACTGCTCTTGGCGAGGCCGTGGAGAAATACCGTCCGGACTGCATTCTGGGGCAGGGTGATACAACATCCGCAATGTGCGCCGGCATGGTTGCTTTCTACCAGCGACTTCCGTTCATTCACGTAGAAGCCGGCCTTCGAACAGCTGATATTAATTCGCCGTTTCCTGAAGAAATGAACCGTCGCATCTGCTCGCTGGTGTCGGCGGTCCATTGCGCACCGACACAGACTGCGGCCGACAACCTGCTTCGTGAAGGCTATTCAACGAACGACGTGTTCGTAACAGGCAATACCGTTATCGACGCTCTGAACTGGACCGTCCGCAAAGAACGAGCTGACTCTCATCGCTGGATCGAAAAACATCCCGATCTTGCGTACGGACGCCTTGTGCTTATCACCGCTCATCGACGAGAAAACCATGGTGAGGGAATTCGAAATCTTTGCAAAGCGATACTGCAACTCGCCGAACGTTTCCCAACGGTGAATTTTGTATACCCGGTGCATCTCAATCCCAACATTCTTCAGCCCGTTCACAAAATCCTTGATGGGCTGACAAACGTGCACCTGATTGCACCGGCTGAATATCCCGAGTTTGTCTGGCTAATGGATCGAGCCACACTGATCATCAGTGATTCAGGCGGAGTTCAGGAAGAAGCACCTTCGTTGTGCAAACCCGTTCTGGTAACCCGTGACAGCACAGAGCGTCCGGAAGCTCTGCATGTCGGTGCAACACGATTGGTTGGCACCGACACGCAGCGAGTGGTCGAGGAAGTTTCACACCTGTTGGTCGACAAGCAGGCCTATGCAGCTATGCAGGTCGAACAGAATCCGTACGGCGATGGCCACGCGGCGGAACGAATTTTACAACTGATTTCGGAACGCTTTTCTACTGAGAACATTTCGACAGACGGCCCCATATCGTCTAGTTTGCTGCACTCAAAGGTATCGCCATGAGTCGCGAAAAAAATCTCGGCAACTTCACAGACCCATTTGGCCTGCTCGGACGAATGTTGAAGTCGGGTAATCGAGCTGCGTATGCGGCTCTGTTTCGCGAAGGCCTGCGCCTTGGTGCAATTCCGTTTGATTCCGTGCTGAGCATTCTTGAACAGCGACGGCTTCGCAATTCACCCACATCTGACCATCCGTTGGTGTTTATCGTCGGAGCTCCCCGCAGCGGAACCACTCTGATTTATCAGACTCTGGCTGCATTTCTGGACGTGACCTACCCAACCAACTTAACAGCCATGTTTCCAAAGTCGCCGCTGACATCCGCGCGCTTGCAGCGGTGGATTCCTTCGTCCGGGCGGCCCGACTTTCGAAATTTCTATGGCCAGACAACTCAGCTGTCCGGCCCCAACGACGCGTTTCATCTTTGGAACCTTTGGCTCGGCAACGATCGATATCTTCCGGCCCAGTCCATTTCAGACAACACCGCCGCCGACATGCGCACGTTCTTCGATGCCTGGACAACAGCCTTCGATAAGCCATTGCTTAACAAAAACAACCGCAACGCATTCGCTGTTGAATTACTTGCAGGAAAACTTCCGAACGCTCGCTTTGTTGTCGTTCGTCGCAACCCGATGTTTGTGGCTCAATCGCTGATCATTGCCCGCCAAAAAGTGCAGGGAGACAAAACAAAAGCTTGGGGCCTGCAAAGTTCATCGACAGCTGAAGGCAACGATCCTCTGGCCTACGTTGATGATGTGTGCAAACAGATCGTCGATATCGATACTGAAATGGATCGACAGCTGGCCACCGTTTCCAAAGATCGAATCGTGAACCTCACCTATGAAAGTTTCTGCGAAGATCCTGCCCGCAGTGTTGCTCGAATCGCGAGTGCATTCGACAGACTTCAACTGGCCCCAAAGCTGAATGTCGAAGATCTTCCGCCGTTTGAAATTTCGCAATCACTTTCGCTCACAAGCGAAGAACAAACTCGCATTCGAACACGACTGAAGCAAACGCCGGCAGATTCACCGGTCACAGCTGTGTGAAAACCTTGAATAGTTGAGCATCCTCCCGATCCAGTAAATCGTCGAAGCAATCTGCGTGTGTCCCTCGCCCAATATTCAGGCTGACGGGGACGGCTACGCTGCGTCGTCCTTCCGAAGAGAACGCTGAACTCTCCAACTCTGGACGCGCAGACCAAGGCGACTAAACGCCGCATCGCCGAGGCGAGGAAATTAAAGTTCCCGAACGTGTCACGTTTCGCTAACTTTCTGTGAACCAAGTTGCAACGCACCGACTTAAACAGCGTACGCGGCAACTTTGGTTCAGATAAAGCCCGGTATCTATCGACTGTTTCCGACAGCGACCATTTAAGCCGCGTCACAGAAAGAACACGTAATGCAGCAGGTTTTTGAGCTACTAATTCGGATCCTGTTTGTGTTTCTGGTTGTTGTGGCCCTGCACGGCGTCGCCTTGGGGTGATATTCCGCCGCCACTACCAGAGATTCCCGGAACACAAATCGAGCTTCCGGCAACGCCAGCGATCGCCGTTGCCGGTTTACTGTTGGCAATTGCAACTGCCACGGCGGGTCGAATGGCCGCAGGAAACGGTAATAAGTCACGCAGTACCGCCGCCAACGTGGCTGCCGTGGGAATCGTTGCTGCCACAATCGCGGCGGCGACAATGGCGGCGACAATGGCGGCGAAAGAACACAAAGGCTACGAAAACATCCGCCGCCAATGGAGGCCGAATGGTCCAGTGGAACGGTTTGACCCACTTGATGATTCGCCAATACCAACAGTTCCTGCGGAGCGACCTCAGTCAGAAGCCGATGCCACAGAATCCGCCCCATCCGAATCAACATAGAACTGTAATTTCTGAATTATGCATCAAGTCTTCATCATTTTTGCAGACATGGTCTCTGTGGAAACGTTACTGATTGCCGGTGGCGTAATGACGCTGGTTATTGGCGGAGTATTCTTTGCCACGGCGGCATTGATCACGGGATTCATTAAACGCCGCAGGAACCAAACCATGGAGATGCAGAACAGAGCATCCGGGCCACAACACGATAATTCATCATCCGCTGACAACTAACAGTCAAACCCCTTCGAACCGCAATTCAGCAAGTACTGAAACAGATTGCCCGTGTCTACGACATTAAAACATCCAAGCGTGTCACGCAGCCAGTTGGCGTTCGCCACCTGTGCAACACTATTCATGACAGTTGCTTTCATTCTCACAGCAACTGCACCAGTGGCGATGTCGATCGGAATCGTGTTTCTGTTTGCCGGCCCGCACAACTATGTTGAAGCTCGATATTTTTGACACGACTTCCAGCCAGAATGGGCCGCCTGCGGACATTCTTTGTCGTTTCTGCAGCAGGCGTCTTAATTCTGACGATTGCCTTCCCGTTGCTAACTCGTTTAGCGACGTGGATGAACTGGCCGCAAGAATCGGTATTGTGGATAATCGGCCTGTGGATAATCGGCCTGTGGAACACCGCGCTAATTCTTTGGTGCACAACGCTGATCTGGCTCCGCAGTCAGCCGCCGCCGCGAAAACACTGGAACTGCGCGTTGCCAATTGGACTCGGCATTATTGGTCTCACATGGCTGCAGCCCATAGTCCTGTCTTTGCTGCTTGTCTTTCTGCACCCTCTGATGGGACTGTGTGTGCTGGACCGTGAAATCTATCGTCGCATCCCGAATGGCAGTCCGCCTACCGCGGTTGCCTGATGCTGCTATCACTAATGCTGGTACTTCTATGGACAATTGGCCCCATGGAAACAGCCGACTCGCTGCTGTTCGAAATCCCGAGGGCCGTTCAGGGCCAGATCACTCACCACGCCGGGGCCACCCTATTAACGACAATTAGCCCAAACAAGCTAATCGCGACTCATGCTTTCCTGGAACTGCTGCACTACGGAGTTTGGATGATTGCTGTGCCAGCCGCCAGTGGCCGGGTCTTCACAAAAACATTTCGCAGTATTCCACTAATGAAGCGTTCTGTCGCGTCGCAAAAAGTGATCAGTTTACTGTTAGCGTGTTCGGCGATGACCGTCGTCGTGCTATGGCTGTGTTTCACCGCAGACTATTCAACGACACGAGACATCTATTTCACGGTGGCCACTCTGCACGTTCTGGCGGAAGTGCCTTTCCTGCTGCGACTGCTGTGACACGACAGCCATTCATGAACACTTCAGAGGCTTTCCTGTTTCTACTGCTGGGATACTGTGCAACTGTCGCCGTCGAAATTCCCGTGTTGCTGGTTGGGCTTGCTCCAAAACACAACCGGCAAACAAAGCTGTCGGCCGGACTGCTGCTGACCGCGTTTACTTACCCTATTGTCGTGCTGGTGCTGCCGATTCTGGTGATGCAGCCATGGGGCCAAACAGCATATCTGGTGATCGCGGAAACCTACGCGCCGGTTGCGGAAGTTCTGTTCTTTCGTTTTCTTACAAACCAACGCCTGCTGGCACGTCCAGACCGCGACGCAGCGGCAATCGTGCTTGCCAACATCCTGTCATTTGCGTTAGGTGCCGCCTTCCTCAGCAGCTGGATCCTAAAAGCAATCCGACTCGTATTGAACTAACAAGGGCTGCATCTTTGACCCGATGTAAGTATACGCTCGGAAACACGCCTGCGTCGCGGCCCAATACTCTCGCGGCGTTTAACTATCGAGACGACGTCGCTCGCAGCGGCAGGTTTCCGGTCGACTGCAACAGTTTCTTAAGATCCAGCTTCACATAAGGCTGCTCAGCGGCGGGTTTTGAATGGCTGGCATTGGCGACATACAGCACACCGTCTTCCGGAACAAACAAGACGTTATGCAGATTAGACTGCATCGCAACCGGACGACTCATAAGCCACTTACCGAGGTCCGCATCGATCTGCCCATGTTTTTCCAAAACGCGTTCTCTGAGTTTTTCCAGACGACTTCCCGCCGACAACACAACCGTGTCCGGAATCCCACCTCCAAGACGTTCGTGTCCCTGGCCCGGAAGAATCAACTCAATTGATTCGGGAAGAGCAGCTACGCCAACGGCCTTATTGGTCTTTCCATCCGCAAAGACATAATAGTACTCACATGTTCGGGGACTGTTCGTCCACAACTGAATCACTTCCTCCAGAGTAGAACATTCTTCCAACGCTCGACGCATGAGAGTCGCCATCGGTACGCCGTCCCAGTTACCTTCGCCGCGACCACCCATTTCTCCCAGCGAAATGGCCTGAGTATTCATGCCACTGACACTGCCGATAAATGCAGCATAGCCCACGTTCGCGAACGGAATATAACCATCCGGCTGAACGATAAACGTAGTCGCAGCATCCTGTAAACCAATCGTGGTCATGTAGTCTAGAACTCGACCGTGATACAGCTTGCCATCCTTTGTCGCGCTGCCAAAAACCGCGAATCCCGAACAGTGGAACATCTCCGGAAAGACATTCAACACTTCCAGAGTTTCCGCTGGCACGTTTAGTGCTGTCGCCAGCGCACGCGTTTCAACTTTATGTCGTTCGGGAATATGCGGCGACAGCTTTGCATATGCGGCTTCAATATCGTGCCGAAACCAGTGGCCCGTGCGAATCACATGAGCAGTACCGAATGTATACAAAACGGATTCAAGACAACGCGTGGCTTCTGCTTTCAATAGCTTGCCGTGTGCCGTCCCGATTTCTTCCGGCGTGCCCTTCAGGATGGCCACTCGCTGACCGTTTATCCAACGCAACTCGCCGTTTGCCGTGTGTCGAGCGTCCTGTGGAGGATTCTTCAGAATCGCGGCAGGAGCAAGAATTTCTGTCGCTCGATGAATTCCCTGCGAAAGAGTCTGCTCTAACTCAGTTCTTGAAATTTCGATAACTTTAATGTCTGCTGCAAGGTCATCCGCAGCGACAGCAGAAGTTGTCACAAAACTCAGGCGGACTTCACCAAAGTTAGCCCGGACCAACAGTTCACCGCGTTTTGGAAACTGAACCGGACTTTCATCTGTGAGCACCCATTGATTTGAAGCAGCATCGTGTTTCGCCTTCAGCAGGTCGGCTCCAAAAGCGATTAGCGGATCAATGAAGTCGGGACTCAACACAGCAAGAATTGTCGCCACAGGCTTAGCATCAGATGCGGGGCTGATCAGTCTCTCCATGATGCCTTTCGGGCTCAAACAGACTTCATCAGCAACGGTACCGATCCCTCGATAAGCAACTTTGTGCAGAGGCAAAACAATCGTCGTCGAATCTTCACGACGATGAACTTCAACAGCGTATTCAGCATGAGATAACGCCAGGTCGAAAGCTTGATCGTCAAATCGCGAAAGCTGAAGTTGAATCGGCTGAGGACTGCCGTCAATCTGAATCGCCAGGTCACCCTTCAAGGTAAACTTAGATTGTTCGCCGCATAACATACTGACGAACGGCCTGAGACCTTCTACCAAAGACACGGCGGACGGCGATTCCTCCGCAAAGGTGCTCGCCGCAACAAACGCAAGGGAACCAACAACCAAAACGGCAGCAATCACAGCAGAGCGGACTAGTCGCAGCATAACGGGCTTTCCAGCATCAGAGTCCGGGGCGAAACAGAATTCGTTGTTCACATCGACCCATAATAGCCGCTTACGGTGCAATTGCGCGTCTAACGAAAGCACAAAAACCGTCACAATTACTAACCAGCCCGGCTCGCCAACTGTCAAATGTCGCGGCCGACATCCAATCCCAGACGGCAAGAAACCCACGGTAATATGTGGTTCAGCAAATCATCCGTGGAACCCTGTTGTTTGACCTGCGATAGAATTCTCGCTGTGATAGAAAGCCGCTCGAAGTTTCCATAGAAGTTTTTCCGACCCCGCCTCGGTCATCGACAGACCACACTGCACTACCAATTGGTTGCCTTCATATGAACCAAACCCGCCTGCGTTCACTGAGTATTTTCCTGCTGACATTCGCTGCCGACATCTTCGCCGATGAACGCCCGACCGTGGTATTCATCCTTGCGGGACAGTCCAACATGGAAGGGCAGGGAGTTGTTCAAATGGACGACCCCCAAAACTACAACAGCGGCAAAGGTAATCTCGTCTGGTCAATGGAGAACTCAAAAAACAAAGACCCAATGCAGCATCTGCGGACTCCGGACGGGCAGTGGGTAGTTCGCGACGATGTTCAAATCAGTTTCAAGGTTCGCGACAAAGTTCGGAAAGGTGGCCTCACAATTGGCTACACAGGTTATGGAAACAGCAGTCATATCGGACCCGAACTGCAATTCGGACACGTCGTTGGAGAACACTTTCAGCAATCGGTTCTGCTAATCAAAACCGCGTGGGGAGGAAAAAGTCTTCAAGTCGATTTCCGACCTCCCAGTTCCGGCGGCGCAGGTGGCCCCTATTACAAACAGATGATTTCCGAAATAAACGATGCCCTGGCAGAAGTTCGCGAACAGCCATACGAACTCGGTGGATTCATCTGGATGCAGGGCTGGAACGACATGGTTTCGGCAAATGCCATCAACGAATACGAAGTCAACCTGATGAATCTGGCAAAAGATATTCGCGGCGAGCTTCATTCACCGAATCTTCCTTTTGTCGTGGGCGAACTGGGGAACGGCGGACCTGCTCCTGAAAACAGCCCAATGACTGCGTTCAGGAAGGCTCAACGCAGTGGAACCGCAAAACTCGCCAACGCCGTTTTTGTACCAACACAACAGTTCGCACGGCCCAAAGAATTGTCACCAAACATTGGACACGGACATCATTGGTTCGGCAATGCAGAAAGCTACTTTCTGATCGGCGAAGCCCTGGGGCAGGCGGCAGTCAAGCTGAAGACTGTTCAGCCAAAGACGGTGAACTAACAAACGAACGTGAACATAAGCTCGTCCTGTGATGCGCTAGACAACACCGTTCAGGCCAACAACTTCAGACCATATTCACGCCACGGAGACCACAACGGTGAAATCACTCAAACGTTGCTTAGTGCTAATTCTTTTGATCGTCGCGTGCGTCGCAGCCAAAGAAGTCGCAGCCGAACAGTTACTGGCCGGCGTTGCCAAAATTGACGTCACCGACAGACAGGCCGGGCCGGTCAGTGACCCTCTGTATGTTAAAGCCCTTGTGCTGAAAAACGGTTCCACAACAGCCGTCATCGTAACGGTTGACGCGGTGGCGATTGGCGAAATCGGTCGCATCAAAAACGACTATCTCAACAAGGTTCGTTCGCGAATCGAAACCGAACTGGGAATTAAACCGTCAAACATCATGATCAATGCCAGTCACTGTCACGGCATTATTTGCAGCGACATCGACGACCGAACGGTGCAAGCCATTACGCAGGCATTCCAAAATCTAGTGCCGGTTAGCATTGGAATCGGACACGGCTATGAAGACCGCATCATGGAAAACCGACGCCTGAAACTAAAGAACGGAAAAGAGGCAGACGTTCGCCATGCGTACTCAATGCCAGCAGACAAAGACGTAGCAGCAGTCGGCCCGATCGATCCGGAAATCGGCGTACTGCGACTCGACCAGGCGGACGGCCACACATTAGCACTTGTCTACAACTTTGCCTGCCACCCGATTCAGGGAGTCCCCAGCGGGGGCAATTCGGCAGACATCACAGGTTTCGCGTCGACCGTTATAGAAGACAACCTCGGCACAGACACCGTTGCGTTGTTTGTCCAGGGCTGTGCGGGCGACATCAATCCTGTCTTTTACAAAGCCGTCGACATGCCGCGCGACGCCGAACCGCTGGGAAACATGCTGGGGCTCAGTACTTTAAAAGCAGCTCGCAAAATAGCGTGCAAGGCTGACAGTCGTTTGCAGGTACTAAACGAAGTCATTGAACTTCCTCGAGCCGACTATGCCGAACAGATTAATCTAATGGAAGACGAACAATCGCGATTGCTGCGATCACTGCGAGGAACAACGCTGAATCTCAAATCGTTTCTACCTTTGGTTATGAAGTACAGTCTGGCAGAAGACTTCCCGTCTTACTATTCGCACAGCTATTTGAACGAACAAAACCTGGGGCGACAAAACCTGACAAAGCTTGACGCAGATAACCGTCGCGCGATGGAACATTATATCCAGAACATCCAGACAATGGAGCAGCTTACTCGAGTGCAAACCAATCTGAAATTGCTGCAGATGCATCAGGAACATTATGTTGCTGCGGGCAAGCGAACGCTGGACGTAGAACTTGTTGGCATAAGAATCGGTGATTTTGTGATGATCACATTTCCCGGAGAACTTACCGTTCGCATTGGCCTGAACTTAAAGCAGGCTTCACCACATGAACACACTTTCGTCGCCGGGTATACCAACGGATACATCTATTACGCGCCAACAGCAGAACAGCTGCAAAACGTCGGCGGAGCACAGGAAGACAGCGACTGCCTGCTGGCACCTGAGTGGCAGAAGATCTTCGAAAGCAAGGCGATAGAGATGTTAAACCGACTTTGAAGGCCTGATACTTTTAACGCTGCGACGATGGCGCAGGGTCTTAGAACGTTACAGGCAACTGTTCAAGAAACTCGGCCGCATGTTTTGCCAGGCCTGAATGGTTACATTCGAAACGAAATAATGATCGAAAAGCAAGACTTAAGAGCGCCGCGTAATCGAAGCAAAAAAAGATGGCTCTCACGCGTAATCGTGGCTCTGCTTCTGCTTATTGCCCGATCAGGCGAAATCGTCGTTCAGGCTGCCAATACCGCTCCACCGGAAGTGATTTCCGCCCTGCTAAAACAAGCATGCATTGAGTGCCACAATGCTAACACAACAGAAGGCGGACTCGACCTCACAACATTAGCATTCGATCTGAATGTTGCATCCACCCGCGACCACTGGATTCGCATTCACGGTCGCGTCGAAAATCGTGAAATGCCGCCAACTTCCGAAGACCTTCCAGCCGAACAACGAGTCCAATTGGTACACCAACTTGCGACTGCGATTCACACAGCCGATGCGGCCGAAATTTCTCAGCAGGGACGTGGCCCTATTCGCCGACTCAATCGTGACGAATACCAGCAAAATCTCCGAGATATACTAAACCTTCCCACGCTCGACATTCGCGACATACTGCCGGAAGACCGTGAAGGGCACCACTTTAACAAGACCACGGACAAATTGGACATGTCCCGCGTGCAACTTGCCGCCTATCTGAATGCCGCAGAAACATCGCTGCAAAACGCCATAGCCAGCGGTGTCGAAGCACCAGCCAAAACCAGCTATCGCGCCGTCGGAACAAAGCTGTTTTCCAGTACAGAAACGTTCGGAACCCGCCCCGCGATGTTTTTCGTCCGCGACTCCAAATTCCTGCCGGTCGATGGCAAGCAGTTTGCCGAATTTCGAAAAACGGGCGAACACGATCCCGATATTGAACTCGCCTTATTCCGATCGGCACATTGGCCGTACTTCGGCTATCCTCAGGATTTCGTTGCGCCGCTGACAGGTGAATACCGTGTTCGATTTTCGGCCCGATCTGTTTTGCAGTGGCCCAACTTTGAACTGACTCCGGCCGTTCGTCCCGTGCCAATGACGTTTCGAGCTCGCAAGCCATCCGGTGCCGATGTTTCAGGCGACGTCCGCGCCACAGGTGGAGTTATGGACGTTCAACCGGAAATCAACATTTACGAAACTACCGTTTTTTTGAAGCACCACGAAACGTTTGAATACAGCCTGTTGGGATTGCCCGTTCCGCTCGCACGCAACGTAGACAATGGCCCGCCGACATATCGCTATCCACCTTTACCAATCGACGGGCAGCCCGGAGTTGCGTTTCAGTGGTTGGAAGTTGAAGGTCCGATTGTTTCAGAAACATGGCCGCCGCCGTCTCATCATGTCCTGTTCGATAAGCTTGCTGTAAAAGCAGCTTCAAGTCAAAGCCGCCTGCCTGTTGAAGTAGTTTCCGAAAGTCCTCATAAAGATGCCAGGCGTCTGCTAAACAGATTCATCCAGCAGGCCGCTCGAGAACCCGTATCGGAAGACGCGATACAGCAATTTGAACGACTCATCTTTTCGCGACTTGACCAAAACCTCCCATTCGCAGAAGCCATGTTAACGGGATACAAGGCGTTCCTTTGTTCGGGACATCTTCTGTATCTACATGAACCTCAACAACGCGAAGACCATTTCGCCATCGCATCGCGGCTGTCACATTTTCTGTCTAACACCCGCCCGGATGCAGAATTGATGTCGCGTGCGAAGAATCAACAGCTTCGTGACACGGTTACCCTTCGAACAGAAACCGACCGACTTATCCACGGCGAAAGATTCGATCAATTCGTCAAAAACTTCACCGACTACTGGCTGAACCTTCGCCAGTTGTATCGCGATGAACCCGACATACGACTTTATCCCGAATACCGCTTCGACGCCTGGCTGCTCGAATCGATGGAGCAGGAAACGGTTACATTCTTCACAGCAATGGTGCGTGAGAACCTTCCGGCCAAAGTACTCATTGACGCCAACTTCGTCTTCGCCAATGAGCGACTTGCGACTCACTACAATCTGCCGCCACTGAGTGGTTCGATGATGCGGAAAGTTGCCCTGGAACCAGACAGTCCTTACGGCGGCCTGTTGACACAAGCCGCCATTCTAAAAGTCACGGCCAACGGCACGACGACCTCGCCGATTGTGCGAGGTGCGTGGATTATGGACCGGCTTATCGGCCAGCCGCCTCCGCCACCGCCAGCCAGTGTTCCAGCCGTAGAACCCGATATTCGCGGCGCAACGACCATTCGTGAACTGCTCCAGCGACACACAAGTTCGGAATCCTGTTCCGCATGCCACGCTCGCTTCGATCCGGTCGGCCTGGCACTCGAAAACTTTGACGTTCTTGGCGGCTGGCGAAATCGTTATCGCAGCATTGAGCAGGGCGAAGAAGTGACGGGCATCGATCGCGCCGGACATAACTTTGCTTTCAAGCTTGCCACGCCCGTCGATGCGAGCGGTGAATTGCTCGATGGTCGAATTTTTCAGAACATCCGCGAACTCAAACAACTGCTGGCGGCTGATTCACGTCAACTGGCAAAGAATTTCCTGCATCAATTCACCGTTTATGCAACGGGAACACCTGTTCGATTTTCTGATCGGACTGAGATCGAAAGCATCCTTGATACCATAGCGGCGGACGGTTATCGCGTGCAGGATTTATTGCACGCATTTGTCCAGAGCCAAATTTTCCTGGGCCCGGCAGGATGTCAGTAACCAAATGACTATTTCGCAAACAGCTTTACCGAACAATACTGCTTCGCATCGTTCGGTTTTAAGACGAGCAGTTTCTCGCCGAATAGTTCTGCGCGGGATGGGCGTTACGCTTGCGCTGCCGTTTCTGGAGTGCATGGCCCCCGTCTTTGGAAAAACCGTAACGCCAGTGCCTCCACGTAGAATGTTACTTATTTCCAATAACCTTGGCGTACTGCCCAAGCCGTTTTTCCCGGCGACGTCGGGGCGAGAATATGAACTTTCGCCGTATCTTAGTGAGCTCGCTGAATTCCGTGACGACTTCACTGTATTCAGCGGCCTGTCACATCCGGATGTGGTCGGCGGACACAGCACGGAGAACTGTTTTCTGACCGGTGCTCGCGGACCAACTCGCAGCGGCTTCCGCAACAGTATTTCGCTGGATCAATTTGCCGCCGAAACACTGGGCTATGTTACACGATTTCCAACGCTGAATCTGGGCGTCAACATTGACAAGGCCAATCGCAGCCTGAGCTGGACGCGTGATGGAGTACTGCTGCCAGCCGGAGACAGCGCGCCGGCGCTGTTCAGAAAGATGTTCGTGCAGGGCGATGCTGCTCAGGTTGCTCGACAACTTCATCGGCTGGAAGAACGAGGCAGCATTCTGGACACTCTGATGAACGAAACTCGGCAGTTCGGCAGTCGACTTGGCAAGCAGGACAAAGCTCGGTTGGACCAGTATTTCACTTCCGTCCGCGAAGTCGAACAACGGCTCAACAGTGCTCGCGAATGGGAACTTCGCGTCAAGCCAGTCACTGACCAACCGGTTCCGCCTGACATTCAGGACAACAAGCTGTTCTTCGAAAAATTCGACCTGATGCTGTCAATGGCAAGACTTGCCCTTGAAACCGATTCAACCCGAATTATCACGCTGATGGTCGACGCCTTTGCCACTCCGTCATTCAAACTGCACGAAGATCAAAATACGTCTGATGGATATCACAATCTAAGTCACCACGGCCAGTCGGCAGAGAAACTTCAACAGCTTGAAGACGCCGATCGACAGCAAATGCAATTGCTGAAGAAGCTGATGCAGAACCTTGCGAGCAAAACAGAAGGCGAACAGCGACTGCTGGATCGCACCATGGTTCTTTTCGGAAGCAACATGGGAGACTCAAACACACACAATAATTCAAACCTGCCTGTCCTGTTAGCAGGCGGAGGTTTTCGGCACGGGCAGCACCTGAAATTCAACAGCGAAAACAACGCGCCACTGTGCAACCTGTACGTCAGCATGCTTCAGCAAATGGAACTTAGATCCGATCGTTTCGGCAGCAGCAATGGTACATTATCAGGTCTGGAATCTGCTTGAATGCGGTCTTGCGCCGGAACGCACTGGCGGCAGATCGCACTGGCGGCAGATCGGCCGAGTTCACAGGCTAATCGCCGCTGCTCTAATAATTAACGCCTGCCTGAAACAGCACAGCGTTGGCAAACGACCGCTCATACTGGTCGGCTTGGTATTCGAGACTCCGATTGAAGGCCCAGCCGGATTCAATAAACATGCGGCTTCCACCATCAAACACCTTCTCGGCACCCACCAGCAGTTTTAAATAGCTAAGCGACAGTTCGTCGTGGCTGCCATTGGCTCTGGTAACGGCCCACGTATTGCCGCCAAAGCCGCCGGAAAGATACACCCAGGATTCGCTGCGACATCCGTCCTTCGCAACTCGCCACGAAAACCGTGATTCAGGAAAACGGATGTCATAAACAGCGCGAGTATCCGGCGTATATCGCAGGCCAACGGCGGGAAGAACTGGAAGGTCTGCGCGACCAAGAAACAGTGGACCGAATGAAAATTCAACGCGATCCGGCACCGCCTTCCAGGTCAACAGACCAAGACCAAAAAAGCGCAGAGCATTTTCGCTTGTCGTAAAGTCACTACGGATAGAAGGGGACACAATTCCGAGTGCCGACCATCTGTCCGAAATTTTTCGCCGCAGAAAAAAGCTCACTCCAACCTGATGAAGTTCGTTTGGAGTATCGATGCTCGGCGCGGCATGGATGTAATCTGTCCTGAAATTTGGCGTAATTCCAAAAATGGTGTCCATGCTGCCCAATGGAATGGCAGATTCCACAGACACTTCAACAAAGCTGGAACTCAGACCCGTGCTACTAAATGTGCCCAGCCAACCGGTGGAAATAGTCGCCTTCTGAATCAAGCCTTTCTTGAAACGATCCAGCGGAATTTCCTCAGTGGGTTCGAAGGCAACATTGCCGTAGCCGACTGTTGTGCCCGGCGTCTTAAGGGTTTCATCCAACAACGAATAACCGAATTCCGGCGCAGGTTCAACCGCGATCGCGGGAACCGCAATCAACAGCAACACCAAATGTACCAGACGACTCATCATGCTATGCCATCAGTAACGGGAGTAAAGCCAGCCGCCAATGTAAGCGGAAAGCAACCCTGGCAATAGAGTGACCCGCCGTTCTATGAGCTCGCTGGCAAAGACGAATTCTGTAATCTGGCAGATTCGGCGGTAATTGCCGCGGCTGGCGATATGGCAGGCCGTTTGCCTGGATTCGAGCGTTCCCAAACCGTCTGCCAGGTAAAAACGGGGTCTTGCTTTTCCCCGTAGATAAGGTTCTGTAAAACGGGTTTTCACAAGTCAGGCGAACTTTTTTTAAGCGAGAAAACCATGACGATCGCAAATCGGATTGAGCAGCGGCGGCAGCCAGCTTTCCAGAATAAGGGGCAGAGGGTCCTCAGCTCATCATCTGATACAGTGGTTCGTCAAATGCAGCGTTTCTTGTTTTGCCTGGTCACCTGTGTCGTGCTCATGACAACTTCAACCACCATTGCCAGCGCAGCAGAAGCGACAGAAGTGATCAGATTATGGCCTGGCACACCGCCCGGTCCGTTTCGCGAAGTGGGTGAAGAAACAGACCTCACAAAACCAACCGACCGCTTAATTGCGGGTCGACGAATTATCAAACTGGCCAACGTCTCGTCACCTGAAGCACACGTCTATCTGCCACCAGCTGATAAACGCACAGGAGCATCCGTTGTCGTTTGTCCGGGCGGCGGATTTCATATCCTCGCATGGGACCTTGAAGGAACCGAAGTTGCCGAATGGCTGAATTCAATCGGGGTCACGGCAGTCGTATTGAAGTACCGAGTACCCACGAATCAGGTGAATCCCAAATGGCTGCAACCCGTTCAGGATACTCAGCGAACGATCAGCCTGATTCGCAGCCGATCAAAAGAATGGGGCCTCAACGCGGACAAGATCGGAGTGCTTGGATTTTCGGCGGGCGGCCACACAGCAGCTCGAACCGCATTGACAACAAGCCGACTGTATGACGCCGTCGACGAAGCCGACAGGGAATCGTGCCTGCCCAATGCTTCGATGCTGATCTATCCAGCTTATCTGGCTAACCAGGAAAACACTCAGCTGGACGACGATCTGCACGTCACTAAAGATTCGCCTCGCGCGTTTCTCGTACACGCTTTCGATGACCCCATCGCAGTGCAGGGCAGTCTGCTGCTGACATTGGCGCTCAAGAAAGCCAACGTAGCTTCAGAACTACACGTCTACGATACCGGTGGGCACGGTTATGGCCTGCGTCCAGTAGAAAATCAGCCCGTCACCTTGTGGCCGGAACGCTGCACAGACTGGCTACGACGCAATGAGTGGGCGAATTAACGCCCAGCCGCGATGTCAGCATTCAGATGCGTTTCCCGAATCCGTCTTAATACTGACACGATCTTATGTGCATCGTTCCGATGCACATTGCAATTCCGAGCACTGCACGCGGCAGCTGCCAAAGTCGAAGTCATCCATTCTGCAAATCACTCGTTATGTCAGAAACACCCAAGCAACTGTGTGCCGCTGTTGTCGGCACTGGATTCATCGGCCCGATCCATGTCGAAGGGCTGATCCGCTCAGGAATTCGCGTTGCCGGAATTCTTGGTTCAACCACCAGCAAGTCGCAGCAGGCTGCCGACTCGCTGCGACTTGATAAGGCGTATCAATCGTTCGACGAACTTCTGGCCGATGATACTATCGATGTCGTGCATATCACGTCGCCCAATCGATATCACTTCGAACAGGCATCCAGAGCAATGCTAGCGGGAAAACACGTTTTATGCGAAAAGCCGCTGGCAATGAATTCGCGCGAATCTGCAAAACTGGTTAGAATCGCGAACGAAGCCGGACGGGTTGCCGGCGTCAATTATAATGTTCGCTACTACCCGTTGTGTCTGGAGGCGGCGGACAAAGTTCGCAAGGGTGACGTCGGCGAACTGTTTCACGTTTCAGGCAGCTATGTTCAGGACTGGCTGTTTCACGAAACAGACTTCAACTGGCGAGTTCTGTCGGCAGATGGCGGCAAATTGCGAGCCGTCGCGGATATTGGCACTCATTGGCTGGACCTTATGCAGTTCATCACCAATCGGCGAATCATTTCTGTCTGCGCAGATCTGCAAACAGTTTATCCTCAAAGAAAGAGACCAGTCGGGGGAGTTGAGACTTTCAGCGGCAAAGTCAACGCTTACGTCAAGACAGAAACAATAGACGTCAATACAGAAGATTTTGGCGCAGTGATGCTAAAATTCGAAGGCGGTGGCCGCGGCATCATGTGGGTTTCGCAGGTTACCGCGGGCCGCAAAAACTGCCTTCGTTATGAACTGGCCGGTTCAAAGCAGGCGCTGGAATGGTGCAGCGAACGTCCCAACGAAATGTGGATAGGCCACCGAGATCGCTCAAACGAATGCCTGTTGCGAGACCCTGCTTTAATGGGCAGCCTGGCAAGTCACCACGCGGACTATCCGGGCGGACACAATCAGGGATTTCCGGACACATTTAAACAACTGTTCCGAGACTTCTATGATTACATCGCAGGCAAAGACTTCACTGCCGCAAGAACGTTCCCAACATTCAACGAGGGACACCATGAAATTCTCCTGTGCGAAGCAATTCTGAAAAGCCACAAAGAACAACGGTGGATCAACGTTTCCTAATCCTGTTTTCCAGCTGACCAGCTTCCCAAGACAATCGCTCCGCTGCACAAAACCGGTGGCACTTACTGTAAAACACAAACTCATCTCAGAAAGAACATGATCATGAAACTCGGATTCGTCACTGCTATTCTGCCCGATCTTAGCTTTGAAGAAGTGCTATCAACAGCCGCTGACATCGGTTACGACTGCGTCGAAGTTATGTGCTGGCCGGTTGAAAAAGCCAGCCGACGTTACGCCGGTGTCACTCACATTAACGTTACTGACTTTAATGATGCGGCCGCCGCCAAGGTCAATGCTCTGACAGCTAAGTACGGCGTTTCAATTAGCGGACTTGGCTACTACCCCAACGCTCTGTCGGGGGATTCCAGCGAAGCGGCCGCTGCGGTCAAGCAGATTAAAGCGGTGATTGCGGCCGCGGCAAAGCTGGGCGTCAATACCATGAACACGTTTATTGGACGCGACTGGACAAAGTCAGTCGATGAAAACTTCCCCCTGTTCGAAGCCACATGGAAACCGCTGATCGCATTTGCAGAAGAGCACGGTGTTCGAGTCGCAATTGAAAACTGTCCGATGCTTTTTGGAAATAATGAGTGGCCCGGCGGAAAGAACCTGGCCTTCAGCCCCGCCATCTGGCGACGAATGTTCGAAGCGATCCCCAGCGATCATTTCGGACTGAACTACGACCCGTCTCATCCATTGTGGTTGCAGATGGATTACCTGAAACCGATGCGGGAATTTTCGCACAAACTGTTTCACGTGCACGCAAAGGATGTTCGAGTCGACCAGTTTCTGCTGGATGACCTCGGCATCCTGGCTCACCCGAACGATTACCACTCGCCGAAATTGCCCGGTATGGGCGATGTCAACTGGGGCAGGTTCTTCTCGGTTCTGACAGACACCCGATATAACGGACCGGTATGCGTTGAAGTCGAAGACCGCGCTTACGAAGATTCGCTGGAATCACGAAAACTGGCGTTGGTGCAGAGTCACACCTATCTACGGAACTTCATTCCCAAGATGGCGTGACGCATCAAAACTTCACGACAAACAGGTTCTCTAAACATTGAATCAAGCCTCAACGAAAACCGACAATGGTATATTCCTACACTGACATTTCGAAAATGATCGATCACTCGCTGCTGCAGCCAACGATGAGCCAGGATGTTCTGGAATCCGGCATCCGGCTGGCACTGGCTTACGATGCGGCAAGTGTTTGCATTATGCCCTATTACGTAAAACGCTGTGCCGAACTGCTGGCAGGCAGCACCGTTAAAGTGTCCACCACAATTGGCTTTCCACATGGCGGACATACAACCGCCATCAAAAAAGCAGAAGCACTGCAGGCGATCGCCGACGGCTGCGAAGAACTCGACATGGTCGTCAACATTTCCAAAGTACTAAGTGGCGACTGGGACTATGTGACGGCGGATATCAAAGCCGTTATCCATGTGGCACATACAGCCGGTCAAAAGGTGAAAGTCATCTTCGAAAACTGCTATTTGAATGATGAGCAGAAAGTTCGCCTTTGTGAAATCTGCACAGAGCTGAACGCGGACTGGGTCAAAACATCCACCGGATACGGTACCGGCGGAGCAACAATCGAAGACCTGACGCTGATGCGGAAACATGCGGGCGCACAGGTGCAGGTGAAGGCCGCCGGCGGCGTTCGAGAACTCGACAAACTGCTGGAAGTCAAAGCTCTGGGAGTCAGCCGAGTTGGCGCCAGCGCGACCAAAATCATGCTGAACGAATGCCGCAAACGACTTGGCCTGGATCCAATCATCACAGAAGATGCGGGCGCGGCATCCGGCTATTGATTCATCTGCAGAATGCGCCCCACGCTCGCAACCGACATCAATTACGATAACACTCAACGAGAAACAGAAACACAGTGGATCAGACGATCGAAGATATCTGGAAAAGCAGAGACCTGATTCAACAGATTCAGGTGCGCCGACTTACAGAGATGCTGGAAACCATCATTCCACGCAATCGGTTTTACACAACAAAGTTTCAGGCCGCGGGCATCAATGTAGAAGACGTCCGCAGCTTTGAAGATCTTCAGAAGCTATCCGTCACCACCAAGCAGGAACTCGTCGATTCTCAGACGCAGCAACCGCCATACGGTGCCAACCTGTCGTATCCTTCCACAGCTTACGCTCGATTGCATCAGACATCCGGAACCACCGGACGCCCGATGCGCTGGATGGACACGGCAGACAGCTGGAACTGGATTATGGAATGCTGGCGGCAAATCTATCTGCTGGCCGGACTTACCAAATACGACCGACTGTTCTTCCCGTTTTCATTCGGCCCCTTCATTGGCTTCTGGGCGGCGTTTGAAGGCGCAGCGCGACTGGGAAATTTCGTAATCGCCGGCGGAGGAATGACAACATCGATCCGCCTGCAGGCGATGATCGAAAATGAAGCCACCGTTGTATGCTGCACGCCAACATATGCGTTAAGGATGGCCGAAGTAGCGGCCGAAGAAGGTATCGATCTGCAGGAATCCAGCGTACGTATGTTGATTGTGGCGGGCGAACCTGGCGGAGCAATTCCGGCAACTCGCAGCATCATCGAATCCGCATGGGATGCGCGAGTGATCGATCACTGGGGAATGACAGAGATCGCATCGCTGGGCACAGAAAGCGAAGACCGTCCCGGTGGCATGTATCTTCTGGAAACAGAACTCATTGCGGAAATCGTCGACCCCGACACGCTTGAACCAGTGGCTCTCGGTGAAGTCGGAGAATTGCTGATCACAAATCTCGGTCGGCTGGGTTCACCATTGATCCGCTATCGCACGCGAGACCTGGTCAGAGCCTGTACAGAAGCAGATCCCACGGGGCGCCAACTATTATGGCTACCCGGTGGAATTCTGGGACGCAGCGACGACATGGTCACGGTTCGCGGCAACAACGTGTTTCCGTCCAGCGTTGAAGCTGTACTGCGTGAAATCGATGATCTTGCAGAATTTCGCATCGACGTAAAAACTGTGCGAGCCATGCATGAATTGAGCATCACCGTTGAGCCTAAATCGGCGGATGCCGGAGCAGACCTTCAACTAAGAGTAAAGGATTCGTTGCGCAACAGATTGGGTTTCTCGTGCGAAGTTCTGCTGGTTGCACCTGGAGAACTGCCGCGGTTTGAGCTGAAGGCTCGCCGTTTTCACCGGCATTCGGAAGACTGATCCACAGTAAATAACAGGTCGGCATAGCAAACGGTCACGGCACGTTCGGTGGCGTGATTGAAATGACACGAAAATGCGTGATCGTTGAAAAAGACTGCAATCACGTGATATTTTGACCGACTGCATTACGGCGTCTCGACCTGCTGACCGTAAAGAATGGCTGTTTTGGCGGGAATTCACCGAACATTTACTCGGCAACGCGCGTTATCATGTGGCAAAATTATGTTCCTGCCATGCCGCTGCTATATGCCTCGCCCTTGAGATCCGATTGAGCCAAATCATGCGTTTCACACTGTCACTTTTCATTCTGACGGTTTGCTGCAGCTTCGCCCCCGCATTCGCTGCGTTGCCTCCTGAAGTCAAAAAAGAACTGTCGGGATTATCCGGCGAACTGAGGCCAATTGTCGGCATGGTTCGAAAAAAGGAAGTGGATGAAGCCAAGGCCATCATTCAGAAAGTGGAAGACCGCGTCAAAGAACTGGCTATTGCCGACGATGAACGCGATCGCAGTTTCACGGCATTAAAGTCTGCGTTACTAAAAGCCAAGGGCCTGATTCCCGTCAGCTTCGAAGCAGACGTTGCTTCGATTATTAAAGACAAGTGCATTGGCTGTCACGGCGAAGCTCGGTCCAGTGCGAACCTGCGATTGGACACCTACGCAAATATGGGAAAAGGCGGCCAGGCGGGCGCTCTGCTGCTGCCAAGAAATCCTCAGCGCAGTTTGATTATGGCCCGGCTGATGGTTGATGGCGCAGCAAGAATGCCCAAAGATGGAGCAAAACTGTCAGACGATGAAATTGGCGTTATTGGTCGCTGGATTGCAGGTGGCGCAGAATTTGATGGCAAAGACATGTCAGCGATGATTGGCGATTCTCTGGTAGAAAAGAAACCAGAAAAGCCACCAATCAAAGTTGTGATGGCGGATGGCAGCGAAACTGTTTCCTTCAAAGACGACGTGGCACCTTGGATGGTGAATGTATGCATGGGCTGCCACAGCGGCAATAATCCTCGAAGCGGCTTCAACATTACGACATTTGAACAACTTCTGGCAGGTGGAGATACAGGTAACACCGTTGTTCCTGGCGATCCGGACGGCAGTTACATTGTTGACTTGGTTTTGCGCCAGGATCCGCTCAAAATGCCGGCAGGCAATCAAACTCAGATCAAACAATCACAGGCACTGGCACTGGAAAAGTGGATCAAAGAAGGCGCCCATTTCGACGGCAAAGACCCCAAAGCAACACTTCGAAGCCTGGTCCCAACGGCAGCAGAACTGGAAGCCGCAAAACTGGCGACGATGTCAGACGCCGACTTTACTGAACGCCGACTTACGCAGGCGGCCGAACAATGGAAAAGTGTGGCTCCGCGCGAAGATGCAGCATCGGCAACCACTGAAAATCTTTACGTCTACGGCAGTGTAGCTCAAAGTCGCCTTGATGAAATCGGCGCATGGGGCGAAGAACTTGTCGCAAGCCTGACATCAAAATATAAACTGCCTGATGGAGAAAAGCCCTGGCGAGGTCGGTTGATTGTGTTCGTCACAAAAGCCCGCTTCGACTACGAGGAATTCAATACGGTTCTGATGAATCGCCGCACACCAAGAGGCGTTTCGGGGCATTCGGTTGTGACACCCAACTTCAACGAAGCCTATGTCGCTATGCACGACGTCGATGACGCAGATAGCGCGGATTCTCTAAACGCAAAACAGTTGCTCGGGTCATTGTTGGCTCAGGCCTATCTTTCCCGAACAGGCGTTGCGTTGCCAGACTGGCTGGAACAGGGTTTCGGCATCATGGAATCCGGTGCTGGATCTGAGTCGCAATACCTGAAACAGCTGCCCCAGAAAGCCGGACAGGCACTGTCCACGGTTACCAACCCGGCCACCTTGTTTGACAATGGCACGTTCGCGCCTGAAGAAGTCGGTCCGGTTGGATATCTGCTGACTCGATTTTTGATTACCCGAAGCGGCATTGGCAAACTGAGCATGCTTGCGAAAGAAGTCCAGAACGACCGAAACATGGGACGCGCCGTTCAGGCAGCGTATGGCCAAACAGCCGCAAGCCTAGGTCAAGCCTTCCTACAAAGCGGCGGACGATAGAGCCGCTCCGTTGTAAAACGAATGATGCCGGTCACACACACGTCGGCTTGACAGAAATCGCAAACGGCTTCTGCCAGGCCACGTGAGTTTAGTCGATCGCTCTACGAAAATGTTTCGCGCTGACTCGTTGCAGCAAACTATCTCTTCCTGTCCGATACCGGCAATTCCCCACGAGCCCAAGCTTACTCAGCGGCTCTCTCTAACTAGTTACTCTGCTTCTTCTTACCGCGATTCTTCTGCTTGGAATCAGCGTCTTTCTCGGGGCCGGCCTGACGCTGAGTGATTGATGCTGCAGGTAAGGTCATTACTTTTTCTGTGGCAGGCTTTCGCAGATTCGCCGGAGCATGGTCAACATTTCCGGCGACTTCATGCCAAAGCTCGGTCAGTTCCTTTGCCAGTTCGGGCCGACTGTCGGCGAGGTTATTCAGCTCAGTCCGATCGTCAGCGATGTTATATAGCTCCCACTTTCCACCGATCGCAGAAACCGCCTTCCAATCACCTTGTCGAATAGCTCGATTATTGGCGAACTGAAAGTACAGCCATTCATGACCCTCGCGCTGCTGACCTTGTAAAATCGGCAATAGAGATTTCCCGGCAATGGGCGTTGTCGGCTGGCCGGCAAATTCAGAAGGGTACTGGGAAGCCGACGCGTCTATACATGTAGCCAACAGGTCGATCAAATGCCCCGGCTGATCACTAATCGAACCCTTTGCGGCCGTCAGTCCGTTCGGCCAATGAGCAATCAGTGGTGACGAAATGCCGCCTTCGTGCTGATTCTGCTTGTACCAACGAAACGGCGTGTTACCAACATGCGCCCACCCGACATCGTAGCACCAATAAGATTTTGGATCCCACGGCTTTAGTTCTTTGCCACGAGTCCGTTCAAACGGACAGGCACCATTATCTGAACACAGTAGAATCAACGTATTGTCAAACACGTTCTTCTGCTTCAAGTGCTCCACCAAACGACCGACGTTCTGGTCTACACAATCCACCATCGCCGCGAAAACTTCCATTCGAGCTTCTTCCCACTCGCGTTCTTCGTCAGTCAGTTGCTCCCACGCCGGAATATAATCCGGCCGATTGCCCAGCTTATGCTTCGCATCAATCAGTCCCAACGATTGCTGCTTTGCATATCGCTGACGGCGAATCTGATCCCAGCCCTTCGCATACCTACCACTGTACTTCAAAACGTCCTGTTCCTTCGCCTGTAGCGGGTAGTGAGGCGCATTAAAGGCGACGTACTGAAAGAACGGCTTATCCGCAGCCAAGGCTTCGTCAATGAACTTAATTGCGAACTCAACGTTGGCATCCGTCGTATAGAAATCTTCGTCGAATTCAGACCATTCCTGACCATTCAGACGAAAAGAATCATCACCGGTAAAGAAGTTGGTGGCCCCGGAAAGATGGCCCCAATATCTCATAAAGCCGCGATCAGTCGGCTCTTTCTGCAAATGCCACTTGCCAGCCATAGCGGTAAAATAACCATTGTGCTGCATAACTTCCGCAACAGTCAAAGCCTTGTCCATCGCTTCATTGCCTGCCTGAAACGTGTACTTTCCGGTCAGCAGGCAGATTCGCGACGAATGGCATTTGGCTGTGTTATAGAACTGGCTCATTCGCAGCCCGGCATCCGCGAGGGCATCAATGTTGGGTGTTTCGATTTCGCTGCCGTAGCAACCAAAATCAGAAAATCCCAAATCGTCAACCATCATCAGCAGAATGTTGGGACGATCAGCAGCGACCGCTGAAGCCGATGCCAGAAAAACAAACAACCAAAAACCACTAAGGCGAACGAATTGCAACATAGCAAGGTCCATGCATTCAAGAAAATGGTTAGGAATTCAGCACAGCCAACGATGTGCTGAACCCTGACTGCCAGGTGCTTACCAGTGGATCTGGCTGGACGGATAGATTACTTACCGGCCAATTGTTGCAAAGCTTCCACAACTTCACCATCGTGACCATCGACTGTCACGGTTTCCCAAACGTTTGCAAGCTGGCCAGCGGCATTGACCACAAACGTCGAACGCTGAATGCCCATAAACGTTTTGCCATCACGCGTTCGTTCTCTCCAGGCACCGTAGGCTTCTGCAACTTTGTGATCCGTGTCAGCCAGAAGTGGAAAATTCAAATCAAACTTTTGAGTGAACACGCCGTGGCTTTCAATGTCGTCCGGGCTGACTCCCAGAACAACGGCTCCCAGATCGGTCAATTCCGCCTTACGGTCACGAAACGCGCAGGCTTCGATGGTACATCCGGGAGTGTCATCTTTCGGGTAAAAGTACAACACGACTGGCTGCCCTTTTAGTTCAGAAAGTTGCACAGTGCTGCCGTCGGTGGCCTGCAGAGAAAACTCAGGAGCGGTATCGCCCACCTTAACCCATTCAGACATTATTCATTTATCCTTCAAGTAGAAGTTGCTCAAGAAAGGTCTCATCATAACGGCGTTGAACACTTCGCTGTCGACCGTCCACATAACTTCCGGTGAATTCACAGAAATCCAATATTCGCCGAAGCTGATCAAAACAGAACGCGCCTGAATCAACCAATGCAGAACCATAAAGGGATGTTGAACGATTCCCGATCAATGCAAATCGCATCGCCTTTTCAATGCGGCACTGGGTCAGTTCAGCTTCACTCAATGACCGGCAACAACGATGAATCGCACCACTACAACGCGGGCAATGGGAAAACAGTTTTCACCGCTGACCTAGGTGGCATGCGGTAAGCCGACAAACGGCATTCCCAGCAACATTGCCTAAAAAAAATTCGGCAACGAGTGTCCAAAATCGACAACGCGTTCCGGGACAGTGCGATCCCCAACGCGTCAACAATGACGTGTCACGACCGAAACGTTCGAGATACTTAACCAGGATTATTTAACCCCGAATGAATGATTCGGTTGAACACCACGGCAAAAACTCGCCGTCCGGAATGGGTTGGAGCCCGGAATGCTCTTCCACTGAACCGCTGCAGTCGCCGAAGGCATTTACTCTGCTGACAGAACTACCGCCCAGCCAAACACATACGCCGAACGCATTAACGCGACTGAATCGATGCACATTGTGCATGCCACATCGTCACGTTAGTATCGAGACTTACTGCCCACGACCCGCCGACCAGGCCCTTCGTCAGGCAATACAGTTTGTCGGGTGGCGAGCAGTGGATATTGAACAATGGACATCGAACAACTCCGCTATTTTCTGAAAGTCGCCAAACATGAAAGCTTCACTCGCGCCGCAGCAGACATGGGCATCAGCCAGCCAGCACTTAGTCGTTCTGTTGCTAAACTGGAACAGGAACTTGGGCAACCGGTGTTTGAGCGGCAAACTCGAAAACTGGTGCTCACAGATGCGGGCATGCTGCTGCAGTCACGCGCTCAACAGATTGTCTCGCTTGTCGAAGACACCAAAGCAGAAATCACAGACGACGGTGAAACAGGACGCATTCGCATCGCCGCCATTCCCACCATTGCTCCATATTTCCTTCCGCCACTGCTTCGCGATTTCAGCGATGCATTTCCCAAAGCCAGCGTTACGGTGCAGGAAGACACCACGGACCAGTTGCTGAAAGCAATCACAGACGGAACCGTGGACCTGGCAATTCTGGCAAAGCCAATCGATGCCAGATACCTTGAGATCGAAGAACTGTTTGAAGAAGAACTACTGCTGGTTGTACGGCCGGATCATTTTCTGGCAGAAAAAAAGCAGGTGCGTCTGGCAGACATTGCTCCGCTTCCATTTGTCCTGCTAAGTGAGGCTCACTGCCTGGCAGACAACATCGTGACTTTCTGTCGGCAGAAATCATTCCACCCAGTGTCCGTAGAACGCACCAGCCAGTTGGCGACCGTTCAGGAATTGGTGTCACTGGGCCATGGGGTCAGCATGGTTCCCGAAATGGCCAGACGCCTGGATACAAGCAATCGTCGCATTTATCGCTCACTCTCCGGCACGCGGCCGACCCGAAAGATTATAGTTGTCTGGAACCCGTATCGATTTCAAAGCAAGCTGATGATGGCGTTCCGCAAAAGACTGCGGACGGCCCACAAGCACTGATGACTTTTCACAACGAACTCCACGTTCTCGCAAAATCGACATTCTCTTCTTAAGCCTTCAGGCAACTCAGTTTCTCAAACTCCATCGTTTGCAGGCACGCAGCGCCGGCTAACAACTTCTACAATCGCTGCGCACTTAGTCGCTAACGCCGGTGGCGCGTCGATGATCGCTTACCAACATTCAAAATGTAAACCTTGCTCGCCACCAGCCACCAAACCGTGCCTGTTCGCAACGTGAAACGAACAGAACTTCGAGTACGGCAACAACGTTCCCCGATGGCAGCAACGCGAACCTCGCCAAAGTCGTTAAAAGGTTCATGCTCAAACGAATCCCCGGTCCTTAACCGTCGCCAAATATGCAAATTCTTGCGAAACCAACGGAACCGCAGGCCAACCAGCCAGTCTTCCCGTGTAAGCTGGAAGCACGTTTATTTTTGACAATATTGCTGCAAGTGGACACTGGTATTCCACACCAACGCGACTGCGGATGGACCGCTTGATTCGCGTGAGGTGACTCAGAATTCCTTGATCTGCTTCTTTGATCAGGTTTGCAGTGGTGGACGAAAACAACATTGTTCTGCCGGGGCAGTTGAAATTCTTCTGGGACTCTGACGCAGAGCCTCAGGCAGACGTGGCGCGTCTTGAATCGGGCAACGATATGGCTGAACTGAAAAAACTAAAAAAAGCCGCGAAGGCCAGTTCAGCTAAAGAAGTTCGAATTAAAAAGAACGCAAGAAAACCGTTGGGGCCGGCAATACAAGCTCCCGCCAAAAACAGAAAGAAAGCGTCTAACAGAGTTGCTGCGCCGAAATCTGGAGCGCCAATTTCCGAAGCCGCCACGATACTTGATGAGCTCGCTACGCCACAAACAGACGATGTTGAAACAATTGTAATAGAACCCGAGATATCCGAATCACAGGTGCTGGAACCAGCGGCCGCAGAACTCGTTACACCAAAACCCGTTACACCAGAACCCGCCGTGAAAGATCCAAGCGTGCAGTCTCCATCCGCGAACTCTTCACCCGTCAATCATGCCGATCAAGTCGAGTCCTTCGACATGCAATGGGGCGCAAAATTACCAAAGGTCGGCTTTGGTTTCTGGAAGGTCGAAAAAGAAAAAACGGCTGAAGTCTGCCGCACGGCGATTGAAGTCGGTTATCGACATTTGGATTGCGCATGCGACTATGGCAATGAAGTCGAAGTCGGGCAGGGGATTGCTCAGGCGATCAAAGGTGGCATGTGTGACCGGGAAGATCTGTGGGTCACGTCTAAACTCTGGAACACATACCACGCGCCCGAACATGTTCAGCTGGCCTGCGAAAAATCGCTGCAGGATCTGAAACTCGATTACCTGGACCTCTACCTGATTCACTTCCCGATTGCACAGCGATTCGTTCCGTTCGAAAAGAACTATCCACCAGGCTGGTTCTTCAACCCCAACGCAGCCAACCCAACAATCGAAGAATCCAGAGTTCCCATCAGCGAAACCTGGCAGGCAATGGAAGAACTGGCTAAGTCCGGTCTTGTCCGCAATATCGGCATCTGCAACTTCGGCACCAGTCAGATTCGCGACCTGCTGACTTACGCCCACATCCGCCCGGCTGTGCTACAGGTAGAAACTCATCCTTATCTAACACAGGAAAAACTGTTGCGATACTGCAATCAGGAAAAAATCACTTACACCGCGTTCTCGCCACTGGGCGCACAAAGTTACTTCAGCTTGGGCATGGCAGATCCATCGGAAGCTGTCATGGCCAACGACGCTGTGAAGGCAATTGCCACAGAAACAGGCAAGACCATTGCCCAGGTTCTGCTGCGATGGGGCGTGCAACGTGGCACAGCAGTCATCCCGAAGACTTCCAGCAAGCCGCGGATGATTGAAAACATCGATGTGTTCAACTTCGAACTCAGCGACAATCAAATGGCCGCAATCTCGGCACTGGATCAGGGACGACGCTTCAACGACCCGGGATATTTTGGCGAAGCCGCATTCAATACGTTTCTGCCAATCTACGAATAAAATTCACCAGCGACGAACATTGATCAACTCGCACAGTGGACTCGCACAGTGGACTCGCACAGTGGATTCGCACAGTGGATTCGCACAAGTGGATTCGCACAAGTCGGCACTCAAACAGCAACAGGTTCCTGCAATGCAAGTTTCCGAACTCAACGTTGATGGCCTGCGAACCGACGACGGCAGCGCCACGTTTCCACTGGTACTGAACTCCAACCAGACAGTGTCGCTGCACGAAACGGCTGCCTGGCTGACCGAAAACAGTGAATCATTGAACAGAAAAGCGTTTGAACACGGCGCGATTCTGTTTCGCGGATTTCCGCTGGTGACAGCTCAGGACTTTGATGCTTTTGTCGCCGCCTTCAATCTACCGAACTTCACATACGAAGATTCGTTATCGAACGCTGTTCGCACCAATCGAACCCCGAGAGTCTTCACTGCCAATGAAGCTCCGGCCGATGTCAGCATTTTCCTGCACCACGAAATGGCTCAAACTCCGATCTATCCCAGCAAGCTATTTTTCTTCTGCGAACAGACGGCAGAGCAGGGCGGAGCGACTCCCATTTGCCGGAGCGATGTTCTGTTTGGGCGCCTAACAAAAGAACTTCCCAACTTCGCCACCGATTGCGTTAAGAAAGGCCTGTTGTACTCACACATCATGCCCGCCGCCGATGACGCGGCATCAGGCATGGGACGCAGCTGGCAAAGTACGTGGAAGGCAACCACTCCGGAACAGGCGGAAGCCCGCATGACTTCGCTGGGCTATACGTGGCAATGGCAGAACAATGGCTGCCTGAAAGTGACCACTCCGCGACTGCAGGCAGTCCGAGATCTCGGCGACGGCCGAACGTCTTTCTTTAATCAGTTGATTGCAGCTTTTCGAGGCTGGAAAGACACTCGCAACGATCCGTCGAAGTCCATCACATTCGGCGACGGGACAGCCCTGGATAAAGCCACCATGCAACGAGTAATCGATATGGCCGAAGAAATCACGTTTAACATTCCATGGCAGACGGGGGACGTCGCCCTGGTTGACAACTACGTCGCCATGCACGGACGCCGCACGTTTCAGGGAACACGCAAGGTTCTTGCATCGCTCGTTGCGTCGTGAATGGCAAAGCTATTAAACCACGTATCCCGCCGGAGTGAACCTGCAACATTGCTCGCTGGAATTCCCCCCGACCGCACAGCTGAAACCTGCCGCAATCATTTCGGCTGCAATTGTATCAGCGTTTTTCCCATCTCGAACCGCTTCAGAACCTCCTCGCCTATCGGCACGCGTTCGGACTTCGAAACAACAAAGCCCATTGCCGCAAACGCCGGTTGAGCCATCAGACTTGCATGAACCCAAAGTCTGGATTCTGAATTTTTCTGAGCGTACTTCTCAATTTTCACATAGAGTCGACGGAACAGCCCCGTTCTCCGGGCTACAGGACGGATGTAAGAAAAATCGATATAACCATCGTCAGCAAGGCTCATGAACCCCACGATTTGCGTTGAGACTTCGGCGACCACGACCAACTGAGAATCAAGCCGTTCCTGCCATTCAACACCAGTCCGTGGATATGGAACCCAAGCTTGGCGCTGTTGCTGAGAGTACTTGCTCGAACCATGCCGAACAGCAGCGAACATAACTTCTCCCAAAGCGTCGTAGTCATCGATGGTTGCCCGCCGTATGGGTAAACATGATCGCATTTGAAATAAGCAAACCCAACACGCAAGACGACGATTCAACAAGACAAGCCCAGCAACTCGATCGGTAGTTCAAGACAAGCCGTTAGAAAAACACAACCACCCGTGGTGCCCGGAATGTGCTATTCTAAACGTTCGCATATTGCTCACCAAATTCTGGCGAATAGTAGGCCGCTAAAAAAACCAAGGAGCCCCCAAGGAGCGTCCGCGTACAGGAAACAAAATTCTGTGGCATGATGGCAAGACCATGGATCACGCCGAATTACGAGGCCCGCCGAAATCCCGATCTCTGATAAAACATGAGCATCCACTGCCGCTTCAATTCATCAGACAGAAACATTCCGGCGACGCAACGTGGTGCAAAACAACAGTTAGTACCATGATTCCATCATGATTCGGAGTAGACAAAAAAACAACGTGGCAACACCCAAGTAGCCACGTAGACAGTTTTTATGATTGCTCAACATTCGTTACACAACTTCATCAATAACCGGGTTAGTCAACGTTCCGATCTTTTCGATTTCAATACTCACACTGTCGCCTTGCTTCAGGAACACCGGAGGATCCTGAGCGAAACCGACTCCATGCGGTGTTCCGGTCAGGATAACAGTGCCGGGCAGCAACACTGTGCTGGCGCTTAGAAATTCAATCAACGTGGGCACGTCAAAAATCATGTCGTCCGTATTCCAGTCCTGCATCACTTTGCCGTTCAGGATCGTTTTGATCGACAGCGTGTTCGGATTCGGAATTTCATCGGCCGTCACCAGATATGGCCCGAGTGGGCAAAACGTGTTAAACGTTTTGCCTCGGCACCACTGCCCGCCTCCGCCGTTTTTCTGCCAATCACGAGCACTCACGTCATTCGCTGCTGTGTAGCCCAACACATAATCCAACGCGTCTGCTTTCGAGACGTTTAGACAGCGCTTACCAATCACAACTGCCAGTTCGCATTCGTAGTCGACCTTGTCGCTCTTCAACTTCGTCGGTAGAACGATTGGGTCGCCTGGGTTTTGAAGTGTGCTGACAGTCTTCATAAACAGAATTGGGTTTTCCGGAGGCGCAGAACCACCTTCCGCCGCATGCTTTCGATAGTTCAGTCCGATGCACAAAATATCAACGGGCTGCAGAGGTGCCAGCAGCTTTCCACTGACGGATTCGCTTGTGTCGGAAAGCCCATCAAATAATTCACCCGCTAATCGGGTGAAGGAACCATCGGCCTGCTGGTTTGCGTAACATTCGGAACCATCGGACAACTGAAGGCGAGCAATTTTCATCGTGGATTCTTCATTAAGTGATTGGAGTGAAACGGCAGAGCACACATGTAAACAAAAAAACGTGCCATGATCCATCAATCCGGACCGTGACACGTTTGGTTTTTTTGAAGACTCGGTTTTGTCAGACGCTTAATTCAAAAGAATGGCGAATGATGGATAGACATGCATGGGCGGAGCGGCGGAACTGCCCGCAGGCTGCTACTGCTACTGCTACTGCCGCGATGACCGTTGTTGTGGCAATATCGTCCGCATCAATGGTAACGCGAGTTCTCTGACCGTCTGCACCGTCGGGTCGCTAACAGGCTGCGTCATTATCTGCGGTTTAGTCTGCTCGGGGTAGTGCACCAGACCACTTAAAGATTCAGCGTTGCCGGCCTGAAGATTTCCATCAAGGTATGACGTGCGATACCTGTTGAAGAACTGGTGAGAATACGTCATCCCATGACTTGCTCCCCAATTTGAAGCGATCTGGGCCTGCGGAGCGACATGGCGGTAATTGTACGGACGAAAGCTGCGATAGCCGCCGTAAGATGGAACTCGCTGATGTTGCCCGTGCAGCCATGGATCCTGTTGATCGTAAGGAAACATTTGCCCCGCTGAACCACCTGCGTAATACCCGCCGCCGAAGTCTGTGGCACAGCAGCCAGCCTCCTGACACAAGGCCACGCTGGGAATAAGAAAACAGCAGATGCAGGAAGTCAATATCTGGGATCGCATGGCGGACTGCTCCGTGCCGGGATTCCGGACTGAAGAAACTGAAGGCGAAAACGCTGCGTCCACAAAATAAGCAGCGGTCTTTAAGAGAGCTATCGGATGTCTTTGCCGGCATCTTTTTCCTAACGTGAAAAAGTGGAGACTTCCGAAGTATCGTTGCCGAATGAACTTCCCGCTTTCCTTAATCGTCAAAGTCGGTCGCTTGAAGCTGCTGGCGATTCGGCGACGTTGCAGTCGCATCAGCCACCCGTCCGCCGCAGATGAACAGACCAGACAGATATTAGCTGATTTCCAGGCATGCGAGGTCATCGTCGGTTCTGGCCTGATTCCACCACATATAGGCCTCCGTTCTTGCGCAGGCTCACTAACTGTCAAAATTGTTTTAATCGAATTCGGATTATCGACATTCAAGTGAAAAGTTTCGGAACTGCTTCAGTCGATGCTACAGCTGAGTATCCACACTTCAGGGCAGTTACGGTTGCGCGCCCTGAATGCGATATTGTCGGGCTGGCTGTTCCAGAACCGAAGATGCGTCGCTGAAGGAGCACCTTCGAAATGCGTAATGAAGTAAATCGTAGTTTCAACATGAACAGATCGGCGCAAGCAGTCTTCAACTGTGCAGCGTGCGTCGTTGTTGCGGTAGTTTTTTCTGGGGTTGCAACATCCGCGTGCGGTCAGTTCCAATTGCCATCGTCCGTTGGTGCGCCAGCGCCGCGGATGACGTCTGCTGCTCAATCGTTCGAAACATCCAATGTTTCCGGTCAAGTCTCAGCTCAACACAGCCCGAACGTAGAATCTGTTTTGAAGCCGGAATACAAATTGATTGTTGAGCGGCGTCACAGCCAGCTCGTAATCACACGCAGCAATGTTCGACGGCTTGCCGTTACTGATTCAACCGTTTGTAACTATGTTCAATACAGCCCGACAGAACTGGCGATCGTTGGCCTGGAACTCGGAACGACCGACCTGATGATCTGGTTCGAAGGTCATCCCGTGCCAGCCATCTATGAAGTCACCGTTATTCGAGATGAAAATCTGGAAGAACAACGTCGGGCACACTTTGCCCGGCTCGAGCGTCGTCTGTCTGAGTTGTTCCCGAATTCCAACGTCTACCTGGTGCCCGTCGGAAGCCAGGTTCTGGTGAAGGGACAGGCTTACGATCCGGAAGAAGCGGACCAGATTTTGCAAGTCGTTCGTGCTGAAGTATTCCGGTCGCTAACTCAGTTTAATGGCAACGGAGGAAACGGCGGAGGATCGGCCAACATCTTCAACAATGGCAATCAGGGACAGAATCAGTCGCAGAACGGCGGACAGCAGTTTCAGGACACCATTGTCAACATGTTGGAAGTTCCAGGCGAATACAACATCAAAATGCGTGTGGTGATCGCCGAGGTCAGTCGCAACCAGCTAAGAGATCTGGGTATCGACTGGAACGTGTTGTTTAACAATGGCCGCCACGGAATTGGTGCCTCATTAGGAGGTGCCAGCGGCGCTACGCTGAGCGGCATTTTTGAAAACGGCGAGATCAATGTTCTGGTGAAATGGCTGGCAACAAACGGCACCGTCACGCTGCTGGCCGAACCTACGATTGTCTGCATGAGCGGTCATTCTGCCAGCCTGCTGGCTGGCGGTGAATTCGCCGTGCCAACAATCATTGGGCTTGGAGGCGGTCAGAATACTTCCTTCCGTGGCGTCGGAACAAGCATGGTTGTGACACCAACAGTGATCGACCACGACTTGATTCGCATGCAGATTGTCCCGGAATTCAGTGCCATAGACGGCAATAATTCCGTAAACGGCATACCGGGCACAACAGTGAAACGCGTGCAAACCACGGTTGAACTTCGCGAAGGGCAGACGCTGGCCATTGGAGGATTGATTTCTCGTCAGATGTCCACGCAGATCAGCCGTATCCCGTTGCTCGGGGACATTCCTTTCATCGGCAGTCGACTGTTTCATAGCAAAAACTCATCAGAAGACGAAGTGGAACTGCTGGTTCTGGTGACTCCTGAAATTGTTAGAGCGATGGAGCCTGACGAAGTTCCTCCGCTGCCAAATTACTACATCACACATCCGAATGATCATGATCTGTATAAGTATGGACGCAGTGAAGGCAACCCGGATACCAATGTGTATCAGGTGCGGCCATTTGGAACCGGGCAGAATCGGGGTATCGCGTCAGGATATAGTCTTGAGCGTGCCAACATGCTTCCTCAGTACGCGAATTCAGGTTTCGGACCGGGCCAAATGCAGTCGCTACCTCAAGCAGGGGCCATGCACGGACAACAATCGATACTGCAACTGCAGCCCGAGAACAGTATTCCTTCACCGTCAAATAGCTCCAGCCTGCAGCATTTGCCATCGCAACAAACGTATTCTCAACCACGGTCGGTTCCGCTGGCGGCGCCAAATCAAAACACGGCACCACAGTCAATGACGCCTCCGAGCAATAATCAAAACTACGTACCGCAGCCGTCGCTGCCCCAGCTTCCAGCAAACTATCAGGGATCAAGATCTAAACCACGACAAAAATCGATTGAACAGGCAGCGGCGGCACGCTTTCGTTCACCATTTCATCGAAGCAGTGTTCGAGTGCAGCCAGCATCTTATTCCGTACCAGTCAAACGCTAGTTTCGCTGGCTGTTTTGTTGTGCGTATCCATATTTATTCAGCAGGTGGTCTCCTAAATACTGACTACAGCGAGCCGGAAAACGTTATGCAGTTGATTCAGATGAAAACTTCGAAACTGTTCGTTGTCGCCGCCGTGAGTGGATTTTTCCTGGGTTGTGTTTGCCCGGGTTCGGGTCTGCCGTTTCCGTCGTGCGGATTGGGCCAGTCAAGAAGTATGGCCGTGCCCGACGTGATACCACTTGGCGCAATCAGTCGGGCGCACTGGCACACCATGGAAACCAACGGCGAAGCAAGCGACTTTGTTATGTACCGCAATGAATTCGTTGACGGCTCAACTGAATTTTCTCCGTATGGCCGAGACCACATCATGGAAATCGCCGCCCGAATGCCATCAACACCGTTTCCTGTCATCGTGCAACGCAGCGATAACAACGCCGATCCTGAACTGGACGCGGCTCGTCGACAACTTGTCGTGCAAGTTCTGACCGACATGGGAGCTCAGGACGCAGAACAGCGTACAATTGTGTCTCAGCCCTATAATGACGGCATTAACTCGCTGGAAGCCGAACAGGACTACGCCCGGTTTCGTCTGTCAAGAAACCGAGGCGGCAACGGAGGATCGGGGTCCGGCTTCTAGAAGCCGGACGAAAACCGCCCCGACCAACTTCTCAATACAAGCACGAGCCGGCAGCGAGTGTATCTTGCAATGTCTGGATTTGCTTGCGCCGCGTGCTTGCAAATTTTTGGTTGTCGGACCGCCTTTAGCCTGATCACACACGCCCGCGGCAACATCGATTTTTCGACGAGTGCACCGAAGCAGAGTTCCCCCGACGGCCATAGCTTTCTCGCTCTATTGCCACGGAACGCTGCTGTTAGTGTCGAGACTCGTCAGCAAAACGAAGCTTGTGAGCGACACGCGCAATCCGGCAGAAATTGCCGCACGGGCTGTATTTTCTAGTTTTTAGGAGACGTTGACGCAGCATCGGCGTCGATCGAGCAATGCGAATCGGCAGAAACCGCTCAACGGTTTGCGTGCGACAAAAGTCGTCTCGACACGATTTGCGGCCATTCCTATAAAGCTCACTCTCTCTCCTAAATCAGCAGCAATTCTCCTATTCTCTGAAGCTGCTGAATCTCGATCAATCTCTCCTTTCCTAAACGGATGCCTTGTCATGACAAGCCGCGCCCATTGGATCGTTTTAATTTGTTTGTCTTTTGCCTCTGGATGTCAGTCGCTCGGCACGGTGTTTCCATGGCAGGCAAGTCGTGTACCCAATTTGACCATGGACGAACTGACTGCGATTGATGCTCCCGTAACCGCTGCGGCGCGAAACGGAACACCAGCATCGTTGAGCGAGTCGACGAAAACTTCATCCGCAGAGTCTGAAATTGCGATGGCATCCTACAACGCTAATTCACCACCTGCTTCTGCTCAGCAAGTCGACCAGTTGGTGCGTGCAGGTCAGGCTGCGATACGAGCTGCGGGTCACGGAAATCCGCAGGGGTTTCAGGATGCACAACAGAATTTCGAACAGGTACTTTCACTGGATGCAGCAAACCCGTCAGCACATCACGGAATGGCGATCATCGCCGACCTGCAGAAGGATTGGCCAGCCGCAGAATTTCACTACAAGCAGTCACTCAGTGCGAACCCACAGGATGCCAATTTCCTGAACGACCTTGGCTACAGCTACCTGCTTCAGAATCGCTTTCATGAAGCACAACAGTATCTTAATCAGGCACTCAGCGTCGCACCTCAACATGAACGCGCTCAGGCGAACCTGGCGTTGCTGTCATTAAAACGCGGTGACAAAGCAGGCGCTGAGCAGCGTTTGGCAAAGATCTATTCTCCCGTCGATGTTCAGGCAACGCTTGCACGACTCGAACAGGATATGCAACAGAACCCAGCTCCAAAAACAAGTGTCACCACAGCAAGCCTGCCTGACCCCGCATCACCTCAGGGTTTGATACACCAAATGCAACAGGAACGTGCTCGAGCTGAATCTGTTCGAAATCAGAACCTGCCAAATACAGGACAGCAAAACCCGGCACAGAACCCGAACCCGAACCCAAACCAGGCACAGAACCAGGTTCCGATTTCGGTGTACCCGCCGGGCATGTTTGGCAGCGACGATCAATCGCAGCAGAATCTGAATTCACAAACAGAAATACAATATGGCGATCCGCGATCAACTCAACAGCAGATGCCACAGCAGCAACAGACATCTACACAAATGGGCGGACAGGCATTCCCCGTAACTATGGAATCAAACTCGAATGCACCGAACCAATACACTGTAAATCAAAATAGAATGATGCCACAGAACTTAAATAATGGCGGAATAGCTCAGGGACTGCAGATACCGCAAGTTAACAATCCAACACAACCACAGCAGGGCCAGCCACCCAATAACGCCGGACAGTACACAAATTCTGGCGGCAACTATCATCAGAAAAATCAGACACCCCTTGCAACGCGGCCCTTCGATCAGCAGCAGAATCCGGGCAATGGCCTCATTCAGCAGTTGCAACCTGGTTTGCCACAGCAACATGCCACGCAGAATCAGTATGGATCGCAGAATCAGCTGACTGTCCAAACAATGAATGGCCAATATTCGGCCCCCAATGCTCCTCTGGCGGGATTGAACGCAGGCCCTGGCAGCCTGTTCCCAATCAACACGCCGATGCCACAGCAGGCGACACAAAACATGAATGCACAACAAGGTTACACGGCTCATCCAAATGGCCAGCCATCTGTCAACGCGGGATATCCGCAGCAGCAGTTTCAAGAACCAAACAGCCTTCAGAATAGCACAATGGCAGCTGGCGCAGCTTCAAACGGAACTATGTATCCTCACGTGCGTCAAACTTTGCCTGCTGAAAAAATGATGCAGATGCAATCTATTCCACAGCATGGACAAAATGCATCTCAGCCGCAGTATTATCCCAACTCAGCCCAACAACAGCAGTTCCAGCCGGCCAGCATGACACAGACTCAATACCCCGGAGTAGAGGGACAGAATTACCAACAGCCGAGTTCGGCAAATCCAAACATGTACAGGGCGGCAACAAATCAAAATCAACGGTCGACAGCGTCAGGACCACTTGAGGCATATGAGCAACAGCTACAAAGCCTCGACAACCAATACAATCAGGCATTGCGGCACATGGACGGATCGGGTGCAGGCCTGCATCCAGCTCAGCCACAATACTAACGTCTGGCCAATGTGCAACTTGACGAACGCTGCTGCATGGAATGATGCCACCGGGGATAACTGTTTCAGAGCTCGATGAACTTCCGAGTTCATCGAATTACCCCATTTAGCTAACGCAAGGAAACCGGGAAGCTGGCCCTACACTGATGTTGTCTGCAGAGTAGAGCATGTCACGAAAACGTGCGGTCACTCGTAGAGAAAGTCATCAGGACTTTCGACATTGCCGTGTGGTTTCACCGGCCGAAACTCTACACAAGTTTCGCTGCGTCATTTAGTAAACCTCTCCAGACAACATCAGTGAACGTAAAGAAAATCGCTAGTACTGCATTCGCAGATCATTGTTTTCACGTTGGTGAAGCTCTGGCCTTGAAGTGGGATTTGATAGCGTGATCCTGGTGGGCTCGCCTCCACTCGGAGAACTGAATTGTGAGCCGAATGTCGACGGCGACCGGCCAGGCGATGCGAATCAGCCGCTGGCGAACTTCCGGCGCCGTGAGCGGAATCACGTCGCCTTTTTTTTACCGTCCTGCAGATTGGCCTGGCAACGAAGCACGCTGAGTATCGCATGAGCGAACATCGACAACGTAATGTGCCGATGCCACGCATGCCAACT
>JBDNFN010000429.1:0-9019 GCA_041689795.1 Fuerstiella sp. | reverse complement strand
GATGAGCCCACGGGCGATTTGAGTAGTGCTTGTAGAGCAACTTGTCACCTTTGTGAGGTATTCCGTGGGCTAGTGCAACGCTTGCGATCACCGCTCGGTTCTGGTCACCGCCAAGCCAATTACTCATTTGATCTCTGAGCGGCGTAACACCGAGACGGCTCAGCTCGCTGATCGGGGTTTGCTTTTTGAGGCGAGCTCGCGTTGGTAATACTTCTCGACGGCGACCCCAGCACACGAAAGCACCGATTCTCGCAGGAAGTCGGCGATCGTCATTTCTCGCTCTGCCGCCGCCATACGCACATTCTTGTGCTCTGCCGGAGTGAGCTTGAGTTTCACGGTCACTTGCTTTTCGTTGTCAGATTTCGCGGCTGATTTTTTTGCCATCACGGGCCTCGTTTTAGAAAGGATCGAAAAAAACACGGGAGGCGATCCACATGAACCTTGCGGTCCATGTGGACAAACAGTACCGTGTGGAGCTCGATCAGTCAACTTCCGACAGAGTTGAATTCAAATTCCGCAAGGAAGGCCCAACGAGTGGGTTGAGACACCACTTGTTCCAGGGTTTTCAAGATGACCAAACCAGAGAGCCAATACGCCCCGGCTCCATCTCGAAGAGAGATCGCACTACACCTACTATTTGTCCGACCGACCTGTTTCGCCCAACGCGTGCAGCGTGCTCATTCCACTTCATTAGAAATGGAGGGCTGAGCAATGGCGAATTCACCGATCACTCCGGGGCAGCTCAAACTACTGGCGGACATGCTTAAGCCGCAACTCGGCATGGGTAACCACTCGCGTGCGTCGCACGAATTTCTACTACTGGGTGTTCGCGGCAACTTGCCGTTTGCAGGCAAGACCTGCCAAAGCTGGCTACTCCGTAGAAGAACGCGACATAGCCGGACACCGTTCGCTGTTCGTGAACTGATCAAACAAGTCAGTCCGGGATCATACTTGGAACTGTACCGTTGCTTAGGCTGCATCGCAGACGTTGCCGGGACTGCTACGGGCTGTCCGTTTTTCCACGGAAAGAGTGAAACATGAGCCAAGTTCCTGAATACAACGCCTTGCGTCTGATCGACGCTCAAGAACTATCGCAGCTATTATCTATATCGACACGGACGGTTTGGCGAATGCTCAGTCACGGCAAACTGATAGAGCCCTTGCGGGTCGGCGGTTCGGTACGTTGGCGACTCGCTGATGTTGAACGATGGATCGACACAGGCTGCCCGGCTCAGAACTGAGAGGATGCCGGTGTACGTCGGTGCATAGCGGGTTTAGAAGCCCGTTGGTATGATTTTTTTTGACCTATCTCAAAGGAAAACCGAACTATGGCGTCGATCTTCAAGCTTGGCAAATACAAGGGGCGAAAGGGAGCAGTTTACCACATTGAGTATGTCGATCACCGTGGCAAGACGCGTCGCAAGAAGGGGTTCTCAGACAAAGGTCTGACTAGCCAGTTGGCTGCAAAGATTGAACGGGAGGTCATGCTGCGACGTGAGGGGCTTATTGATCCGAAGCAGGACCAGCTGGCCGCCCAGCAAACAGTATCACTGGCTGAGCATCTGGCAGAATTCAAGAAGTCCCTTGGCCAGAAGGGCAGTACAGCCAACCACGTCAAGAAAACGGTTAACCGGGTTAGCCGAGTAATCAACGATGCGGGGATGGAATCCATCGGTGACATCGAGCCAGAGAGTGTCGAAGAAGTGTTGCAGGAAATGTTGGTGACTGATGAGATTGGGCATCGCACCTATAACCATTACCTGCAGGCCATGGACTCGTTTTGTCGTTGGATGACGCCCAAACGCATGGCGTTCAATCCACTGACAGGGATTCACCGTTTGAACACCGAGGTTGACGTCCGCCGCAAACGGCGGGCATTGTCTCCGCAGGAAATGGCGAGGCTGCTTGAATCGGCACGGGGCAGCGGAAAGGTCATTGAGTGCTTCGATGGAGAGCTCAGGGCTCGCCTTTATTTCACGTCATTCCTGACCGGGCTGCGACGCCGTGAGCTGGGTAGTCTGACGCCTCAGAGTTTTGATCTCGATGCGAAGCTGCCGGTGATCGTTGTCGAGGCGGCCTGTTCAAAACACCGTAAGAAAGACACGCTGCCGATTCACTCGGAGTTGATGGTGCTATTAAGGAAATGGCTGCCGACGTTGAAAGCGGATGAACATTTATTCCCACGGATTGAGCGGCGGCGAAGCTGGCGGATGGTACGCCGAGATTTGGAGCGGATCGGCATCCCGTACGAAAATGAAGAGGGCGTGGCCGATTTTCATGCGGCGGGCCGACACTCCTATGTCACGGGCCTTCTGCTCAACGGCGTTGGGCTCGTTCAGGCAAAGGAACTGGCTCGACACTCGGATGTGAAGATGACGATGCGATATGCCCATGTCGGATTGGCAGAGCAGGCAAGATCGCTGGAATCGTTACCTGCTCCGAGCCGCAGCCAAAAGGCTGAGGATGAAACGCCAGTCAGTGTTTCAGTCAGTGTTTCAGTCAGTAAACCGGGCGGCTCTGCCTGTCCAGACGTGACATCGTCTGACATGAATGGGCCAGACCAAAAACACTTAAACCCCTGCGAGAGCAGGGGTTTAGGCGTTGTTTCTCATCGCCTGTCATCAGACGGCAATGATTGTCAAAAGCGGAGAGAGGGGGATTCGAACCCCCGGTCCGGTTACCCGGACACAGCATTTCCAATGCTGCACAATCGGCCACTCTGCCACCTCTCCGGGTCGGGCTAAAAGCCAAGTTTGCCTAACTATCGGCAAAAAGCCCGTTCTTCGGCACGAATAGTACAGGCGAATTCGTATTTCGCAACGGGATTGGGGGCCGTAATTCATCGCAAACTACCGAATGCTTCCATGAAAACGCAGTTTCATGTACCTGACGACCGGATTACCGCAGAGACCGTCGAGCAATGGCCAACTCTCGATAATTTCGCTGAGTCGTGGCCACGAACAGCTGGTTCCAGCCTGCGATGCCTTTGTCGCTTGCGGTAAAACCGCTCGATGGTTCTGCAGCTTGCTCCAGTCATTCCGATTCTGGCCCGGATTCCACGTTGTCGTGCCCGAAATTGCATAACGTCAGGACGCTGGCTTTTTACTCCTGACCGTCGACCATCACCGTCATGGGATCTTCGACAAAGACAGTCGCTTCCGACAACCAGCTGTGTGTCGACTTTGCCTTCCGATTTATCCGGGCCTGTGGGCCGTTTATGAAACTGCGTCACTGGCTTCACGCGAAGACAAAGTGCGTCGATCGGCGCTGGCCTAAGACTGAAATGTTCAACCTATTCTGGTGAACGTTGCTAAGTCGTGATTCGCATCGAAAGGCGTTCTTCGTCTCCGCGAGTCACCGCAATTCGCTGTAGCTGAATTCCGGGGTGACTTGTCGATTTGTCTTGTACGAGCTGGCGACGCGGCTGAGTTGAAACAGGATCGAGCAGAATCTGGCGGCAAAAAAGACAAAGAACAATATTGAACCGCCGATGGCAGCCGTCACAAGAATCAACGACAAGCGAGGCGGAAGCGGTGCCGCAACAAACAGCAGCACCATCAGGATCAGAAACCCAAAAAACTTCTGATACATCCGGGCCAGTTGATCAACCTTTAAATGTATATCCCACTGCCCGAACTGCGTCGATACTGCGCTCAGATAACTAAGAAAGTGATTGAAGGCTGACGCGCCGAAAATTGAACCGACGCTTTTCAGCATGGGTTGCCCAGCCGCAGCACCGATCAGCCTGATCGTAATCGCGATGAAAGAAATACGGAGACTCTTGCTGATAGACTGTCGAGGCATGCTGTTCTTAGGATGAGCCATCAGGCAAACAAACTGTCCGATGGTGTACGCGGCAAACGAAAAAACCGTGCTGGCGGTGAACAATCCCATTAGCACGGCATAGATATCTACCAGCGGCGCGTTAACAAGCTTCAGTTGTCCAGCGACGGCCGCCAGCAATAGCAGCACCACGCTGACGGAAACCATGAGCCATCCTCGAGACAGTAACCAGAATCCTCGCGACAGCATCGTCAGATCTCCGACGGCCTTCCAATCGAAATCAGATCCATCAGCAGGATCCGTTTCCGTGGCAGTATTCTGATCCAACGGTTCCAGCCGTGCAGATTCGAACGTGCGCTGGTCTTTGTCGTTCAGTTGAAACGTTTGTCCGCATTTAGAACAGGTGACACCCAGTCCTTTCATTTCATCAAGAAACGATTGTCGAGCGTTACAGAATGGACATTGCGTCTTCACTATAGATTTGCCGATCGGCGAAAGTGTTTACCAGTCACCAAGTTCCTGCGACAGTTCGCACCATTTTTCTTCGGCGTCTGACAGTTCTACCTGAATGCTGTTGATTTGATTGTGAAGTTCCATCGCCTTTTTCGCGTCGGCGGTCTTCAGCATTTCGGCCGTAAGTTCCTTTTTTTGGCCGTCCAGCTTCGCGATGTTTTTTTCCATATTGCGAAGCTGTTTACGAGCGCTATGCTGTTCCTTGCCGGACATCGCGGCTTTCGCTGTAGTCGTCGCTTTATCTTGGGGAGCCGCAGCCAGCTTGTTGCCCGCTCGTTCTCGTTCGCCATCGGTAATCTCTTTGTTTACCGAATACAGATAGGCTTCGTAGTTGCCGCCATAGTTTCGAGCTCCGCCATCGCGAACCTCAATTACGTTGGTGGCAACTCGCTGTACAAAGTGACGATCATGGCTTGTGAAAATCACGGTGCCTTTGTATTTCAGCAGCGCACTCGCCAGCGATTCAACCGTTTCGACGTCCAGATGGTTGCCCGGTTCGTCCAAAATCAGAATGTTGTAATCACCCAGTAGAAGTCCGGCCATACATAACCGAGCTCGTTCGCCGCCGGAAAGGACCTTGATCGGCTTGTTAACATGAGCCCCCTTGAACAACAGCGATCCGGCTACGTTCAGGCAGTCCTGAGTCGTAATGCCCGGCATAGAAGTGTACTCAAGGTATTCCAGAACCGTTTGTTCCTGAGGCAGCGTGCTATACACATGTTGAGCATACGTACCAATCTTGCAGCCGTAGCCCCACTTAACCTTGCCTGAAACCGGTTTCAGCGAATCCACGATTGTACGTAAAAACGTCGTCTTACCCTGCCCGTTGTCACCGACGATGGCCGCGCGCTGCTGATGTTCAACTTCAACTGCGATGCCTTCTGCAACTGCGTGACCTTCGTAACCGATGGCAAGGTCCATGCAAAGCAAGGCTGGACCCTGTCTAGGTTCCACAACGGGAGCCTTGATTGAAGCGGTTGGCAGGTCAACTTCAATTTCCTTTGTCTGCAGCCGATCCAGCTGCTTCTGCTTAGAACGCGCCTGACTGGCCGAAGTCGCTCGTGCTTTGTTCTTGTCGATGAACTTCTGCAACTGCTTTTGCTTGGAAGCAACAGACGCGTTCGTGCGTTGGTCGCGAATCTTGTCTTCTTCAATCTTTTCCAGGTACGGACTGATCTTACCGGGGTAAAGCGTCAGCTTGCCTCGGTTCAGATCCAGAGTCTGGTCGCAGGTCGCCGTCAGGAAGGCTCGATCGTGCGACACAATCAGACACGATGCGGTAAAATTCACCAGAAAGTGTTCCAGCAGAATCTGAGTACGCAGGTCCAGAAAGTTTGTCGGTTCGTCCAGCATTAACAGATTCGGTTCGTGCAGCAGCAAGGCCGCCAGTTTCACTCGTGTCTGCCATCCGCCGGACAGGTCCTTCACGGGCCCATTCAGATAGTCGCCTTTCAGTTCAAACTGGCCGGCGACTTCGCCGCATTTCCAGTCGGGCTGGTTGCTGTCCCGCATCAGAAAATCGAGAGCCGATTCGCCGGGTTCAAACGGATCGTGCTGCCGCAGATATCCGACCTGCAGGTGCGAGCCGCGAACAACTTCGCCGCTGTCCAGTTCTTCACCTCCCAGCAAAATCCTAAGCAGCGTCGACTTGCCGGCTCCGTTGCGGCCAATGAAGCCAACTTTCATGCCATCGTGAATGGTGGCGCTGGCGCTATCGAGAAGAAGTTGGTCGCCGTAACTTTTGACGCCATCAAGAATTTGAAGAAGAACGGCCATTTTCAGCAGAAATCCGGGGAACAGGGATCAGAGAAATTCTGATAAGGTGATTTTGAGTGGGATTGTTGCGTTGTTTATCAGTGCATCGCCATTGCAGTGGACAGCAATTCTAAAAGAAAATGTGGACAATTGAGAGTGTCCGGCGAATCAATCAATTATCTGACTAAACGTCTTAATTTTCGGAGTCCGTGAATGGCTTTTCAAATGGCAAATTTGTGTTCTCGACTGGTGTTTACAATTTGCTGGCTGCTGTCAACAGCATCTGCCGAAAACGCTCATGCTCAAAACGGTGCTTTGAAACAGGAAAAACAAGCCGCGACGAACTACCACAAAACGCCGTTTGCCGTGCAGGTGAACCGAGTGACTCAGCAAGACGCGTTACGCTATTTGAGAAACATGTCGGAACAGCTGAAGATTGGCGCGAAGGCGCTGGAGTTCTATGACAGCTCGGAAGCAGGTAAAATGGTGAGCGAGTTGCAGCGTCCCGTCAGTGAATCTCTGTTCTTTCTTGCCAAAGGCCTTGTTCCTTCGGCCACCGTTATTACCTTCAGCGAAGTGAAAGACGAAGCCGAATACGAAAAGCTGGTGCGTCAGATGGGACGAGCATTCGGCGGCAATCCGAGCAGACTTTCGGGAAAAGACGGCAAACATAAGCTCGCGAATTCGTGGACGAACAAAGCCCCAGTTCCTAACAATACTGAACCGCCTGTACTCTTGGTAGACCCGGAAGGGCCCGTGGATGGCGAACCCGAAACTCAGGCCGCAAATAGCGTGACAATTTCTGTAGGAACCGGCTCTGGAGTACAGGTCTCGCAGACAGGACCCGACGCTGGCACGGTTGTTGAAGAAGATGGAATTAGCTTTGGCGAAACCACGTTTAACTTCGATCAATACCTTCGCTATCACGGCAACCTGATGTATCAGGCTCAGGACGCAGCTCTTTGGGAAATGAGTCTGCCCACCCGCGACGGCGTGCTTGAAGATGCTTCTCGCGATGTAGATCTGGGAGCGGAAGTTTACCTGGACCGGATTCCCTTCGGCCTCAAAACTCTTGGCTGGAATATGCTGTACGGTGGGCTTAGCACTCAGATGCAGCAACGCGATGAAGAATTAGATATTGACTACAAGTTCCGAAGTTCCGGCGGCGAACTGGCTCTGGCAATGGCCAAGGCAGGCATGTTTGACGCCGATCATGTGCAGGGCTTTATCAAACTGGCTGACGATACTAACCCAATCCGCAGCGAACTGAGCGTCAGTGCTGCACGAGGCAGCGAGCTATCAAAACGACTGGCCGATGTTTCTTCCGCACAAAGCCGGTTCGCTCCGCTGCTGAATGACGGTGCGGCAGTGACACTGCATTCATCCATTAAACTGCCCGAAGAAAGCGTTGAAGTGATCAAGGCCGGTGCGGAATGGATGACGGATCAGCTGATACAACAGGCTGGCACCGACGTTGATCTGGTTCTGGGTAGCGTCGAAATTGCAGAAACAATGGTCTCGATTGCGAACCGAAACAACTTGGAATTCTTTGCCAAACTTGGCTGGACGAAAGCAACCGGTGGCGTCATTTACGGGGGCATGCAGGTGGATGAAAATCCGGAACTTTTGAAAAGCGTGCTCACGCTGCTGACGCCCGAATCAACGCCTCGCGATATTCTGGATCGGTATATCATTACCCGAAAAGGAGATTTGGAAGTTATTGAATTTCAAATTCCAGATCTGGGATCGCCGGCAGAATTCCCGATTCTTCTGACTCATCTGTATATCGCTCATGCAAATTCCTGCCTATGGTTTTGTGTTGGAACTGAAAACAGCGTTGAGATCCTGAAGGCTTCAATTAGTCGCTGCGAAAACAGCGGACTGCGAACCAACACTCGAATTCTTTCCGGCGAAGTGAACTTTGACACATGGATGGCATATCCTCAGGATGACCCAACCGGCCTGACTCGAATTCCCAAACTGGCCGATACGTTGCTGGCGAATGGGTTGGCGAGCGGATTTGGTTATGCTGTCCAGGGCTCGGATGATACCGGAGACACGATTGATCTCGCACCGACGGCACAACCAGCCAGCGACGATCTGATGCAACGAGTTATCGATTTTGGCGGCCGGACCGATATTAGAATGCACCTGGATTCCAGCAGCGGCGGGATAATTTTTCACGCCGATATCGGCAAGGCCATCGGCACCTACTTTGCAGCTCGCTATATGCAGGCGATTGAAGGTTTTGTCGACAACATTCAGATACCGGATGCCGCTGAGGAAGCGATACCCGTACCGGAACCTGTAGGAAAATAACACGACAACCAATTATGGTTGTCGAAGATTCGAACAACGCCACCAACACTAATTTACGACGGCCTGTCACTTTACTCGCCACCAGCGAGACCTGCACACATCAACTGGGCGAGATCGGCTCATCTCAGCTGGCCCCGCTGCCAATGGCCAGCTGAGGTGTTTAGGCGAGAATGCCTTCGACAAGTTCACCATGCACATCGGTAAGGCGGAAGTCTCGGCCCTGAAAGCGGTAGGTTAGCTTTTTGTGGTCAAGACCAAGCTGATTCAGGATGGTGGCATGCAGATCGTGGACGTGCACCTTGCCTTCAATGGGGCCAAAGCCCAGTTCGTCTGTAGCGCCGTGAATGTGGCCAGCCTTGATTCCGCCTCCGGCCATCCACATTGTAAAGGCATCAATATGGTGGTCTCGACCGATTGTGTCGCGAACTTCTCCCATCGGAGTGCGGCCGAATTCTCCGCCCCAGATTACAAGAGTGTCCTCCAGAAGACCTCGCTGTTCCAAATCCAGAATCAACGCGGCCGAGGCCTGATCGACGTCTTTGCAAACCTTGTCTAACGCGTCATCAAGGTCTGCACCGTGGCCGCCGTGGTGATCCCAGTCTGTGTGGTAAAGCTGCACAAACCGAACTCCACGTTCAACCATTCGTCG
>JBDNFN010000428.1:0-5932 GCA_041689795.1 Fuerstiella sp. | reverse complement strand
GTCCGGACCGCGTTGAACCTCGAGAAAACAAGCGGCGTCCCAAGGTTCTCAAACTGATGACGGTGGCTAGGCGGATCTACCACGCGGCGATCGCAGCGCTTGCAAAAATCCCGTAAATCCCCGTGGACAACGCCATTCGATGAAGGCACCTTTTGCCGGGCCGACAGATACTCGAGCCCGGCTCCTGACGCTTTCACTGCCCGTGTATCCGAATCAGGCAGTGCTCAAACGTGTTTAAATCGGAGTGGTATCAAATCAACTTTCATGATTTCATCGTTCAGCGAGGCGGCATTCATTCCCTACGTATTTACAGAAGGTGATGTCGTCGTTTAATCAGAACATCGGCGGCACATCGAGAATCACGATCCACGTGATGTTCGCGTTATCGCTGTGTTGTTGAGAATGTTCTGTTTGCCCGAATTCAGTGTCTACCTGTCTCCCTTCTGCGGCGACTGTTTAATACAGACCAGATGGTCGATTGATCGGATCAGCAGGCGATCGCCAGCGATAGCAGGTGTCGCCAAAACGACTTCACCAACATTGTTGCTGGCCAATGGACGAAATTCTTTGCCAGCAGCAATAACTGTCACTTCCCCACTTTCGCTGGTGAAGTAGATGTGATTGTCAGCTGAGACTGCAGAAGCCGAGTAGGCTCGAGTTCCCGTGCCGACTCGTTGGCGGTATCTCAGTTTGCCAGTCTTTGCATCACGAACCGCTAATCGGCCGTCATCGTTACAGGTGTACAGCAGACCGTCTTTAACCAGCGGTGTTGGCATGTAGGCTCCATCTTTGGATTCCCACCATGCCAGTCCGTCGTTCAACGGTTTGTCTTTGCCTGGAGTTAGGTCGCCAGTGGCTGTCGGTTTGACCGCAAACGTGGGTGCGGCACGATGCCCGCTGGTGAGATAAATCAGATCGTTTGCAAACAGCGGCGTTGGCACAGGCACGTCACCTCCGTTGCTTAAAAACCACAGCGGCTCACCGGTTTCAAAGTCATAGCCTGCCATCTTTCTGTAGCCGTTGCAGACAATTTGAGTTTTGTTCCCGATCGTAACGATGGTGGGTGTGGACCACGTGGCGACTTCTCCATCACGATCGATTCGTCGCAGTTCCTTACCGGTCTCGACATCCAGAATGGCGATGAAATTGGTATTCAGGCAATCGCACTGCACAATCACATGTCCATTGTAAATGATGGGCGAGCTGGCGAATCCCCATTCCAGTTTCTTATCGTCGTACGGGCCCGAATGCAGGCGGCCGAAATTGCATTCCCACTTCAACAGGCCTTCAAAGTCGTAGCAGTACAGGCCCTCAGAACCAAAAAAGGCGACCACGTGTTTACCATCGGTGGCCGGTGTGCAATTGGCATGAGAGCCTTTTACGTGACGTTTGATTGCGGGCTCGCCTTCGTAGGCATCTTGATTCCAAAGAGTGGCCCCTGTTTTTAGGTCCAGACATATCAGTTGCCATGTCCAGTAGCCTTTGTCATCCGCCGAATCGCCCGCTCCTCCAATCCACCCGGTTTGCAGCGACGGCTTCTCACCGTTCGGGCTGGTGGCCGTCGCCAGAAAAATCCGGTCGCCCCAGACAATTGGAGAAGCGTGTCCGAGCCCCGGAACTGCTGATATCCATTCGACGTTCTTTCCCGTTGCAATATCCCATTCAGTCGGAGGATGTCCGCTGGCCAGTCCAAGTCCGTCTTTGCCACGGAATTGTGGCCAGTTGTCGTCTGCGGAGGCCGAGCTCACCAACAGGTTGGCGGCCAGCACCGCGGTGATCACAACATGAACGTGCATTGTTTCGAGCGCCTCTTTGCAACCCCGACTACTCCATAAATTATTGAATGACGGAAATGGATGTCAGAGCAAACGTCGTGTTTTGCAGCATCTGGCTGCAGACCTGAGTTTTACGATTGGGGCTGCGGTATTGGAATTACGTATCGCCTGCGGATCAAAAATGCAAGGGCAACCCCATATGTGGGGTGTACGCGTGTGCATTCAACTGTCGGCCATTCGAGCGTTTTTTGTGTGGTGTTTGGTCTTCCAGCACGCTTGCTCAAATGTAGCGTCCGGGTATCGTGACGGGACTTGTATCACCGTTGGTGGCTTGAAAGGGCTTTGGTTATGTTTCAATGGATTGTTGTTGGTTGCCTGCTGTGCACATCTTTGCCGCTGGCCGACGAGACGTTTTCTTCGAAACTTCCAGCCCCCCAAAGCTGGGGCGGTGAAACGATACGATTGCCTCCCGGGTTTGCCGCCGACATGTCGATTAAGGGAGTCGAACACATTCGGTTTGCGCCGGGTATGATGGACCTGCAATCGGATTCGTTTTTTTGCTACGCCTTTGCGTTTGAACTGGATCCTAAACCGGAACTCACGGAAGCTGTTCTGAAGGAAGAGTTTCTGAAATACTATCGCGGACTGTGCAAAGCTGTTCTAAATGGAAAATCGCCGGAAGTCGATCCGGCTACCTTCACGATGACTTTGAAAAAGTCGCCGTCGAAAGATGGTGCCGACGCAGGCGATACAACTGACTATGTCTGTTCGATTTGCTGGGTTGAGCCCTTTGCGACCAAAACATCTCAGACGCTGAATCTGGAACTTCAAACCTGGAATCGTGACGGGCGCAATTACGTGTTTGCATGCGTTTCGCCTCAGGCACGTGACGCCGCGATCTGGAAGCAGCTTCACCAGATTCGTGATGGGTATCTAAAGCAGCAGGACCTGGGTCCACGTGAATCGCGATGACTGGTAATGCGAATAGTATCGCAGCATTGTGCCATTGATCTTGTTTGGAAATAGACACAGATGTTCAGAATTTCTCTTCTAATCGTAATGGCCGTTTGTTGTCGCATTTCCAGCGCCGATCAGCCGAATGTTTTGATCATCGGCGATTCGATTTCTTGGGGGTATACGCCGGCTGTTGTGCAGATGATGCAGCAGGAAGCCAACGTGCGTCATAACGCCGGCAACGCTCAGCATACCGCTGCCGGATTGCGAAAACTTGATGTGTGGCTAGGCGATACAAAGTGGGATGTGATCCACTTCAACTGGGGATTGTGGGATTTGTGTTATCGACATCCTGAATCTACTGAGCAGGGAAAACGTGATAAGGTTCGTGGCACTTTGACCACGTCGCTGGAACAGTATGAACAGAACCTTGAACAGCTTACGGCACGTTTGCAAAAGACCGGTGCCGTGTTGATCTGGGCCAGCACAACTGTGGTTCCCGAAGGCGAAGCTGGCAGGAAATTGAACGATGAACTGAGGTACAACGAAGTTGCAGCGCAAGTTATGCAGAGACACGGTGTGCGGATCAATAATTTGAATAAGCTGTCTCGAACGTTTTCCACCGCACTGTTTACAAAGCCGGGCGACGTGCATTTTATGGCTGAAGGCTACGCGAAGCTGGCAGACCAGGTGGCAGCATCCATTCGCCTGGCACTGGTCCCGAAGGCTGAACCGATTGTCAGCCGGATCATGTTTGGTTCCTGCATAAAACAGGATAAGCCGATGCCGATTCTGCAGACGATTGCCCGGCAGTCTCCCGAGGTGTTTATTTTTCTTGGCGACAACATCTATGGCGATACCGAAGACATGTCTGTGTTGCACGCAAAATACGAATTGCTGGCGGCGGATCCAGGTTTTCAGGCTCTTAGAAATTCGAGTCGTATTCTGGCAACGTGGGATGACCACGACTATGGAATCAACGACGGCGGCGCAGACTATTTAATGCGGCAGGAATCAGAACGCATCTTCGAACAGTTTTGGTACGGTGATAAACCGGCGGCATCGCGGACGCGCCCAGGCATTTATGAAGCTCAGGTTTTCGGTCCGCCTGGAAAACGCGTACAGGTGATTCTGTTGGATACTCGGTATTTTCGTTCACCTTTGAAAAAAGGTGATAAACGAGTCGGTGGATCGTGGGTTCCCGATGATGATCCGACGAAAACAATGTTGGGAGAAGCTCAATGGATGTGGCTGGAACAGCAGCTTCGTCAGCCTGCGGAAGTCCGGATTATCGCCAGCAGTATTCAGTTTATTGCAGAAGATGCCGGTCAGGAAACATGGTCGAATCTTCCTCACGAACGTCAGCGAATGATTGATCTGCTGGCAGACACGAAAGCTAACGGCGTTGTCTTTATCAGCGGCGATCGGCACTGGTCTGAACTGTCTGCATTGGATAGTAGTTTGCCCTATCGACTACTGGATTTTACATCCAGCAGCTTTAATCAGGATCATCCTCGCGGCACGCCCACGGTCAACCGATTTCGCCATCTTAAGCAGACTTACCACAAACCAAATTACGGCGTGATTAGCATCGATTGGGATTCGCCGAGGAATTCGATCACGCTTGAAATTCGTAACCTTGAGGGAACGACTGAACTGAAATACGCTCCATAGCACACACTTCGGCTAACGCCGAAGTGTGGCCAGGCTTTGTTCCATTCCCTGAACAATTGCGACGGAATCCGAACCTAACGCCGTAAAGCGGAATCCCAGTTCTTTATGTTTCTGTTCAAAGCCGAACTTGGTCAGGATTCCGGGCACCTTGCCGTGAGTTGCACACGATTCCACCACCTTCTTTAGCGCGTTCACAAAGTGAGGTTGTGAAAAATCGCCGGGGCATCCAAGGTTGACTGACAGGTCCAACGGGCCCACAAACAAGACGTCGACACCTTCGACGGCAGCAATCTGTGAAGCATTTTCAACAGCTTCCGGAGTTTCTATCTGGACGACGACAAGGCTCTGTGCGTTGGCTTCTGTGAAGTAATCTTTCCAACGGCGAGCGTAGTCTGTGGCTCGAATTGCCCCCGCCACTCCGCGATTTCCCTGCGGAGGATATTTCATGCAGGCAACGGCTCGCCGTGCTTCGTCGGGTTTGCTGACGTAAGGAAACATTACACCAGCTGCACCGCTGTCCATCACGAACTTTACCGTGTCTGGATCGACCGATCGAATCCGCACGATCGGCGCAGAGCCCGAGCCTCGACAGGCCAGCAGCATGTTGCGCAAGTCAGACAGGGCTCCGGACCCGTGTTCCAGGTCTATCAGCAGCCAGTCGAATCCTGTATTGGCAGCGATTTCAACAGCCGTCGCCGACCCGAGATTCAGAAACGTGCCAGCCATTAATTGTGTGGCTAGCTTGCTGCGATCGATCCACTGCATGAAATACCTTCGTCGAAGGAATCGGAAGAACTGTTATCGGGTTTAAAAATGGAGTTATCGCAACCAAGGTTGAGTTATTGCAAGCAGCGCCAAGATCGCTGTGAATCCCAGCCCAGCCATAAAAATGAGAATGGTCAGCGAGACGTGCCAAAAGCCGAACCAAGTCATGTACGACTCAACGGCAGGGCCAAGAAGATACCAGCAATTCCCGGTCACTGAACCGACACGCATCGTATTTAGCCCGAGTTAACGTGTAGACGCTGGAAGTCAACGATTGTTGAGCGTCAACGGATTCCAAGGGGCGGCAAGGGGTTGAATTCGTCGACTGAACTTGGCAGAAACCTGGCCAAGGCCGGCTAGTTTCGCACCTGCGCACGGACCGTGTCCGCAACGCTGGTTCAGCGTCTCAAAATGAGCGGGATTTCTGTGGGCGTCGCGGCGGGCTCTACGATGAATTCCGCAACACCGGCCGCTGTCGGACGATGCCACACACCAGAGACGTGAGCAACTCCGTCATCGAGTCGAACGAACTCCTCAAAACGGCTGCGCAGCGTCTCCGTCCGGCCCGCCTTGTCGGCGGCGGCGAGAAACCGAAACAGAAAGGCGTGGTCGCCCGGTTTGCCGCCGATGATGTAATGCGCATTGGTCTCGCGCAGGTCGTCGAGGCGTGGTGCGTTGGAACTCAGCGCGTCCTTGAGGACGATCACCGGCAAGTGCGGATGGTCCCGGCGAAACGACTTGAGCCAGCGACGTGTGGCGTTGCG
>JBDNFN010000427.1:0-13806 GCA_041689795.1 Fuerstiella sp. | reverse complement strand
TGCATCTGCAACGGAAATACGTCTGCACCATTCAGAACCGCCGCCGGTTGAGCAACGATCTTCAGAATTCGCCGAGTTCCGATTGTCTGCACCCATTCGCCCGTCACTCCAGCGATGTCTGGAAGCTGAGTAATGAGCGAATACCGAGAGGGATTAAACGGCGGTATCCTGCGGCGATAGTCCACCCAGCCAGCGCGTTCCATGCGTTCGTAAATCCAACCGGGCTTCCACGGCTGATTTAAAGAATACACAGACGAGTAAACCGATGCTGCCAGCAGAAGCAGCATCACAACAGTGCCTTTCGCTGACGACGTCAGCTTTTGCACCGCCGGAATCATGCCGTACCACCAAAAAGGTGTCAGCCACAGCATCCAACGCAGCGCTGCCGAATTTCCACCATAGTTGTAGTTTTCTGTGCGAGTTAAATAGAAGCTCAGCACTGCCAGCGTCAATCCACAGCCCATACATTGGATCGTAAAGATCTTCGCCTCGGTTCTTCGCCAAAATATCAGGTACCATCCGGCGAGAGTCAAAAGAAAGACCGGTGACAGTGAAAGAATGCCATGGTGACCGACGATGCAATGCATCAGGTAGATGGCTGGCGACTCAGTATTGGCGTCAATCCCCTGCGGATCCGTCCAATAACTCGGCACGCCTTCGTGAACATAGACGTACTTGTCGGTTCCGTAGTAAGCATAAAACGGTTTGATGCCACCAGTGCACATTGCGTTAGTGATGAAAAAAGCGGCTAACGGGATAATGGCTGCTGGAACAAACCATTTCACCGTCTTTCGCCAGTCGCGTTTCAACACAAAGAAGAAAGAAAGAATCCCCAGCAATGCCGCAGGCAGTTCAAAGCAGCAGGTCAGAGCTGCCATGAAACCGATTACTGCGAAATCACGGCCTCGCGGCCTTGACGACATTGTCACGCGAGCCATCGCAGATAGGCAGAAGATCAGAGTGATGGCTGCCGGCGTATGATTATTAAGCGTTGTCAAAAACGGATTCAGCATCGACGCAAAACCGGCAGTCGACATTAACATCCACAAAGCCATGCGATTCACGCCCAATAACTGCAGCGACTTTCGCAGTGACAATAACGCTAGAAACATAGGAAACACGTTCACCAGCAGCAGCAACATTCTGGAAACAAAATCAGTGTCCTGATCAAGGCTGTAACCGAGCGTGTTCCGTTCAATCCAATACAAGCCGGCAACCATGGTAGATAGCAGCGGCGGTTTGGAGGAATAAAAATGGTAGGGGCCTTCATCGTCTTCTCGATGTCGCACTTTGTCGATCGTCGACCAGCGATCGACCCGATCAATCTCATCAATCTGAAAAGTACCGCGTTCCACTAGAGACCAAACAGTACACCAGCGAGATCTGTCATTGGCGCTTTGAAGTGACGCACTGCGCATCACGGCGATCACCAGCATCAGTGTCGCCATAAGAACAATGGCAAGACCGACTCGATCGGGCGCCGGCAAAGTTTTAGTTGCCGTTTCAGGGGCCGACAAAAAAGACATTCTACGCGATCAGGCAAAGTGTGAAATAACCGAGCTGCTAAACGAGCAGTCAATGGACCAGGCACGCTGACTCAAAGGTTCCCAATGAGTCAACTAACAGAATTCTAACCCGAAGTATGGGTGAGAAAACATACAGAGAGCCTCAGCACAGCTTTGCCCCACAAGCTGGCCCGTATCGAAATTGAGGTAACATTGATGCGATACTGCAATCCGACACAGTGCCGCATGATAGTCAAATTTGACTGTCTATAAACAAAAACGCCGTGCGGTAAACCGCACGGCGTTTTTATCCGGCTAACTTTATTCTTACTTCTGCAGCTACAACTATGCTTCTTCAGCAGCGTTGAAGTTGAAGCACATGCGAATCAGATGAGCAACATTGTCTGCTCGCATCTTGTCGTTAATTCTCGCTCGGTGAGCTTCCACTGTCTTTGTGCTGACAGTAAGTTCCTCTGCGATTTCGCGGCTTGACAGGCCATCAACAACGTGGTCGAGAACTTCACGTTCACGAGACGTTAATCTGTTCAGGCTATCTTCCGTTTCGTCCAGTTCTTCGTCCATGTCGACGTCGATGCTGTAGTACGAACTATAAGCCCGACTGACTGCCTGCAACATGTCATCAACACGTACAGGTTTGCACAGAAAATCAAAAGCCCCGTTCTTCATGGCACGAACGGCCATTGGAACGTCCGCATGTCCGGAAATCATGACGATTGGCAGAGGAAAATCCTCTGACGCCAACTTTTCCTGTAACTCAATTCCTGTCATTCCGGGTAGACGAATGTCCAGAACCAAAACACCAGGAACGACTTCACGGTAGTCGCGATAGAATTCCATGGCCGTCATATAGTCATGAACAACCAGTTTTTCTTCTTCCAAAGCTTCCTTCATGGACGCTCGAATTGCCTGATCGTCTTCGACAACAAAGACAGCGAATTCTTTTCGCTTCTTTGAATTGTCGAACTCCGTTTGCGGGACGGTTTTCTTCTTCCGACGGGTAATACGACCCCGTTTCTGTAACATCATCTTCTCCTTAGTGTTAAGTTCTGACTAAAACGTTCAATCTCGTGGCACAAGCCTGAGATTGCATGTAAAGAGTTGCTTCTTCAAACCGATATGGATTCAGAAAAACTCAAATGCACGGTTATCTGTGTACTTAGTCGCGAATAGCGGATATACCCGCCACCAATATGACTAAACGTACACCCCACATACCACAAAAGCCGCCGCGCTACGTACCAAATTTGACTTGATTTATATGGAATGCAGTTTTTACATTCAACCTATAATTCGCATTTGAGTCATCAAATAGTGGACAACCAGCATCGCAGAGTGCATCAAATTGCCTGCGTCTTGATATTGACTGCGAAAGTCCATTTGACCTAAAAAAACGATAAAAACCAACGACAGATTGCCGCGTACCTTATGAGCCTGCACTGCACGCTTAGGAATGCAGATCACTCACACTCAAAGGATCTCTGTCCCCAACAGTCCTTGGCATCAAATTGGTCCCCCTGTGATTCCCCAAAGTCGTAAATTTGCCGCTCACCTGTTACTAAGTGTGGTCTTTGCAGTGTTTCTGCAATCCGATATTCGGGCAGATCGTTGGGCAGTTCACGAACAGCGGGCTGAATTCGAGCTATTCTCCGAGTTTCCCATATCAGTCGACTCTATCGCCAGCGAGCTTAACGGTGTCGCCAATGAGCTTAATGATCGCCTGGAAATCAGCGGTAGCGGGCAGATTGTCCAGGTGGTGATTTTTAGTTCGCTCCAGAACTATCGAGACTACCTGTCCACAAAAATTCCGGAGGCGAAGTCTAGACGGGCTATTTTCTACCAGAACGGCGACCTGTTTCAGATCTATACGTTTCGCCATCAGCAACTCGTCATGGACCTGCGACACGAATATACCCACGCATTACTGCATCAAAGCCTTCCCTATGTCCCGCTTTGGATTGACGAAGGTCTGGCTGAATTCATGGAAGAGCGTCCCGCAGAGCGACAGAAATCATCGCGACTTTCTTCAATGCGGTGGAAGTGTCGAACAGGGTGGAAGCCAAGTCTGACTGCACTTGAAAAGATCCCTTCAGCCGCTTCGATGTCTGGCGAAAATTATCGAGACAGTTGGGCATATGTGCACTTCCTGCTGATGGAATCAGATCGAACACAAGGTCAGTTCAAAGAATTCCTTCAGGCAATTTCCGCCGGTGAAGCCCCGGGTGCATTCAGTGAATGGACGACCGCTCGACAATCTGAAGTCGCAAATCGAATAGGTTCCTATTTTCGCCGAATTCAGTTTTCACTACGCTAGACGGGCGGCGCTGTTTGCCACTTGATCCACAGGACCCGCAAGTCCTGCTTCTTGCCTTAGCAACAGCGTCGTGTGTCTCGTCGAGAAGCTTCGGCGGACACTCAATTGTTTCCGCACTGCAATTGAGGCATGAGCCGTGAAAATAAGCACACATTCCCGAATTATTCTGGCAGCCCTTGTAACTTGGGGGCAGCCATTCAGCGTTTGCTACTCGCAGCAGTCGAAGCCGGTCGTGGGCTCAACGCCTATGGTAAGCAGTAGCTCGCAAACTGTCGTATCACGAGACGTGCGATTAAACGAAGGTGGCAGACTGAGCTTGCAAATTGTGTCGCTGGTTGGTGATCAGCTCGCCGACCAAAAAGTAACTGTGTCCTATCTGGATACAGCAATCGCAACAGCAAAAACCGATGCGAGCGGACGTGTTTCGATCTCCGGACTGCGACCAGGCCTGCACACCATCAGCGTCAGCGATTCGACACAGTTGTACAGATTCTGGACTGCCGACACAGCCCCGCCAGCAGCCATCACCAACCCGGCGGTTGTTGTTGGAGCCGAGACTGCTCTGGGACAATACGGCGCACCAATGATGCCCATGATCGCACCAGGATTTTTGGCGACAACTGTCACTGCAACAGCTTTGGCTGCAGTTTTGGTCGGAAAGAACAGCGGTAGTGGCAGCAAGGTTGTCGTACCCGCGAGCCCCTGAAACTATCGCAAGGCAGTTGCTGACCGAGCTAGCTCCCGTTTGTCTGGGCCACCGAACGCTGGCTCAGTCAATGGTCATTTACTGACACGATCAGCTAAGAAATGGCCCGAAACAGGTTTCGTAAAATCGTCAAGCCAGACTTTTTTTCGTTACTGCCCCTCATGTTCCCCGCATCTAAATTTGAGCTACAGCGACACACGTTTGCCCCTCAAAACGATCGACAAGCGTTGGATTCACTACGTTTATTGAACGTAAAATCGCAATAGAGCGGTCTACGTTTTGTCGTGAACGAAACGGGCTCGCGGCGGCCGCGAATCCGGGGCCAAATGACGCTGTTCGCGGCCATAACTCATCAAAATTTGCGGTAGTCTGTCGCCAACCAGTGTTCGTCAAGACCGGCAGAGCATCTCGCTGCCACAAAACACCTTCGACACCTGTCGGGTCATCGAAGGCGTTTTGACTGAGAAGCGATTGCCGAAAGCAACGGCACCATTGTTGAAGTTCGGTTACTTAAGGCCGATCAGTTCGATATCGAAGATCAGTAGACTGTTTGGACCAATGCTGTCTGGACCGTTGGGGCCATACGCCAGATCCGGTGAAATGAACAGACGATACTTTGAACCGACTTTCATTAGCTGCAGAGCTTCCGTCCATCCGGGAATCACCTGTGTCACACCGAACGACACTGGCTCATCTTCCGGAGTCGGTTCGGCACCCTCGTAGGATTCGTCGAACATTTTCCCGCTGAGCAATTTGCCTCGATAGTGCGTACTAACGGTGTCTTTTGCCGTTGGTGTCTGGCCGGTACCTTCTGTAATGACCATGTATTGCAGTCCGGACTTGGTCGACTTAACGCCTTCTTTTTTGACGTTTTCAACCAGAAACTTCTTTGCAGCGGCAAGGTTGGTTTCGCCAAGCTTGGCTGCGACGGCAGCCCGTTCTGCTTCAAACTCTGCGAATGCTGCCTGAATTTCAGCCTGAGTCAAAGCCGGTTCGGTACCTTCAAGTACAGCGGCAATACCAAGAGTCAGGTTCTTGATGTTCAGTTCCAATCCCTGGCTCTTGAACTGACGACCGATATTCATACCGATGCCGTAGCTGACTTTGTCCTGAGCGGTCTTGAATTCCAGAGTGGCAGTTTTTTCAACGTCCTGGGCGACAATCATTGAGCAGGAAGACACAACGGTCAATACGGTAAGCAGAGCACGCATGAAGCGACTTTCGCAAAGAGGTGGGAATATTCAGAGAGGAAACTATCTGCATATTTTTGTCAAAATGAAAGTCCCCGTCCAATACGTTAGCCAAAAACAAGTGCAAAAGTTGAATCGTGCATGCAAACTTAGAACCCAATCGCCATATCCGAAGGCGGGGGACCGCTTTTCGGTCGCCCTAAAGCAGATGCCGCCTGTATCCGGTCTCACTCAATTCAACTCCGGTTTCGGACCTGTGTTGGCTCTCGATGCGACTCCTTACTTGAAAGTCAACGGCACAATTCGTTACCACACTGCATGTTATTTGAAACGAAACCTGAACAGGGGATGAAGATGATTGGCCACGTTGATCTTCAGTTGACCTTCGGCACCACGCTCGCCACCTTGTTGTTCTGTGCCACAATTGCAACCAGCAGTTGCTGTGTCGCCGATGAATCCGCGCCGGTTGCGGAATTAACGCCACTTTTGCCAACCGGATTCACTCCCAAGACATTTTCGCTGCCGGCTGGTTTTAGCGCGAATCTTGTCGCTGGCCCTCCACTGGTGACTCACCCAACCATGGGCTGCTTTGACGACACCGGGCGACTGTTTGTTTGCAACAACGCTGGAGTAAACATGTCAGCCGAGGAGCTGGAACAACACCTTCCAAACAGCATCAACATGTTGGAAGACCTCGACGCAGACGGAGTATTCGACAGGACCACTGTCTTCGCAGACAAAATGACCTTCCCAATGGGCGCTGCATGGCACGCTGGGGCCCTTTACGTGGCATCACCGCCAAACATCTGGCGGCTGCAGGACACCACTGGCGACGGCGTGGCTGACAAGCGAGAAATCGTCGTGGACAAGTTCGGCTATAACGGCAACGCGGCCAGCATTCACGGATGCTTCTTCAGCCCTGACGGTCGGCTGTTCTGGTGCGACGGATATCACGGACACGAATTCAAAGACAAAGACGGCAACGTGACCAGCAGTCGCACAGGATCGTATATTTTCAGCTGTTGGCCAGACGGCAGCGATGTACGAATTCACTGCGGCGGAGGCATGGACAACCCGGTGGAAGTTGACTTCACAGAAGAAGGCGACGTCATTGGCACGGTCAACATTATGTACTCTCGTCCGCGAGTTGATTGCCTTGTGCATTGGCAATACGGTGGAGCATATCCTCACCGGGAAGCATTTCTGGAAGAATGGCCAATCACAGGAAAGCTGCTGGGGCCGATCCACCGGTTCGGCCATGTAGCGGTGTCCGGGACGACTCGATATCGCAGCGGCGCTATCAATGAACAGTGGCGAAACAACTTCTTCGTCACTCAGTTCAATCTCGGCAAAGTAGTGCGAGTCGAACTGGAACGCAGCGGCAGTACGTATAGTGCCACCGAACGGCAGTTTCTGTCCTGCAACAATCGGGACTTCCATCCGACTGACATTATCGAAGATGCGGATGGCAGCCTTCTGGTAATCGACACCGGAGGCTGGTTCTATCGCGGCTGCCCGACATCGCAGATCGCCAAGCCTGATGTTCTGGGTGGCATTTACCGCATTCGTCGCGATGACATGCCTAGTCTTCCCGATCCGCGAGGCAACCGTATCGACTGGGCCACGCGTGCAGATGCTGAACTGATGCAGCATCTTGGCGACGCACGTTATGCGGTCCGCGAAAAGGCGATTCAGGAATGTGTGCAACGAGGCGAACCGATTATACACCTGCTTGGATCGCAGATATCTGCCGCCGACAGCGTGCCAAAAAGAAGTGCCATTTGGGCAGTGACACGCATGATCGGCCACGGCGGCCAGCACTCTCAAAGCGACGAAACCCCTAAAGCCAGCTCCACTGAAAGACCGGCGAGTGCAAACGCTCGCATTCAGAAAACCAAGGCCGTCCTGAGTAAATCAGCTTTAGCCAACGCTCAGACCGCTATTCGGAATGCACTGGAAGATCCCGATTCAGCGATTCGACAAATGGCCTGCCACGCGCTCGCGATTAATCCCGATCCAGCGGCAGTAGGTCCACTTACGAAGGCTGCCGCTGATTCTTCTGCGGCTGTTCGACGAGAAGCATTCACTGCTCTGGGGCGTGCAGCGGAGGAGGAAACTCTCGGCTGGCTGTTTGCTATCGTTACATCGCCGCAATCCACCGTTCAACCTGATCGCGAAGAACGTCATGCGTTGTCGTACGCAATGCTTGAAACCGGAATTCGGCAGGGACAAGTCCCATCAAGTCTTGTCACTGATCGACTGTTGAACAGCCCGGAAGAACTTATCGTTCTGAATCAACTTTTCACAGACGGAGTCGGCAGCGAGCAACTGAGGGCCTGTATTGAAGCAGGAAAACCCGACGTATTGCTGGCTGCTCTGGATATCATCCGTGTCCGCAACGCGAAGCAGGCTTTGACAGAACAGCAATTAAACTTAGTGATGGCTGCTGCCACACAGCGTGCGAAGAAGATGTTGGCTGACAAGTCCGTACAAACTGATCCAGACCTGCTGAGAGCACTGTTGCGAATATCCGGAGATGCGGCAGCAATTAGCCGTGATATCGCAGCAGCACTTCGTCAACAATTGGACTCTCCTGAATCAATTGTCGCACTGCTCAACCTGATTTCGAATCTGCCCCCAGGTTCGGATTCGGAACTTCAAAACGCGATTAACGAAATGCTGAATTCCAGCAATGTAGAATGGCGGGCCGCTGCCATCTACGCCGCGGGTGCCTATGACCTGAGTCACTTCGCTCCGCGTTTGCACCTGATCGCTACAGCCGGCACTCAACCAGCCACTGTTCGACTTGCGGCCATCAATGTTCTGGCGAGCGACAGGGCCACATTTTTAAAATACGAAATCTTCGACCAGTTGGTAAAGCTGGCCACCAATGGCACTATCGAAGAACAAACTAACGCCACCCGATTGCTTAGTACTGCGTCACTTAACACAGATCAACTTAACAATGTCGCTGTCCTCATGAACAATACCGGACCGCAGCAACTGAACGATCTTGTCCCCCTATTCAGGCGAGGACTCACGCTCGAACAGGCTAGCGCATTTTTAAACCACCTCGAAAATGCTCGAAGCCTTAACAGTGTGCCAATGATTGAGGTTTCAGAAGTTGTGAAAAGCTTTCCAGCAGAACTTCACGAACGAGCAAACGCGCTGCTGGACAAAATGAAGGACGCCGAACAGGCCAAACTTCTGACGCTTGATTCGTTGATCGGGCAGCTAAAGTCTGGCGATGCTGTACGAGGTCGCGAAGTTTTCTTTAGCGAAAAAGCAAAATGTGCAACGTGCCACGTGGTGGGGAAGAACGCAGCCAACGAACCGCCTGGCAAGCGAATCGGCCCGGACCTAACGACAATTGGAGCCAACCGAACGCCGCAGGACCTGCTGGAATCGATCATTTTTCCGTCAGCCACCATTGTTCGCCAATACGAACCTTACACGCTGGTAACGACGAAAGGCCGCACGGTTTCCGGTCTGGTGATCAAAGACACATCAGACGAAGTCACGATTCAGCAAAGCACTGGCGATCCGATCACCATAGTCCGCAGCGACATCGAGGAACTGGTTCCCAGCACTGTGTCGATCATGCCGAAGGGGCTGGACGAACAATTGTCGGGACAACAAATCGCAGACATGGTCGCCTGGCTGCAAACACTGCGATAGCAAAGTTCAATGATGCCTGTACGAAAAAAGACATCATTGAACGCCGGCACAAATTCAAGCTGCAATCGCCACGCTAAACCCTTCGCCCAGCGTTATTCCACCTTTAGAAACTGAACCGCGTCGACCACGACGTACCCGTTCGTTTCTGTCGTATCGATAACGATCTTCCCTTCCAGGCCAAACTGATATTCTCCGAGGCTGACAAACAGACCATCAATCGGTGGCTGCGTTCTTTGGTTAATAATCTTCTTTTCTTTTCCCGCCGAATGAAACACTGTCACGGGAACGTTGGATGCTCGATTGTTATTTGGTGGGTAAGACAAACGCACTTCGTAACGACCAGCTGACAATGGCGTCGTAAACGTTGCTGACTTTGTTCCCTGATCGGCGTTTCCATTGTGAGTGTAACCGCCGTCAACGAATGGCTTGCTGGCGGACGAGCTTTCCCATTCGCTTTGATAGCTGGCCATGCGATCATCGATGATGGTTCCTTTTAACTTCGACGACGAAACCGCATAGTCCGGTTCCAGTTCCAGCACCTGCCTGTCGGTCAGTAATCGCTGCTTCAGTTTTTCGTACGACACGTCCTGAACAGCGATGTTGTCGTCCAACGCCAGGCATGCCGCCGTCGCAGCGGATTGGCCAAGCACCATAAAGACTGGCTCCATACGAAGTGAACCAAACGCAATGTGGCTTGAAGAAACGCACACAGGCACCAGCAGGTTTTCGCACTGTGATTTTTTCGGCACGATTGATCCGTATGCGATTTCATATGGTCGAGGAGCATGAACTCCAATGTCGCCCGCATTCTGCACCAAACCATCCGGAGTGATGTACCGCTGCACATTATGCGAATCCAGCGTATACGACCCCATTCCAACTGACTCAGGCGTTGGTTTCCTGTCAAGACAATCGTGCTCGGTCATAACGTACTCACCAATCATTCGGCGAGCTTCGCGAACGTAAATTTGATGGGGCCAGCCGCCGGTGTCCAGAAACTCATCCTTTGGCAAACCCCACTTCGACATTGCTTCACGCACTTCAGTGGGCACTCGAACATCATTAGCCATAAAGTACATCAGGCCCTGTTGGTAGACCTCGTGTTCTCGAACAATTTCAGCTCGACGTTCATAGCTGGCATCGGGATAGTCATAGTTCATGCCGATATTGTCGGTGCTGAACGGCCCGTGATTGTTGGTGTCGGTTTTATGATTCGGCATCGGGTCGAACTTGGCGAACATTTCACGCCAACCGCCAGCGAAGACTCGCAGCAAGAGTTCGTACTGCCCGGCGTCGTAGCCAACCGGTTTCGCAAACGGAATGCGGTTCAGTTCCACGTTCGTCAGACACATGCGGAAGCAGTACGCCTGAATTCGATGATCTCCGTCGCCTCGGATACCCGGATCAGCTGTGCTGACAAGCGGCAACACGCCGCTTGTCGGATCGCCAGGCGTCACATAAGGATCAACGGAAGTCTGAAACCAATGTTTGTGATGTAAGATGCCAACCTGAATTCCGTTCCATGTTTCGTCGTAAACGGTGTTCGCTTCTCGTCCAACGTGATAGTCAATTCCGGCAGTTGCCAGCAGATCACCTTCATAGGTGGTGTCGACAAACATACGGCCAGTGAACACCTTGCCGCTTTGAGTTCTAAAACCAGTAATGCGGCGGTTGGACTTTGTCACGCCGCCCTTCGTGCGATCGAGCCACTCGTTTCGAAAGACTGGAATCTGATATTCAGCAATCATCTGATCGAAAATCGCTTCTGCCACATGAGGCTCAAAGACCCACATTGTGGAACCATCGTCAGATTTTCCAGGAGCACTTTGATTGCGATTGCCGAACCTGGCCTGATCCTCCCACGACCATGAATCAGCTTTTTGGTAGTGCTGCCAGACGCGGTGATAAAAATTACGGCTCAACCCGCCAATGGCGTCCTTTTTGCCGGAATCTGTCCAGCCGAGCCCACCAGAAGTCAGGCCACCCAGATGTATGTCGGGGCAGACAATCACAGCCGACTTGCCCATAATCTTTGCCTGTACGGCTGTGGTGACCGCCGCACTTGTTCCGCCGTATACCACAATGTCGTAGCCTGCTTCCTGAGCGAAACCAACGGATGAAGTGGTCACCACAGTCGTCAACGCGACTAACACTGCCAGACACGATTCATTCAATACCTGCATAATATTCACGCCCGATTCTGAAGCTACGGTTCACTTGGCCACTTGCCGTTTTCAGCGGTCTCGTCGAACATGGAATTGCACATACCGGTCGGTGGCATGCAACGACTGGTGGAAATTCGATCGGCTGCGGCAAACGATTGTTTGTTGGCCGTTCATTCTGACAACATTCAGCCATGTCGCCAGCGTCGAGGTTCCGGTAACAGCGTCTGCCAGTGACACATGGCCGCGACGGACGTCTTTCGCCGAAAAGAAACCGTTGTTTTCAGCAAACGCCCGTCCGAGTGCGTTTGCTAAGCTATCTACAGGATGCACGTCCTGAACTGCCGCTCAACGCGTCTTGCGGCAGTGCTACCGTGCCCGGGTTTCGTTTGACCCAATTCGAAGCGAAGAAATCCCACACTGACATGAGTGCGGTTACCTGTCAGACGTTTCGACTTCAGACTTAACATCTTTAGCCTTCGCACCGTCATCGCTGGCAGTACTTCCCGAGCCAAGATCGATGCCTTCGATTTCCCGCAGAGTTGTGTTCACGTCATCAACAGCGGCTGAAACAGCACCACCGGAAGAAACGGGAATCGTCGGTTCGGCAGGTGGCTTCCCAAAGTTGCTGGCAACAATCAACGCCAGGCATGCGGCCAGCGACGCAACCGCGACAACGGCACGACTACCCAGGGAGGGGCCCGGGCGGTAAGTGCCGCCATCAGAGGCAACCATCGTGACGGTCAGACCAGATTTCCGGGAAACGCCGTTCATAATCTGAGGCCAGGACGATGGAAGACGGTCAAGTTCGGCCGGCATTTCCATGTTATAAAATGAACTCAGCAGTTGGTCCATTTGGTCCTCGTTCAGCATCCTGCCGTTGTTGGATTTTTCATTCATTTGAGTATCCCTGTTCTTCCAGAAGTTCCGCCAGACGCTTACGTGCTCTGGACAACCGCATATCAATTGCAGCCGCCGTACAGTCCATTACTATCGCCATCTGAGCAGAAGACCAGTTTAGTGCGTACTTCATGACCAGCACCTTGCGGTCGTCTTCAATCATCTTTACCAACGCCTCACGAACCGCATTGCGGTTTTCGTCAGACGACAATATATCTTCCGCGGCAAACCGATCGTTTGCCATTTCATCCAGTGTTGCAGAAAGTTTAGTACTACTGCTCTTACGACGAGCGACGTCGCGCAGCCAGTTCTGCCCGACCCGTAACAACCACGCTCGTGGGTCCCGGATTGGCTCACCCGCGTAAACGTGATACTTCAAAAACGCCTCCTGAACCGCATCGTAGGCTCGTTCCGGATCGCTGCATTGCGAATAAAATATCGCCCACAGCTCACGGGAATTTTCCCTGTAAAGCGCGTCCAGATGATCCGTCTGTTTCGACGGGTCGTCCGTCATTCCAAACTTCCAATGTTAATTCGACGAAGTTTCCGCCCGATCAGAGTGACCATTTCAGGCTTAGAATCGCCGCAGGATACCTCAACAACTTAATGTTTCGACGCATCTCAACAAACCAGACGCGGTTCGTTCAGTCGTCTAACCCGGTGAGCCGAATTTTTTTCGTGCAGCCACTGAAAAGCATGTTTTCTTGACTAAAAATACAGAACCCGTATTTGGAACCATGGTCAGATTTCGACAAATTGTCAAATGCTGGGCAAACGTCCATCTGTTCGCAGCGGGGGAAACATCAGGAATTACAGCCAGCAAACAGATTCTGAACAAAAACGCACCCGATTCGTATCAGAACAGAAACGTCTTGCCACAGCAAAAACAGTTTGAGTTTTCCGCTCAACGCAAGTGACGGTCCTGCACCCGCAAATTGACAAGCACGACGGGCGAACAACTGAATCCAGCCATTGCAAAATTCAGTCGTTCGCACGTCGTGCTTGTAATGAAAAATTCGCCGGACCGGCGCGGGATAGCTTCCAGTGCGGAAACTCACATTATAAAACTTAGGCCAGCCAGCGGCCTAAGTTTCCCCTGGACGACGACCTGGCGTGCCCCATCCGTCGCGATCCGATGCTGTGCCAATTGCGGCTGAACGGGAAGGATCAGCGACTTGCTCAGCGACTTGCTCAGCGACGAGCGGCCGAACGCACAGACGACTTCAAAACAGATTACCGAATGCGCGGCGGCATCGAAGCCACCAACTCGATGCTGCAGCGAGTGACCGGTCTGGACCGTCTGCGAGTGCGCGGTCGGCCGGCCGTGTTTTCG
>JBDNFN010000426.1:0-11966 GCA_041689795.1 Fuerstiella sp. | reverse complement strand
CACCGCTCCCTGAGAAAACGTCAACGAACCGTAGCGCCCACCTCGCGACAAAACCAGGTCAACTCAAACCATGCTCCCCAATTTGACACAAACTTTTGTCGCTCGTGTCTATATTGATTGTAAACCTTACCAGCCGTTACACCTGAACTCTTGAATGGCTTCGATATAGATCACGCTCCTTGTGGCAACTAATCTACCACACTTTGTTGAGCGCCCACTTTTCCTGGGGAACTCCAACGTTCGTCGTCGAGGCGATGAGGTCACCGAAGAAGTTCGCTATTAAATTCTCAGTGAGTACCTTCGTGGCGAACAGTTTGCCACGGCCGTTCGTGAGCAAGGGGCCATCGTAAACAACTGTCACTGGCAGCTGGACGTGCTATTCCACGAAGACGCCAGCCGAGTCTGCGAACGCACTCTGGCCAACAATCTGTCATGGCTCAGACGTGTGGCACTCAGCCTGCTCAAGCACCATTCCTGCAAAGACAGCGTCAAGCAAAGACAGCGTCAAAGGAAAGCAACAAACCGCCGCATGGAATCATCACTTCCTCGCTCAAGTACTGCTTTTTCAATGACCAAACTTCCCGCCCCCTCTGACGATTGCCCTGCTGCGCGGCCTTGAGGCTGCGAACGTACTGTTTCGTCCGATGATCGCTGTTTTCCACGCGTCCCAATAGATGCGAATTTTTTTCGAGTGCTCTAAACTGTTGGAAATCAACCATATCCCAAGTTCCAATTTTGGAGTACCGTGCCATCTGGGCTGAGAAGGCGACCGCGTTTGACGATACAGTCAGGATCCGACGTTGATGCGTCTCAGCAGGTTCAGAACTTTGCGAGCCAGCGGAGTAAGTTTTGTGCGGTTCACCTGGTCGCCCAGTTTGCGAATGGCCTCGGCCTGAGTCGGATACGGATGAATGGTAGCTCCGATTTTGGACAGTCCGATTTTGTTCGACATCGCCAGTGTAATTTCGGAAATCAGGTCACCTGCGTTTTCGGCAACAATGGTTGCTCCGACAATTTTATCAGTGCCTTGCTTCGTTAGGACCTTTACAAAACCTTCGTCCTGACCCTCCAGGATCGCTCGATCAACATCGGCTAACTCTTGAATATAGACATCAACTAACACACCGGCGGCTTTGGCTTCGTGTTCATAAAGGCCCACATGAGCAACCTCAGGAGACGTGTAGGTGGTCCACGGAATGATCAGGTTGCTCGCCTTCTTTTTCCCAAACGGCCCCAATGCAAACAGTGCATTTTGAATCACGATGCGAGCCTGAAAGTCGGCCGCGTGGGTGAACTTGTACTTTGAACAGATGTCACCCGCCGCAAAAATTCGCGGGTTAGTAGTCAGCAAATGATCATTCACTTCCACGCCGGAACGATCAGCCTGCACGTTTACCGCCGGCAGGTTGAGCCCGTCAATATTCGGAGCCCGCCCGACGGCAACCAACAGCTGATCAACCACGGTTTTTCTTTTAATACCGTTTTGAACAATTGAAACGCATATCGATCCGTCATCGACCGGGCTCAGCTGCATATGATCGCTGTTCAACATTAGGCGAATTCGGTCACGCTCAAATTCCTTTTGTAAAACCGCTGAAGCATCCGGATCTTCGCGTGTCAGCAGACGGTCTCCGCGTTCGAATAAGACAACGTCGCTGCCGAATCGACCGAACGCCTGAGCCATTTCGCAGCCGATCGGACCGCTGCCAATTACACCAAAACGCCGGGGCAATTCCGTCAGGGAAAACAGATTTTCGTTCGTCAGATACTTCACCGAATCAAGCCCCGGGATCGGCGGCGCAGATGCTCGTGCTCCCGTCGCGATAACTGCCCTCCTGAACTTCAGTTCGCTGACGGAACCGTCCCTACAAGTCACCGACACGGTTCGGTCATCAACAAACGCTCCCTGACCGAAGAACACATCAATGCCCATTTCGGAAAATCGCTTTGCCGAATCGTTGGGGCTGATCCTGGTTCTTAGTCGTCGCATGCGTTCCATCGCCTTGCCAAAATTAAAGGCGGCGCCAGCGGTGACATCCACGCCGAAGACCTGTGAGTCGCGCACCGTCGCAGCAACGCGAGCTGCTCGAATAATTCCCTTAGACGGTACACAGCCGACGTTTAAACAGTCACCGCCCATGAGTTCTCGTTCGATCAGCGCAACGCGAGCTCCCAGACCGGCCGCTCCTGCAGCCGTTACAAGGCCAGCCGTTCCAGCACCAATCACAACCAGATGGTAAGGCTGTTTCGGAGTTGGGTTTTTCCAGCCCGGAGGATGTACGTTTGCTTCCAACTGCTGATTGTGTACATCAAAAGGAGAAAGCTGGACGAGGTTGTGTGGCATGGTTTGGTTTTCCTGATTCATGCCTGTGACTGTACGAAGTTGTGGCAGACGTGTCTTGCATGCCCGCAATGGATCTCAACTTTGCCTTCAACCAGGCATCAATCCGGAATCGCCCAAACAGTGATTGCAGCGTCCGACGAGCATTCAAACTGTTCCCGGTCCTCCTGGAAGTGGTTGGAATGTTTTCGCGTTAGATCTGCTATTTAACGGTCGGTATCTTTCGGCCACTTTGATAGCGAATCTTCAGTATGAAGTGGCCACATACCTGAAGAAAGACAAGGCCGTTGCACGATGTCTGCAGCCAACGACGTTGCGGGATCTTGACCGGTTGTGTTTTGAGGCCCGGGATTTTATTGTGCATAAGCATTGATCGCATTCTGGAACTGCAGCCAGGAGTAACCGGGGCAAAACAGTTGCGAGAGCTGTACATTTAAACTGGCTATATTCTTCCTACGGCGATCCGTAGAACAGACCTTACCAAAATGCACAACTGGCGCTGATGCTGGTTGAGGCGAACGATGGAAAAGAACCCATCGTTCTGGTGAAGTTCGGATGCTGGTTGCAGAAGTTCGTTTTAACACGCCTCATTGGAAACAACTCATGTCGGACTCTGGATCTCAGTCAATTTCGGATTTCAATCGCCGAACGTTCCTTACTGCGACAGCTGCTGCATTCACAGCGTCGGCAAAAGTATTTGGACAGGACAATTACAACAGCGACGCAGCGCCCGTGCGTTATCCGGACCCACGACTTGTCACGCTGGATGATCGCTTTGACAAACTAAAGCTCGGCAACACACCCATTCAAAGAATCTACCACAGCAAAGATATGCTGTGGGCGGAAGGTCCGGCATGGAACGGCGTCGGACGCTACCTGTTATGGAGCGACATTCCGAACAACGTGCAACACCGCTGGCTGGAAGAAGATGGTCACGTCAGCACGCTGCGTAATCCGGCCAACAACAGCAACGGAAACACGTTCGACTTTCAGGGGCGACAGATTTCATGCGAACACCTGACTCGCAAAGTCGTACGTTATTCGGCGGATGGAACGCGCACCGTGCTGGCCGAATCATTTAGCGGCAAATCTCTGAATGGCCCCAACGACGCAGTTGTACACCCGAATGGCGACGTTTGGTTCACCGACCCAGGTTACGGCGGACTAATGGACTATGAAGGCGAAAACGCTAACAACGGTTCTGTACAGCCGTTCCAGAAAGAAGCCGTCTATTGCATCGAAGCGGCTACCGGCAAGCTGATTCAGGTAACGACCGATATCTACAAACCGAACGGTCTGTGTTTTTCACCCGACTACAAAAAACTGTACGTCGCAGACACGGGAGCATCGCATTACCCGGACGCGAAAAAAGAAATCAAAGTCTGGGATGTGGTTGCGGAGAAGTCGCTGACGAATGGTCGAGTATTCGCGTCGATGGAACTGGAAGTCAACGGAGAAATTGTAGCCGGTATGGCAGACGGAATCCGTTGCGACGTCGACGGAAACATCTGGTCCAGCGCGGGTTGGGTCGGAGCCGGCTATGACGGAGTTCATGTGTTTGGACACGAAGACGGAAAACGCATCGGCCAGATTCTGTTGCCGGAAATCTGCAGCAATGTTTGCTTCGGCGGAACTAAACGCAATCGACTGTTTATGACAGCCAGCCAGTCGGTGTACGCCGTGTACGTTAACATTCGTGGGGCGCACATCTCCTGATCCTGCGCAGTCGAAAAAAAGACCGACGTCTTCAACGCAACAGTTCGGCTCACTCTAAAAAGCCGAACTGTTCGCGGGCTGGCAAAAAATAAACGTCCTACAGCCGAACAAATATCCCCATCCGGCATCGTCCCCTAATCCGCATTGTCGTTTGCAACACCGAACCGAATCACGCCGGCGCATCCCGGGCGATTTGGCCGCAGGGATGCGATTGTGTTTCGCGATTCAGAATAAAAAAGCTGACCGCAGCCTTGGACACACCGCCAAAACGATAGCCATCTGCTAGAATGACAAAGACGGGGACTAGTCGTGTGCTTCCTGCGGCGCAGCCTCTTTCCATTCTGCCTGCATCGCTTCGGATCATAAAGACAACGAAACGTTTCCAGGCGGCTGCTCGGTCTGGGTCAAGACGCAAACGCGTGCGGCGGTGCTCCGAAACCAGTTTGCCAGTTGCTGTCCAAGCCTTCTGCAGAAACAGATTTCGTGCGGGATAATAGAGTTGTGAATAATTTTCCGGTGACAGAATACGTGAAAATTCGGAACGGTACGAAACGAACGCATCATGAAAACCGGCAAACAAACAAATCTGCCCGTAATCGGTTGGCGAGAATGGGTACGGCTTCCGGATTTGGGCATCAAGATGATCAAGGCGAAAGTCGATACTGGCGCTCGTTCGTCATCATTGCACGCGTTTGATCTGACACAGTTTGAACGCAATGGTGTGACATGGGTTAAGTTTAAAGTTCATCCTGAACAGCGAAAAAGCGGAACCGTTGTGAAAACAGAAGCACGAGTTCTGGACTTTCGCTCAGTCCGCAGTTCCAGCGGCAAAGCAGCCGTTCGGCCAGTCATCATGACGCGGATTGAACTGCTCGGTGCGATTTATGCGGTCGAAGTAACGCTGGCTAATCGAGATGAGATGGGCTTTCGCATGTTACTTGGCCGAGAAGCATTCCGACGAAGATTTTTAGTGGATGCCGGCGGTTCGTTTTACGGCGGAAATCTGGCCGCAAAAAAACGGACCAAATAGAATCACACAGCACCACGCCCGCAACAGTGCCAGAAAGAGATTTTTATGAAGTTTGCGATTCTGTCGGCCAATCCAAAATGCTACAGCACTCGACGGTTGCGCGAAGCGGCCGAGCAGCGCGGGCACAACGTCAAGGTCCTAAACACTCTGCGATTTGCCATCGACCTGCAACAGGGCGAACCGGATCTTTATTTTCGCCAGAAACAATTGACTCATTACGACGCCGTGCTGCCACGCATCGGAGCATCCATCACGTATTTCGGCACGGCCGTTGTGCGACAGTTCGAACAAATGGATGTGTTTTGCGCTAACTCGTCCGCTGGTATTTCAAACTCTCGAGACAAACTGCGCAGCCTGCAGATTCTCAGCAGGCATCAACTGGGAATTCCCGAAACCACATTTGTACGCGACAAAAAAGACGTGCTGCCGGCGATTGAACGAGTCGGTGGTGCTCCGGTCGTCATCAAATTGCTGGAAGGCACTCAGGGAATCGGCGTGCTGCTGGCTGAAACCGTTGAATCAGCGGAAGCCATCATTGAACTGCTGCAAAACCAAAAGCAGAGCGTTCTAATTCAGAAATTCGTGGCGGAAAGCAAAGGTCGCGACATCCGCGCATTTGTTGTCGGCGATCAGGTCGTCGGAGCTATGCGGCGAGTCGCCCAGGGTCAGGAATTTCGTAGCAACGTACATCGAGGTGGCAAGACCGAACCCGTACTTCTGGACGAAAGTTACTGCGAAACGGCGGTTCGAGCAGCACAGATTCTCGGACTACGTGTGGCCGGCGTTGACATGCTGGAAGGCAAAGATGGGCCTCAGATTATGGAGGTTAATTCATCGCCAGGACTGGAAGGTATCGAACGCTGTACGCAGCTGGACATCGCCGGAGCCATCGTCGACTACATCGCCGCCCAGGTTGACTTTCCGGAAATCGATCTGCGACAAAGGCTTACGGTTAGCCGTGGTTATGGGGTGACCGAAATTCACATTCCGGAAGGTTCCGAATACATCGGTAAGACAATCAGCGAATCGGGTCTACGAGACAAAGACATCAATGCTCTGACGCTGTATCGAGGCACAACGGTTATTCCAAATCCTCGAGCTGAACGAAAACTGGAATCCGGCGATCGCTTATTGTGCTTTGGTCGGCTGGAATCCATGCGAGGACTCGTACCCGCCAAGACACGCCGCAAACGCAGCCCCAAAGTCCAGGACTTACCCGAACTTCCCGTCGCCGAGGAAGTTCATGAAGAACACAGCCAACGGATTCTGAACCAGAGTCCATCAACAGAAGAATAAGCCAAACATGAATACACCTCGCAAGCGACAGCCTATCCATAGCTGGAACGGTGAGGAAATTTCCGCCGGTGAATCACGAAACGTCAAACTTGCTGTCAGCGAAAGCTACAGCAGTATGACATTGAAGATTCCCATTCACGTCCGCCGCGCAATTCTGGATGGGCCGGTGGTTTTTGTGACAGCCGCTCTGCACGGCGATGAGATCAATGGAACGGGGGCCATCCGCACTTTGGTTCAGGATGCAGGTTTTAAGCTGCTGCGTGGTTCGCTGGTGCTGATTCCGGTTCTGAATCTCCTGGCGTTTGATCGTCACAGTCGCTATCTGCCCGATCGTCGCGATTTGAATCGATCGTTTCCGGGTTCCGCAAAAGGCAGTCTGGCCAGTCGAATGGCTCGAACAATCTTTGATGAAATCGTTTCTCGCTGCGACTATGGCATTGACCTGCACACCGCTTCCGTTCGTCGCACCAATTATCCCAATGTTCGAGGCAATCTGGACGATCCCAAAGTGCGTGGCATGGCCGAAGCTTTCGGGTGCGAAGTCATTATCAACGGGAAAGGCCCCCGAGGCGCATTTCGACGTGAAGCCTGCCACGCCGGTTGCCCTACCATCGTGATGGAAGGTGGTGAGGTCTGGAAAGTGGAACCCGGCATCGTCGAATCGGCCGTTCGCGGTGTGAAAAATGTCCTGCGAAGTCTGAACATGCTCGACGGCGAAATGGAAAGTCCGGAAATCCAGATTGTTGTTGAAGAATCAAAGTGGATTCGAGCCGAGAAGGGCGGATTTCTACAGTTCCACGTACAGCCCGGCGACATCGTTGAAAAGGATCAGCCACTGGCCACCAATACTACGTTGCTTGGACGAGAACGCAGTATGGTTCAAGCCCCTTACAACGCTGTCGTCATCGGTATGACGACTTTGCCTGCCATCAGTCCCGGTGAACCCATCTGTAATCTAGGCAAACTTCCCGACGGTCTTCAACCATCACAGATTCGCCGACAACGAGTCAAGGAAGATGGACTGGAACAGTCTGTCCACACAGAACTTGCCACTAACGTGCTGGTCGTTGAACCGTCCGAAGACGCCCAAAACCTCTAGCCGGGCTGGCGGACTATGGCGTAGAACGATTGCGCAGCGAGACCAGTCGCCTACGCCGAATGCGTTTGCTGAGCCCGACATTTGTTAAGCACGCCAGCCAGCTACAAACACCGGATGAATCCCCAGGCCCATCAGTCACCAATCGGTGTCCATTGCGAAAATGCGGCCGCCTGGCCGACGACTTCGTTTTGGCTGTTCACGACATTCCAAACGGTTGCCTGCTGAATGCGAAAACGCTGCCCCGTTGACGAAATGCGGATGCCTGAATAATCGTCGATAAATCCGTGCTCGCGAGTTCTTTTCAGCAGATCGGCACGTTCGTTTCGGTGCATTGGCTCTGCCGTTTCGCGCGATGGTGTGCCCAGAAAGCTTTCCAGTGGCATGACCCAAAGATCCAGAGCACTGCGGTTACCGTAGTTCAGTAATGGATCTGCTTCCGTGCCGTGAGCGACCACAACAAACGGAGCAGTGAACAGCGTTTCAGAATCTGCGGTGGGATTCTGGCGAATAATCAACGGCTTGCCGACCCACTTTTCGAACGAATCCAACAGCAACTGAGTTGATGCGATCCAGTCAGATTGAGCTGCAGGGTTGTTAGATATTTCGTCCGACATTCAGACGGATTCCGCATGATTTTCGGGGATCAGCCACACCCAGCTTTTGCCGAGTCGCCCGTCGTAGTTACCAGCGGTGATCTTCAGAAGTCCTTCCACCTCCGAGACAGCTCGGATAGCCGCCAATGTTGCGTCAGATACAGCCTGAAGATTCTTGCCGTTGATGATGATTTCCATAGAGGATACCACGCCTTCAGACAGCTGACTTTCCACTCTGGGATCACCGACCAATGTCGGGCAAAAGCGTTCGTTTGTGCTGGCAAACATGAACTTATACGCACTGCCGGCTTTTGAACCGCTTGAAGCGACTCCACCGGGAAACGGCGTCATAACGCCGGGGCACTTCTCACAGGCTTCGACGGCTTTTTCAGCAGCCAGCAACGACGCATCTTCGCTGGTTGCCATAAACCACAGATTCCCGCCCATTACGCCGTCATAGTACGGGAATCGCCGATCAATGCAGAAGTCGCCGCCCATGGTCGGGACCACCCACATGTTGCGCCCGAAACGGTTTTCAATCTTCTCAAAATGGTCGCCGAAAAATGCGACCTTGCGACCAAGTCGGTAGTACGGCTGATCGTCGGCAACGTCTTTTTCGACGGCGAAGCAGCGAGTGGTCGGACAGGTTAACACACTTTGACTGACTCGCTGCAGTAACGCTTTTTCAAGGCCGGCAACGCGATGCTTCCAGAAGCGAGGCACGTGCAGCTGGCAAATAGCGCCCGGCCGACCGTCAGGTGTTGGAAAGCTTTCGTCGCCACCTGGTCCCACATAGCGATCGATACCAGCTTCGCAATCGCACATGATTGACGAAGATCCGTATCCCGTTGTGGCGTTTACGGCGTGATCCAGCCACTTACGATCGCGAGCAGTAATCAGAAATTCCACATACAGACTGCGGAATGCTTCGGCATACGTATCTTCAATTTCAACGGTCATCGCATTGTCCGGCTGTGAAGTTCTTTAATTCGCCAAGTGGCACAGATGGTCTGACGTTATGAAGACAACAGCCCCTAACTGCGGCCTTTGCCTTCGTAGACACGATCTTCTGTGATCACTTTGTCCATAAACACGTCGTGATCGGCAACTGGAATTTCTTCGAACAACTGGCATTCAAAGGCCAATGCGATCAAAGGCGTGTCTTCGCGAGCGTGTTCCAGCATCTTGTCGTAATAGCCCTTGCCGTGTCCCATTCGAGCTCCACGAACATCAAAGCCGACACCGGGGACCATAATCAGATCGATTTCTTTCACGTCAACCTGGTGTTCTGGCAGAGACCGCAGTTCCTTTCTGGGTTCCAGAATTTTGTACATCCCGATTTCCAACTGTTCCATTTCCTGCAGTCGAAACAATTCCAATTCGCCTTCGTCGTTACACCATGGCACGATAATGGTCTTGCCGGATTCCAGCGCCGCAGGCAAATCGGCTCGAGTGCGAACTTCGCTGCGAACATCCACATAAAACAGCACACTGTTGGCGGTGGCGTATTCCGGCAGTGACATAAAAGCACCAACGATGCGTCGGCTAAGTTCGTCCTTGTCGGGTTGGTCGTTGCGGTTGGCGTGAGCCTGCTTTCTCAGGGCGTTCTTTTTCTCCTGAACTGCACTATCCAACATTTGATGAGCTTTCCAAATTAAGACGAAATGGCGTCGATTTTTGCCGCTTTGACACGTTTTATCACGCAAATTCGCCGCCTTCAACACCTGGGACTCAGGACCCTGAAGAACGACAGGATTGCCCAGATCGTTCTCGCGGCAAGGAATATCGGGTTTTCGAAAACGGGCTGAACTTCGTACAATCCCTAGCAGATAAAAGGTGATCGAAGGGTGTCCCGATCAAAGTGTCGCTCTGAACGTAGACGCAAGCAACCGGACGTTTCTTCGCAAAATCGCCGGCGAAACGCGAATACAAACCAGGGCAATCGCATGTCGGAAATCTGCCCAAACGGTTTTGTCGTATGAATTTTTCTTATAGTGTTTACAAAATCAAAACTGAGGGATTGTCGGGACCATTCTGTTTGCGATCATGGCGAACCCCCCAAACTGAAAAAGACGAATCGATACATCGAACGTCATTTTTGCGAGGTCGCGATTTTTTTTTGCGGGGGATTGGGCTCCGAAAAGATGGAAAATTAACTATCCGAGTAAATGGATCCGAATCATCGACTCGGAATTCGGATTAGCGAAGATTCGACGTGCGATTGCCCTCGAATACAAACGTAATCACCTGCGACGTTCGCGTGAAAATTTGATTACATGACACATTTAGACACCACACCTTCTTCGACCAACGACGACAACCGCCGACAGGCTGGCACTTCGTGGAGACGCACTATGCCGATTGCAATTCTGTTGGCAGCCAGCATCGCAGTGGGCGGAACGCTGCTGTCTTTCGGAGCACCGTCGACAACCCCGGTCATAGACGTACAAATTGTGAATGCGTTTCCTCACGACACAACGTCGTTTTGCCAGGGGCTTGTTGTCTTCAATGGAGCTCTGCTTGAAGGAACGGGCCAGTATGAACATTCTCGCCTTCGACTTGTAGACCTGGAATCCGGACGTCCCTCCGTCGACATCGCTTTGCCCGACAACGTCTTCGGCGAAGGTGTGACCGTTTGGGAGAACACAATCCTGCAACTGACCTGGAAGAACGGTTACCTGATTACCTACGACGCCAAAACGTTTCAAAAAAACGGTTACGTTGAATTGAAGAGAATTGATCGTAGTCTGTATGAAGGCTGGGGGATTACTCACGATGGCCAACATCTGATTATCAGTGATGGATCGGCGACGCTGCGATACGTCGACCCGAAAACGTTTCAGCTTGTAAGGCGGGTCCAGGTAAAGGACGGTCGCCGGTCGATTTCAAAACTGAACGAACTGGAATTCGTTAACGGTGAGATTTTTGCCAACATCTGGTACAAGGATCAAATCGCCAAAATTGATCCGGCCAGCGGTCAGGTCACCGGCTGGTTAAACGTCGCTCCGCTGCGTCCTGCAGCGGTTAAAAACGACCGGGAAGCCGCTCTCAACGGAATAGCCTGGGATGCCGGCAGCAAGCGTCTGTTCATCACTGGGAAAAACTGGCCTGCGGTCTACGAAATCAGCTTCTGACGTTCCAGACGGGATCGCATGAAATCCACTTTGGAAACCATGCAGACTTACTTTCTAAACAACAGGCAGCCATTGTTCTACGGGCAACCAGCATCAGCGATTCCGTTCCCAGCAATTGCAGAACTCACGCGATTCCGATGCGTGCTGCTAAGCTACCCAGTTCAAAACACTGGTTTGCTGCATATCGGAAGATATCTATCGCTCCCTTTTTTGATGCGGCAATTCTACAATCGCCAGATAAACATACTGAACTGAAACAACCTGTACGACCTTCCGGGGCCACGCATGATTTTCTATGGGACGCATTTAATTCTTCTGGCATTGTGCCTGCTGGTACCAGCTGCATTCAGCATTGCAGATCAGCTCACAGAATCGCCTCAGAAAACTGCAACTCCCGTCGTAAAACACAAAGTCCGGTTAACTCCACTGTTGAACTTCACCGCTTCGCGAGGAGAGCGTCTTTACTGGATGCGTTGTCGGAGTGACGTTTGACGTCCACCTCTAGTGACTGTCCAGGTTGCCTGGATCTTTCAGGTAGCAACGTGTTTCCAGGTTTGCCAGGTTATGACGAATGGCAAGGTTGGAGGCGTTGTTGCTGAGGCGAAATACGTCGGGTCTAGCTAGTGCGCGTCGGGAAATGGTTGTTGAGCTGAAAACGGCTGTGGTTTGGAGTCGGTTTTTCGGTGAAGATTCAGAGTGCGGGGTGACTTGCGGCGCGCAAATGGCGATTTTGGTGTAGCGTGGGCCGGTCTTGGTG
>JBDNFN010000425.1:0-11050 GCA_041689795.1 Fuerstiella sp. | reverse complement strand
TAGGCGTGTTTATGCGAGGCCTCGTCAATAGCTGGGGGCATCATTTCGACCGCTTTGGGCAATCGTTCGCAACAGACGGTGCTGGCGGTGAAGGTATCAATTACGTTGTCCCGGGTGCCTACTACTTTACCGCTGCGGACGCTCCGCAAATTCTGCACGGCCTGAATCCTGGAAGCCCCAAGCACTGCGGGCTGGAAATCGTCGAAACGCCAATGCTGCCGCCCGACTGGCAGGGATGCGCCATTACCAACGACTTTCGTGGACACCGAGTCTGCCGGTTCAAACTGACCGATGATCGGTCAGGCTATGTTTCTCAAGAGCAACAGGAAGTCATCACTTCCAACCACGTCGCCTTCCGACCGATTGATGTGAAGCTTGGTCCAGACGGAGCGATCTACATCGCCGACTGGTACAATCCAATCATCCAACACGGCGAAGTTGACTTTCGTGACCCACGCCGCGATCACACGCACGGTCGAATCTGGCGAGTCACCTGGAACGGGGCTCCCAAGCGAGAATGGGTAACCAACTCGGAACGTCCGAATGCAGAACTGTTTGCTTTGCTGGGCAGCACCGACAACTTTGAACGGCAGGCGGCCAGACACGTTCTTCGAGAACGAGGCAATACTATTCTTCCCGACCTGCAAACCTGGTCGGAATCAATCGCGATCAATCCCGAAACCGAACACATCAGGCTCGAAGCACTCTGGTGTTTTCAGTCTCAACAGACTGTTCACGAAAAACTGCTCGGACAGTTGCTGAACGCTACCGACGGTCGTGTTCGCGCTGCAGCGGTCCGCGTTCTGAGTCATTGGAAACATGAACTTCCAGCTGACAGCCTCACATGGATGGACGCAGCGATTCGTGACCCGCATCCTCGCGTTCGCCTGGAAGCCGTTCGAGCGATCTCGTTTTCTCCAAACGAGCAATCCGAACGCGAAACCGCGATAAGCAACCTTGCAAATGCCAATCAGCCGGGGGAGACACCGGATGTTCCGCGGATTGACCAGACCCGATTGATTGAACTTGCTCTGCAGGCAACCGATCAACCGACCGACACTTTCCTCGACTACGCTGTGTGGTTAACCGCGCGAGAACTTTCACCAACATGGCTGCCTGCATTCCAACAGGGCAGCATCGATTTCAACAACAATGTCGAACATTTGCTTACCGCGTTCAGTGCGGTTGGGCAGGGTGCTCCCGTCGACTTTTTACTGACACGCGTTTATGCCGACTCAACGACAGACGTTCAACGAGATCGCCTGGTCGAGCTAATCATGACTTCCGGCAACACCAACCAGATAACAGAACTTGTCATTGCCGCGGCGGAGAAAACTGATTCTCGTTCAATTCGCACGGCCCTGCAGGAAACACGACGACGAAACAACATGGTGGTAAAATTGCCTCCGGAACTGATGCAACAACTGCTAACGTCAGAATCGTCCGAACTTCGTGCTGCGGCATTGGTGGCAACCGGTCAGTGGCAGTCTGATGCTGCCCTGGTAAACCTTCAGGCCGTTGTGGAAGACAACGCCAGACAAATTGAAGATAGACTTGCCGCATGCGAAGGCATGGCACTGCTTGGAGACAGTACGCCCGTACCTCTGCTGAGTGAATTCGCGACCACAAACGAATTTCCAACCTCACTGCGTAAGCACGCCGCAGCTTTGCTGACCGGTCTGAATGCACGTAGAGGTGCTGCTGTTGCCGCCACACTTTTCGCAAGCATGCAGGCGGAAGACCATCCAGAAGATCTGGCTCGCAGCTTTATGGCGGTAAAAAACGGCGACAGGTTTCTGACCGAGAGTCTGGCAAATGTCACCATTCAATCGGATGTTGCACGCGAATTGCTGCGAGTTGTCCGAGAAGCGGGCCGTCCCGCAGCGGAACTGGAAGCAGCATTGATCAAGTCTGGAAAAATCACAAGTCGCAAGCAGATCTCAGCAGAAGAACGCGAGACGATTCTTCGCATGGTTACCAGCGATGTGACTGCATCTGAAGGTGAGCTTATTTTTCGGAACGAGAAATTCTCGTGCTTCAAGTGTCACGCGGTTGGCGGGGCTGGCGGAAAAGTCGGTCCGGATATGGTCAGCCTCGGAGGCAGTGCTCAACCGGATTACCTGCTGGAATCTCTGCTCAATCCAAACGCAAAGGTCAAAGAAAACTACCACACGATCGTAATTGCAACGACAGAAGGCAAGGTTTTGTCTGGCGTACAAATCAAGCAGTCCAAGGAAGAAGTGGTCGTCCGAACTGCCAACGATGAACTGATTACTGTAGCTCGTGGTGATATCGATGAAATTGCTCCCGGCGTTTCACTGATGCCGGAAGGTCTAGTCGACACTCTGACCAATCGCGAACTGGCGGCTTTGGTTCGATTTCTATCGGAACTCGGACGAACTCCGGAATTCACCGTCAGTCGACGTCAACTTGCCCGAACATGGGACCTGATGAAGGCCACCGACGAAGCTGCGTTTCAACTTAGAAGAACCAGCTACGCAATGGCTGCCAGCGACGATCCGGCTTTTGTCTGGGAAAAGCACTACAGCAACGTTGCCGGAACATTGCCAAGTCTGGATCTTCCCGTCGTTTCAGTCAAGAATCGCTCGGCAACCGGAAGTCGTGGAGTTGGATTTGCTCGCTGCTATCTATTGTTGGAAACCCCGGGAACCGTATCCTTAAAGCTAAACAGCATCGAAGGCCTGGAACTTAGACTGAACGAACGTCCAATCAATTTGCAGGAATCTATTTCATTCGAATTGAAGCCTGGCACGTATCGGCTGACATTTTCAGTCGATCAAACACAACGAACGTCACCAATTGAACTTGAGCTAAACACAGACGAAACAACGGCCGTGGCAAAGTTCGCAAACTAGCGGAAGCTTCCAACTAATGCGACATCAGAATTCTTTCATGCCCCTAGTGGTTTCAATAATACTGTTGCTGGCAATGAGAGGTGCAGCGATGTCTGATGAAAAACCTTTCTCGTCCGATGGGAACCAGGAAGCTCGCACTTCCGGCGGAATCAAAACGCTTGGAGGGCGTCAATTCTGGGGCGATGTACATTTTTCCCGCGGCTGGCGAATTCAACACAACGTGCTGAACGACAGCTATCGGCTACTGGACGAAAAAGATCACCGGCACTCCAGCGGAACGATCGAGGAATGCAAACTCGCACTTCAAAAGATCTGTCGTGACACAAATCTTCCGCCAATGTCTGGCAAGGCAGTTGTTCTGATTCATGGAATCGGGCGGTCATCAAAATGCTTTTCGGGGATGGCCAGGCAACTTAAAAAAGACGGCTACACGGTTGTTTGCTTCGACTATCCCAGCACGCGCAAGCCCATTCTGGAATCGGCCGAATATCTGCATCAACTGCTGCTTTCTCTGGAAGGAATCGAAACAATCGACGTTGTTGGACACTCAATGGGTGGCTTGGTTTTGCGAGGCTATCTAATGAATCACATGGATTCCAGGCTGCATCGAGCCGTCATGCTGGGCGTTCCTAACAAGGGTGCCGAAATGGCTGACTTCCTAAAAAACAATCCTCTGTTCAAGGTTATCCTTGGCCCCGCCGGTCAGCAACTTGCGACCGACACCGAAGGCCTGATTGGGAAACTACCTCGACCGAATTTCGAATTCGGAGTTCTCGCCGGAGGACGGTCGGCAGCCAAGGGTTACAACCCGTTGCTGCCCGGTGACAATGATGCCACCGTAACGGTTTCCAGCACTCGACTTCCGGGCGCTTCGGACTTTATTCTGCTGCCTGTAATTCATTCGTTTCTAATGACAGACAACACTGCCATCGATGCGACTCGCCATTTTCTGGAACACGGTCGCTTCGGAGCCAAACGAGCCGCCGAGCCAATTTCAGAGAACGATATCACCGTCATCAACTGACCATATTCTCACAGGAATGGTCCTAAATCGTTGATGCACAGGTTTTCAGGGCAAACAGCGGGTTCAGCTTCGACTTCACTGTTATCGAATGATAGGCCGAAACCGCCAACACAGCCGAACCATTATCCTGAACGATCACCAGGCCGGAAGTCCGTTTCAGTTCGGGATCGCACCGCCGATGTCGTTGCCGAGGGGCTACTTCCAATAAGTCAATTTCAGCACGCCAGCAACGGCACCGGAAACAAGAGCCCCGACAATCACGAGACCGACAGTGTTGTCACCCATCAATCCGCTGAAATGTAATCCCATCGTCGTACCAATTAGAGACCAGCAGATCAGAATCAAACTGATCTGCTTGCGTTGTTTCTTCTCGTCATCAGAAAGCTGCGACGCTGCGGCTTTTTGTGGCTTGGATTTTGATGCGGATGGCGACGACTTCCCCTTGGTCTTCGGGTTCGCAGTCGGTACATCAGCAACAGCTTCGTCTCGCATTCCCTGAGCATAATATTTGGCGATAGCCTGTTGAACACTTCGCGGAACAGCAAGCACACCACGCATCGGCATGCCGTACCGCATGCGAATTTCGTCTTCCAGTTCGGGAGTCGGTTCATCCACGCAGGCGACCATCATTTTGCCGCGATCTTCAAACAGCGGCAGACAGGCATGGCGTTTCACAACTTGGCGCGGCAGGCGGTCTAGGGCATCATCTTCCGGCAGCATGTCGTCCAGATCGACATACGGCATTCGCAGTTCAACCGCATAAGCCTGTGTCGCCTGAATAGGGTCAGCCAGTTTCATTTGAATTACAGCGTCACGGTGCGACAAGCCTCGAGCATCGGCAAACCGCTCAATTTCAGTCACCTGACTGCGCTTAATAACTCCCTTCGAAACAAGATAAGCCAGAGCTGTTTCCGGTTCGCCCGATTCATCTTCATGAGGCTCACGCCCCAGACTGGTATCGTATTCTCGTTTGGAATCAACGTCAGTCAGGCACAGCATCGCCTTTGCCATCTCATTCAACAATTCCTGCGATTGTTTTAGATATTTGCCAGTCGCATACTTTCGAACATGGGCATTAAGCTTTCGATAATTCGACTGAATTTTTTCCGCATCGTCTTCGAACTGCACAAGTCGAAGCAATGTGTAATGATTCGGCGGACGCTCACCTTCCGGAATTCCAAGCCATTCTTTATAGACATCGATATCTGCCACAGCAGTCTCCCGGCAACGACCGTACTGAACAATCTTCTGACCAAACAAATAATCCACCCGGCACACCAATAACTCATTGACGCTGTTTAGGTCCAGATGTGAATTGACGATATGTCGGAAGTGTACATTGCCCGCCGCACCGCGAAAACTAACAGACGGTACAGTTTTTCATCCAGGCGTATGTTCCAACCTGCCAGCACACATCTGCCGCTGTTCAGAGACACTTTGTCCCAAACGCCAATTTTCACAAACGCGCGTCGATGGAAGCGGTCCGAAAACCGGTCCCGAAAACTTCTCAAGATAAGCACGACGCGCAAGCGGGTTTAGTTTGCAATGGCCGGATTCAGTTGCTTGCGCCGCGTGCTTGTAAATTTGCGATTTTAGGACAGCCTCTAGCGAATGAGTTCCGGTATCGCTAAAAATTCAGGCGTTGGATATTCGTGCCCGCAGAACTTTCGGCTACCCGTGTTCAAAAAGTCAGTCTCCATCACTTTCGCGGCAGATTCCTTCCGCTGCAACGTGCGGACTGTTACGCTGTTGGACTGCGAAAAACCACTGGCGAAAACACTTCGCATTCGAATCGCCAATCATTCCAACGGAGCAACCCATGAAATCTTTTCTGTGCCTGATTACCTTCAGTATTCTGCTGACTGCCAACGCATCTGCTGCAGATACTCGCTGCTTTGAAATGCGAACGTACCACGCAAACCCCGGAAAACTGGATGCCCTGAATTCTCGGTTTCGCGATCACACTGTCAAGCTGTTCGAAAAGCACGGCATGACAAACATCGGCTACTGGGTACCGAAGGACAACGAAGACAATCTACTTATCTATGTGCTCGCTTATCCAAACAAAGAAGCTCGCGACACATCATGGAAAGCTTTCATGGGTGATGCGGATTGGAAAGCTGCATATGCTGAATCCACCAAAGATGGCAAACTGGTTGGCAAGGTCGATTCGGTGTTTCTGACGGCAACGGATTATTCACCGGAAATTAAACCAAAAGGAAGCGACGAACCTCGCCTGTTCGAACTTCGAACTTACACCACCAACGAAGGCAAATTATCAGATTTAAACGCACGATTTCGAGATCACACAACAAAGCTTTTTAAAAAACACGGCCTGTCTAACGTCGCTTACTGGACGCCCACGGAAGCGCAGGCCGGCAAGGATAACAAGCTCATTTACCTGCTGGCCCACAAGAACGAAGAATCTCGCTCAGCTAGCTTTGCAGCGTTTGGAGCTGATCCAGAGTGGCAGGCCGCTCGAAAAGCGTCAGAAGCAAACGGCAAAATACTCGTTGACAAGGGAGTTCAGTTTGTTTTCATGAAGCCGACTGACTATTCGCCCACCAAATAGAGTCAGTTCTGCGTCTGATTCGAACCATCAGTGTTTGCTGCCACGTATGCCGTAGCCTCCGCGACGTTCGAATTCAGACCGGCAATTACTCGCCCCAGTACCATCATACCGAACAAAGAATCTTCGGATGAATTCACTGCACGGGCAACTGCTTCAAGTCGGGACGAAATAAGCTGTTTTAACAGGCGGGATTGTTGAGCGATCCCACCTGAAAACACCAGGCTCGACCAATCCCGTGCGGGAGCAAGCTGCCCAGCCAGAAGATTGTAATAGTCAGCCATTTGTTCAAGACAGGCTCGAGCAATGTGGCCAACAGTAAGATTATCTTCTCGCAGATTACTTAGGCTCCCTGGGCCAGAAATCGCGCCTGGAAAAAAAGCCAGATTCACTGCGACGTCTGTGCCGGCGGTCGTTTCGGCCTGTTCGAAAAAGTAGTCCCATGCACGTTTCATGTCTGATGGTTCCGTCCCCGAAATCTCCGTCAGCAGCTTCATCATCGCGCTGAGTGCTCGACCGGCGGGAATGTTGGTGATTGTCTTCAGAAACATTCCGTCAAAGTATGGTCGCAGCTGAAAGTCGCCGAAGCTGACTGCGTCGGTCAGTATCGACAGTTGAGAACCGGTGGAAATATTTACTGATAGCTCTCCCTGTGTGATCAGCGTACCGGCCAGAGAACACTGATGGTCGCCCGTCGCCGCAAAAACAGGCAGCGACTGCCCCTCTGTTTTATATTCGCCAACGCAGTGCCTGAAGTCAACGACCTCGGGCCAGTCGAGCTTGCCCAGTGACAATTCGTCGAACAACTCGAAAGCCAGCTTGCCACTGCAAACGTCCAGCACACCTGCCGCATTCGTGCGTTCAATCACCGGACGACTTTTGCACATGGCTGCTGCCACGTAGTCCGTTAACGTCACGGGCATCGCCCCGTCATATTGTGCCAGCTGCCGCATTTCTTTCAGGTAGTATAGAAACGATATAGGCAGGCCAGGACGAAACTCGTTTCCAAGTACAGTTCGGGCTCGATCGCCGACTGCTTCTGTTAGTCCATCCATGAAAGTCCCGCTTTGGAACGGGTGGGGCAGGGCGGCACGCCGATCAAGCCAGGAAATATATGGCGATAGCGCGGTGCCGTTTTCGGAACACAAAATCAACCCACCCATTTGCCCCGTCAACAGAATGCCGCGGCATTGGCTTATTAATGGCAGCAGTTCTGCAATGACATCAACTACGCTTTCAACAATTTCAAGCGGCGAGTATTCCTGAAAAAACACATGGCCCCCGCTCATTCGAGGTGGGGCAGGCATTCGACGAACATTGCAGATAGTCAACGACTCAGAATCAACAATCGCTCCCTTGGTGAACGATGTGCCGATGTCAATCGCGATAAATTCCATACGTCGAGCCCGGATATTTCTATTCAGCGTTTCCTGAATCGCAGCAGGTTGAATTTCTTCAACGCCGAATTCATTTCGTGTAACGTGATTGCTTCCGTTACGAATCTGCGGCGATGGGATAAGGAGATTTCAGAACATACGCAGGATTTTTTAACAGCCATTGATTCACGCGTTCAATATTCGCAATCGCCACGGGCAGGAAGTCAAGCGCCTGCTGGAGCCGTTCGTCCGGTTCGGCACAACTAAACCTCAGAAATCCAGCTCCGGCTTCACCGAAGCATTCACCGCCCAGACACGCGACGCCAAAATCCGGATCCGCTCCGTCCAAAAAGTACAACGCGAGACCGTGGCTGGTTATTCCCAAGCGATTGCAGACCGGGGCCACACATGGAAACACATAGAACGTTCCCGCAGGATCGAGAGCGTGAATTCCTTCGATGCGATTTAATCCTTCAGTCAGTAACTCAACCTTACGCCGGAATCTTGCCATCACTTCGTCTCGTTCAGCCGCGGCAGATTCCAATGCCGCCTTCCCCGCAAGTTGCACCATCGGCGGAGTGCACGAAATCGATGTATTAATCATCAGGCTAATGGCCTTAATAATCTCCGGCGACGAAACACAAAATCCAAGGCGCCAGCCACTCATGCTGTAGGACTTGCTAAACGTGTATGCCGCCACGCACTGATTCAGCATGCCGGGTTGAGCAGCCACGCTGTGATGTCGTCCCTGCCAAACCATGTGGCAATACGGTTCATCACTCAGGACAGCGATGTTCTTCCCGCGAATCAGATCAGCAATGTCACGACAGTCCTGTTCTGTTATCACGCCGCCCGTGGGATTGTGGGGCGAATTTAGAAAGATGGCACGAGGCGATGGATCGTTTGTTAGAAAGTCTTCGATGTCGGAAACCTGAGGCCGAAAGCCATGCTCCTGTTTTAGCGGCCTCAACACCATCCTCGCATTGCGGCGCAAAATGTTTGGCGGATATGTTGGAAAGTGAGGACTAAACACCAAAACGCCGTCGCCTGGATTCAGGAACGCCTCGCAGAAAAACTGCTCGAAAACTTTTGCGCCCGGGCCAACCGCTACGTTGTCAGATGTCGCAGGAATAGCAAATTCTTCGCTCACAAATTTTGCGGCAGCAGCACGAAATTCAGGTATCCCTGGCGACGGGCAATAGTGGGAAACATTGTCCTCAATCGCCTTATACCCGGCTTCCCTTGCCGGCGCAGGGCTGTCGAATGGGCTATCGCCAATTTCAAGTTCCACAACATCCTTGCCGGCTGTCTTAAGTCGTTTCGCCATGGCAAGTACGGTGAAGGCAGATTCGGCTGTCAAAGACCTGGCAAATTCACTGAAGGTAACTGTCATTGTGGTATTCAAATTTGGCGTTGCGAATGGTGCATGAATGCCCGGCGAAGAACCCGGAACCACCGATCTTAACCGAGAAGAAAAAAACGCAAACTGATACAGAGTTTTGCAGCCGGGGTTTATCGCAGATCAAAACTTCGCCTGAAAATAAGTCGCCGACGCAGTACTGCCAAAGTTGCCGTTGACAGTGAACAGCAAGTCATTAAACTCCGAGGCATAGTGACCGCATCAAACAGATGGCGGTCGATTGCCAGAACGGCGTCTCAGCAAGGAGCAGACGATGACCACGGTGGGACAGAGAATTCGTGAGATCCGTAAACAACGCAATCTGACGCAGCGAGAGCTTGCGGACCGCGTTGGCATCAACTTCACTTACTTGAGCCGCGTTGAAAACGATCGTCTGGACGATGAACAGACGCCACGCGAAGAAACGCTGCAGAAGATTGCTCAGGCGCTGGATACCGACTCGGACGAATTACTACTGCTGGCACGACGAATTCCGGATGCATTTCGCAACCGTATTCTGGCAAAGCCCGGCATCTTCCGCCGCATTCTGAATCTTTCTGATGTTGCTCTGGAAGAAATGCTGGCCAACCTCGATGCCGAGTCGGAGTCGGAGTCGGAACCTGCAGCGAAATCAAAATCACGCAAGGCCAAGTAGACGCAGCGATGGCACTGTAACAAGTTCCGGTTAATCAGTATTAAGTGCACAGTCCAGCCAGTCGGGGCTGCGTCTGAAGTAGAAACTGGAATATGTCGGTTTCGCAGCGGCACGTTTCTTCAGGTAGTATTTTCAATCATCACGTCGAATGGCAGGGAGTCCGATCGACATGCGACGGTTTGACCTTTCCAATATACAAACATCGGTGATCGACGAGGTCACTGCAATGAGAATCCGACAGTACGAAGATCTGACAGGAGAGCCGGTAGGCTTCCCGGTGCCGATCGAGAAGATTGTCGAACGGATCCTGAAACTGGATTTCGACTGGGTCGACATCGAGGAACGGGAAGGCGAACAGATTCTGGCCGGGCTTGTTCCCGAACAGCGACGGATCGTTTTGAACATTCGACATCTGGATCTTTTCGAAGCGAAACCTGGTCTCGAACGCAGCACTATCGGACACGAAGCCGGACACTGGGACATCGACATTGATCGGACCAGCCTGCATCATCCGCGACTACCCGGCTTTGACATGCAGGACAGCATTGTCTGTCGAAATGCATCGGACAAGAAAGTGCTTGTGGAAGTACTTAATCGAGCCGTATATGACGACAGATATCTGGATCTCTATCGAGAACTCACAGCCGGCCAGGATTCCCCCGCAGTGAAAAGTGCGGTCGATCGTTACCAGTCTTCGCTGCTAATGCCGCAATGGTTAATACGTGAAGCTGTCGAAGATCTGGACTTGACAGAATGGGCGAATCTGTACAGCCTGGCAGAACTTGCTCAGGTTACGATCTCCAATCTGGTCGTCCGTCTACACCGCCTGAACATGATTTACATCCCTGAAGGCTCAAAACAAATCTACGCCGGGCGAGATGCTTATGTCGGACAGTTGTATTTGTTTACGTAGAATATTGCCGTATAGGAATGGTTCAAGCTACGAATGGCACTGCCGCGAAATTTGTTTGGAATCTGCGCAGCGTGAGGGCTCGCGTTGACCGCGACATGAATTTGTTGTGATGGGGCCGCGTTGAAGGAAATCGGAGTGTTGGCTGAACGTCCTGATCGCTAAACTTCTCGGCGGCTGGACCTTTCCTGAATCGAACTGCGTAGAAACAATTGACCAGGGAAGGTCCCTGTCTTTTACG
>JBDNFN010000424.1:0-16605 GCA_041689795.1 Fuerstiella sp. | reverse complement strand
TTAGGTAGCCTGCGATGATCGCGACTCAGATCATGTAGTCTGTGGAGCGGCCGAGGATTCGATCCACCAGATCCTGAGAGAAGTCCACAGCCGGTGAGCGTTCCGGATCCATGTCTGTTGGATTAATTCCGCAGTACACCGCCGCGTTGAGGATGGAGTTGCGTTCAGGACGGAGTTGAGTTCAGGGAAGTCGTCATCCTGCTGCGGCAGATAAGTTGCTGCCCTGGGCCGATCGTGAACGGCGAAGCGGACCGCGGCACCCAGGTCGCGGCACCCAGGTCGCGGCACCCAGGTCGCAGCAGCAGGCTGGATCAGCCCTGCCGCCTTCATTCCTGCCGCACGCCATCACCACTCAGACTTTAGTGACCTGCATCCCCGGCAGTAGGCTTTCCGGGCGAGTGGATGTGTTCTCGGGCAGAGACGTGACTCCTCGCCGCAGGTTCGCTTGAGCGATTGGATAAACGTCACTCTCACTGCCGCGCCGCATGAGTTCGTGAGCTCAATGTTTCGTAGACCGCGGCTCTGTCGTGGATTTCATCCACGCGTTTCCGTGGAAGTCGTCGACCGTTTCATTCCCGTCAAGCCGGTTTGTGCTTCGCGTTAGGCAAGAATCTCCTGAACAACTCGGCCGGCCACATCGGTGAGACGGAACGGGCGACCGTGGTGCGCGAAGGTCAGCCGTTCATGATCGAGGCCCATGAGATGCAGCATGGTGGCGTGCAGATCATTGATGTGCACCTTGCCGTCGATGCCATAGTAGCCAAAGTCGTCCGTTATGCCGTGTGTGCAGCCGCCTTTGATGCCACCACCCGCCATCCACATCGTAAAACCATGGTGATTGTGTTCGCGGCCGTCACCGTTTTGAGCGTGTGGAGTGCGGCCGAATTCGCCGCCCCATACAACCAGCGTGTCATCCAGCAGCCCGCGCGCTTTGAGGTCTGTGAGCAGACCGGCGACCGGTTTGTCAGAAACCGCGCAACGGTCGGGCAACCCCGTGGCGATGTTGCTGTGATGGTCCCAGCCGCCAAGGGAAACCTGCACAAACCGCACGCCCGCTTCGGCGAAGCGGCGGGCCAGCAGGCACTGGCGGCCAAACTCGTCGGTGGGAGCTTCACCGACGCCATACAGCGCCAGCGTCTCCGGAGACTCGTCGGCCAGATCGACCAGTCGCGGCGTCTCGGTCTGCATGCGGAATGCCAGTTCGAAGGACTCGATGACGCCTTCCATCTGCTGGTCTGATTGAAGTCGTTCCAGCTGGCGACGGTTCATGGTTTGAATCAGATCGATGCGGCGGCGCTGAATGTCTTTGGGAAGCGAGGCGTCGGTGAGGTGGCCGATGGGAGGCCTGTCCGGCGAATGGCCCACAGACTGAATCGCGGTGCCCTGATGAATGGCCGGCAGAAACGCGCTGCCAAAGTTGCGTTCGCCTTCCTGCGGCAAAATTGTGATGTAGGCTGGCAGTTGCTGGTTCTCGGTGCCCAGACCATACGACAGCCAGGACCCCAGCGCAGGCACGGTGTCGAACAGATTTCCTGTATGCAGCTGTCGAATGGCGACCGGATGATTTGGACTGTCGGCATGCACGGCGCGCAGAACGCACAGGTGATCGGCATGCCGCGCGGTATGCGGCAGCAGATCGCTCATGTACAGACCACATTCGCCCTGATGCCGGAACCCGGACACCGGTCCCAGCAGTCGCGTGTTTTCCAGACCGACCGTCGCTTCGGTGTCCGGCAGCTTGTAGGGCAGCGGTCCTCCCGAACCCTTCGCCAGCTGGGGCTTGTAATCGAAGAGGTCCATCTGTGACGGGCCTCCGGCCATAAACAGAAAGATGATGCGTTTCGCGCGGGGCGAAAAGTGAGCCGGTCTGGCGGCCAGAGGCGCGGCCGCCCTGCCCTGCCCCCCGGACTCTGCGGCCGCCTGCTGCTGCAGCAGGGCGTGCAGGGCCACCGTACCAAATCCGCCGCCGGTGGCCCGCAGAAAGTTGCGGCGGGAGGGCGTTGTTTGTGGGTTGGGATGTTGCACCGTGTTCTTCCTCACAAGACTGTTGTCTTAACTGTTTACCTGTGGACTCACTCACAAAACAGAAAGCTGTTGGAACCCAGCACGGCATGGCATAACTGGGTCCACGCCGTCCACCGGGCGGCTTCCGGATTGGCTTGCGGACTGGCTTGCGGACTGGTCCCGGAACTCAGGTCCGCCGTGCATTGATCGAGGAACGCGAGTGCGGTCTCGATTTCGGTGGCATCTGCCGGCCGACTCACCGTCAGCAGGTACAGCCGGTTGATACGCGCCCGTTCGTCATCGGGCTGGTCCTGCCGCAGGCGATCAGCCAGTCGGCCGGCCTGCTGCTTCACAAACGGCGCGTTTAGCAGAAACAGGGCCTGGGTCGCGACCGTGGTGTTGGCCCGGGCGCCCGTAATTTCGCTGGGGTGCGGAAAATCAAACGCGCTGAGAATCTCCAGTTCGCCGGTCGGCCGCGCGCGTTTCAAGGGCAGATAGACCGAGCGTCGCCGCCGGATGTCGTCCGCGATTTGGCCGCCCCAGCTGGCCGGATTCACATTGCCGCCCGCTCCCAGAATATTGCCGGCCAGTTCAAGTCCCAGCGCCGGACCACCCCGCGCAGGATTGAGTTCACCGCTGGCGGCCAGCATGGCATCGCGAATTGATTCGGCCGTCAGACGTCGCCGGGGCATCCGCCACAGCAGCCGATTATCGGGGTCGACCGCCGCGGCCGCAGCGTTGTGCGTTGACGCCATCTGATAGGTTCGCGACAGAACCATGCGGCGGACGGTGGCCCGGAGCGACCAGCGATCGGTGTCACGCAGCTGGTTGGCCAGAAAGTCCAGCAGTTCCGGGTGGCTGGGCGTTTCCCCATGCACGCCGAAATAGTCGACCGATCGCACAAGCCCCCTGCCGAACAGGTGGTGCCAGATGCGATTGACGAGCACGCGGGCCGGCAGCGGGTTCTCGGGATCTGTCAGCCAGTACGCCAGCTGCAGCCGACCACTGGTTTCCGGAGGAATGTCATAGTTCTGACTGACAGCCACCGCCCTCGGAAAACCACGCGGCACAATCTCGCCCAGCGACTGGAAATCTCCCCGCCGATAGATGGGGCCATCACGCGGTTCGTCGATGTCCCGGACCACGAGGGCCTGCGACTGATCCGGGCGTGCCGAGTCCAGCCGCAGCGTCAGACTGTTCAGCTGGCGACTGATTTCGGCGCTGCGCGGGTTGGCTGATACGACAGCCGGGCCGCTGAAAATCTGCAGGGCGATGTTCGGTTTCTGAGGTGTTCCGCGATCGACCGTGTGCGCATGATTAATCCCGCCGCCCTGCCAGCCGGGAAACGAACATTTGGCGTAGACCGGCAAACCCGTGTCCGCCTGCTGTCCCTGAATGCCGCCGAACTGGCACGTGCTGAAATCTTCCGTGAAGACCGTTTGACCGGTGCTGCTGGCGGTGATCGACAGGTCATCCAGCGCGCCGCTGAATCGACCGGTGTAGTCACCCGACGTGATGTGCAGCCTCACGTCGCCCGAGCCGTCTCCGGTATACGCAAACGACGCCTCGCTGAGTTGCTGCGTCTTGGTTTTTTCGGACCACGCCGGCGGCCGATAGACGTGGAAGGCCAGTACCGTTTCGTCCGGGCGTAAGACCTGCAGCAGCAAACAATCCTGTTCGGCCGTCGCCTGGCTGGCCCCGGCCCAGACGGACGGGCCCGCCGCAAACGCCACGCGATACTCCAGGCCAGCTTCGTTGGCGGCGATTCCGGATTCCAGTGTCAGCGCGTTCGCCTGCGCGCTCTGCGCTTTGATTGAGAAACGCTGTTGCTGTTCGTGACGTTGCAGCTCATCGAGTTCCGCGCGCAGTGGCTGCTGTTGCTGCTGAATTTCCTGAGTCAGTCGTGCATATTCGGCCGCCGCCCCTGGCAGCTCCGGCAGTGTGATCTGTGTAATTCGGCTCCAGACGCCGGGACCGTCGTAACGGGTGGTCAGCGTGCTGTGAAATATCCCGGCCAGCGCATAGTAATCCGCCGTGGGAATCGGATCGAATTTATGATCGTGGCACCGCGCGCAGGACAGCGTCTGTCCGAGGAACGTGCGTCCAATCCGGTCGATCTGGTGATCCACGACATCTGCTGCCAGCTGCCCCTTGATGTAGTTCTGCAGTGTCCACGGGCCGATCGCCAGATAGCCGGTGGCAATCAGCTGCTCACGCTGCTGCGCGACGTTTTGATAAGGCAGCAGGTCGCCGGCAATCTGCTCATGAATGAAGCGATCCAGCGGCTTGTCCGTGTTGAAGGCCGCAATCACATAGTCGCGATAACGCCACGCATCCCGCACCAGCACGTCGCCCTGCACATCAGCCAGATCCGCGTAGCACGATACATCGAACCAGTGCCGCGCCCAGTGGTCTCCAAACCCGGGCGATTGCAGCAGTCGGTCGACGACGGTTTCCAGGGCGTGATCGGCCGGGTCGCTGAGGAACGACTCGATGTCGGCGGGTGTCGGCGGCAGGCCGGTGAGATCGAATGTGACCCGCCGCAGCAGCGTGTCACGATCGGCGTCGCGGGCCGGGTTCAGTCCGGCCGTTTCCAGGCCTGCCAGAATAAAGGCATCCATGTCGTGCCGCGGCCATGTCGCCTGCTGCACGGCCGGAACTGCAGGAGGGCTGATCGGCTGCAGCGCCCACAGTTTTTTGGGATCGACAGCCGGTGCCTGGGATTCGCGAGGATCGGGCGCTCCCCGGGCCACCCATTGTTCCAGCAAAGCAATTTCAGCTGCCGGCAGTTTCTGCTTCGGCGGCATCTCGTAGCCCTCGTAGCGAACGGCGGCGATCAACAGGCTGTCTGCGGGTTTGCCAGGCACCACGGCTGGCCCGGTACTGCCCCCTTGCTGCCAGCCCTGACGAGAATCCAGCACCAGCCCGCCTTTGGCCTGACCGGATTCATGACTGTGGCATGCATAGCAGCGGCGTTTGAGAATTGGCGCGATCTGCTGTGCGAAGAATTCGAGGTGCTGGGCGTTGTCTGTGAGATCCGTGTCTGCAGCAGGGCCTGCGTTCCCGTCGACAGTAGCATCCTGCGCTGACGCGACAGCACAGCTGAGAACCACGCCGCTGAGAACCACGCCGCTGAAAACCGTACAGCTGAACAACACGCTGCTGAGAACCACGCTGACTAATGTCACGCTCGCTTTCAGTTTCCGAATCACGAGATGCTCCCTTCACCCACCACACCGTTCGGCGTGGACGACTGACGCAGCTCATGCAGGCGACTGTTGTCGGCCGTGCGGAGGCGGGGCGACACGGTGTTCTGTGCCCGCCTGACAGCCTTTACTCTGTCAGCCTTTACTCTGACAGCCTTTGCCCTGACCGCTTCCACCCTGAGGCCGCCGGGTACAGCCGGCTTTCGCAGCGGCGGCCACCGGTCACCAGGTTCCGGGCCGTCACCGGCCATCAGATCGTCCGCAAGGCGAACGCTGTCAGCCGCTTCGCGCGCGTTTGTTACTGTATTTGCCGTGCTCATCCCGCCTGCCTTGATCTGATAATCCCGTGTGACCTGCCGCTGAATGTGGTCGAGTTTTTCTGCCAACCGGCCGGGTCTGATTTCCATCTGCGCGCATTGATCATCAACGGACTGCGGTGTCTTGTCAATCGCCGGCCGTCAGACAGGTCGCGGCGCCTGCCCTGAGCCTGCCTGAGTCACCGACGTATCACCGACGTATCACCGACGACTCGGTCGCGAGAATCAGCGGCTCTGACTGTGCCGGGACTGGTGCCCGTGACTCCTATCTTCCACGCTGGTCCGCGTCGCACGCCGTGCACACTCAGGATGCTCGGCCACCGCAGTTGTCCGGGACCCACGCGTCTCCGCAGGCCGCGACTTGTACTGGTTATCAACGTCAAAACTCTCAGCCGCGCTCTCCGGCAGACGTTTCCGGCTCACCGGACCCAGATGGCGTGTTTGGCAAACTTGTCTTTTGTCCGGCTCATTTGAATCTGGTCGGGAACTTTCGGGTCGCTGACCAGAAAGTTGTGTTCGTCGATGAGGTTCAGGAAGTAATGAGTGGTGCCCTGGGGCAGCCGTGCGGTTAGCGTGTTGTCATCGGTTAGCGTCGCTGGCGCGCGAAACCACTCTTCGTAGCGGGCGTTGCCATTAAGCGTGTAAATCAGGTCGCCGCGGATGACGCTGGCGCCGTGCTGCTGAAACGTGAGACTGACGTCGCGGCCCTGTTGCTGCTGCGAGACGGCCGTGGGAATGCGTGTTTTGTCAGGACCGATCGAGCGGCAGTCGGCGTTGTAATAGGGATAGCTGGCCTCCATCTCGGTCAGAATCTCCCCCAGCCGCTGATTCATTTGCTGCGTCCGCCGGGGATCGGACTCGGCCAGATTATAGGCTTCCTCGATGTCGACACGCACCTGTTTTCCGTGTTCTGTTTTGTAAAGCTGATACAGTTCCAGCGGCACGGTCTGAGTATCGTAGCGGTGGTTGTAGTTGCGGATCAGCTTGTCGCCGCCGACGCGAATCGTGCTTTCCAGCGCGATGCCGTGGGGAAAGTGCCAGACCAGCGTATCGCGAGGCTTCTGCTGTTGATCCAGCACGAGCGACGCAGCGGTGGGGTCGTCCCGCAGCAGCCGCGACAGATCGGAGCCGTCGAGGATTTTTCCCTCAGGTCGCTCGGCTCCCGCCCACGACAGCAGCGTGGGATAAAAGTCCAGCCCGTTCACCATCACGTCGGACTGAACTCCGGCAGGAATCCCTGGGCCGGTAATGATCAGCGGCACGCGTGTGCCGCCTTCCATCGCGGAGATTTTGCCTTTGTCCAGCGGCTCATTGTCGGTGATGATTTCGCCGGGGTGACCTTCCATGCCACCGTTATCCGAGGTGAAAATCAGGTACGTGTTCTCACTCAGTTTGTGGCCGGGCCAGCGGGGATCTTCGGTCTCGTCGAGGTAATTGAAAACCCGGCCGAGGTAGTAATCCAGTTCCTCGACCATCGCGCAGTAAAAGGGATTCGTCTGACCTGCGCCTGGCCATTGTTCCGGATTGGCTTGGTCCGGCTGAACGCCCAGCTTGGCGCAATACTTATCCAGCAGTTGTTTGCTGCGGGTGTGGATCGGCGTGTGGACCAGCCACGTGGCATAGTACAGAAAGAAGGGCTGGTGTTTGTGTTCCGTCAGAAACGTCAGCGCGTGCTCGTTATTTTCGTGATACGGGAAGCCGTTTTCATCCAGTCGATAGGCGTCTTGCTCGTGGGGGGTGGCAAAGTCACTCAGGCGGTCGGGCTGCATCTTTGCGCGGGTGCCGCGCGCATGGCGAGTCCAGTCAAAGCCCTGATCTTCGGGTTGCGGAAACGCATGGTGATCGATCGCCATGTGCCACTTGCCGCTGTGTCCGGTGGTGTAGCCTGCCGTTCGCAGGGCTTTGGCGAGCGTGAACTCGTCAGCCGGCATGCGGCCGCTGTACCACGGAGCCAGCATAGGATGGGCCAGCCGGTGAATCGGCGTGGGTGGCGCTCCGCCCAAGACATGAGTTTTTTGCGCACGCGCCGGATGCACGCCGCTCATGATGCCGCAGCGCGAAGGCGCGCAGGTCGGCGCCGGGGAATAAGCCTGCCAGAACATCACGCCGCGTTTGGCCAGCGCATCAATGTGGGGTGTCTCCATCGGACTCGGCTGATCGATGTCGTAGCACTTCACATCCTGCCAGCCGAGGTCGTCGGCGAGGATCAGGACAATGTTGGGTTTGGCCGGGCGTTCTGCGGCCCCAGTGGTTCCGGCGAGAGCCACGACCAGCACAAGTCGGCTGAAAATCTGCATGTCTGGTGCCTGTCTGTCGATTTGTTTGCCGTGGGGATGTTGTCTGTGATGGCCTGCCAAAACTGCCGCACTTCGCCGGAGTTACGCGTCTGTCGGGCGCAGGGATGCCGCCCGTCCGGGTTCTGAAAACGGCCGAGGATTCTCGCTTCGCGGTTCGCCGCCACGCTGTGTTCTTCGGGTAGACCGTGTTCTTCGGGTAGACCGTGTTCTTCGGGTAGACCGTGTTCTTCGGGTAGACCGTGTTCTTCGGCAGACGTTGTTCTTCGCCACGCTGTGTTCTCCGGCAGAAACCGTGTTCTGGTCGGACCGTGTTCTTCGGCAGACGGTGTTCTCCGGCAGACGGTGTTCTCCGGCAGACGGTGTTCTCCGGCAGACGGTGTTCTCTCAAACTGTTCGCCACCCGCCACCTGAGCGGGCCGTCCGGTCCTGTTTCGAGTGCCATCCCCGAAACTCGGCCGATAACAGTGCGTGTGGCTGTCTGTCCTGTTAATCGACTTATTTTATAGACGTACTTAATAGTGTGCACTGCGGCATCGCGGCAGAACTCCTATTTCGCAAGCGGCAGCACGGCTTCGGCAAAGCCCTTGCCGATTTGCGTGATGATGCCGGCCGAGCCCATGTAGTGAAAATCGAAGTTGGAGGTGCTTTGCTGCAGAACCTCCAGGTCGTCCTGGCTGAAAGTTGCCGCATAGAGTTTGTCGATCGCCGCCTGGCCTGCCTCGCGACTGACTTGACTGTCCTTGATCGCTTGTTTGAGCTTGTCGACCTGTGGCTTGATCGTGGCTTCGCGTGCGCGCAACCGCACGACGGCTCGGTCCCAGTAGTTTTCCGTCAGCACGGTCGCCACATTGCCCTTGAATTCGGGCAGCGCCGCGGGAGCCGCCATGGCATCCCGGAAATTCTGATGGATGGCCGTGTAACGCTGTTCCGCGGGGCTATATTCGGCCGTGGGACCGCCGACGCCCAGCACGCCGATCACAAACGGCAGTTTGGGCGCAGCCAGATCTTGGCGGACATCGCGAATAAACTGAGCCATCAGCTGGCTGTATTGATCATATCCGCCCGGCTGTTCACGCGTCGGATAGGTGCCGCGGTCCACCATGTCATTCCAGCCCTGAAACCACACAAAGCCAGCCAGCTCGTAGCCCTGTTCCGGGTTGTAGTCCGGATAGACGCGGCGGATGTCAGCCAGCACGTTTTTGACGTGGTCGGTCATCAGGCGATAGTAGTGACCGGTGGCCTGGGCCTTTTCCGCCTGCATTGCCACAACGTCTTTATTCTGGGTGCGAAACGTCTTCAGCTGAGCCTCATTGAATTCGTAAGGCCCGGCACTCGGCGGGCGAAAGTCCGTGTTCAGGCTCTTTCCGCCCCAGGCCGTTTTGATGATCAGTATGGGTTCCTGCAGCCGCTGCTCCGCAGAGATCCCAAACATGAACTCGGGACCGATCTTCGGTCCCCGCTCTTTCGCACCGAAGCCGGCGGTGAGTCGTCCGGTCTGCTCGGCCTCCGCGGAGCCAATTGATGAAATCCAGACCTGCTCGCAAACCCGCGGCGTGCCGTCGGCGTTGAGAATGTCCGGCAGCAACCGGGCCGCTGTGGGGTTTAGCCGCATGGCCTCGATCGTGCGCACATGAGCGTGTCCCTGCATGTTGGACTGCCCGGCCAGAATGAAAACTTTGAGCCGTTGTTCGTCAGCCCCCCGCGCGACCTGCGCATCATGGGGAGCGATCAACCACATCACCGTCAGGGCGAACAGCAGGATCGGGTTGCTACGTTTGCGGGGCATGCTCATAGGTCTTCGACCTTATCCTGAGAGAGAGAGTGTGTGTGCCTGTTGAGGCCAGCTGGTCTAGCGCGGCAGGCAACCATACACCAGGCGGGCCTTAATTTACAACAACCGCGGCGGGCAGCCCCCCGGCCGCTGAGCACTCGGAGGACTTCGCCTCGCTGTCACGACTCTGACGGATCTTGGTTGCCGGCTGGAAACGGTCGGCGCAAATGTCACGCCCAGGCGGAATGCGGAAGTGTTTACCGTGTCGCCGCAGGCGTTCGCAGACTCCTGGCCTGCCATCTCATGTCATGCGGTTTTACGTGGGGTCTGCGGCCGGCCGTTTGAGTGGGTGGTTTGAGTGGGTGGTTGGCAAACACGATCCGCTGGTACGCCGGCTGTGGACCTAAATAATGGCGTGATCGGTGTCATTATTAAGTGATGGAAAGACTTAGCGATTCTGCGTGCGGAACAGGCCGCGTTTTTGCTGACTGCCCGAGGCCGCAGCGGCTTTTACGTGGGCTGAATGTAGTTGTTCAGGTAGCTGCATTATTGGGTGCCGCATTGCCGGTGCCTGACTTCGTTGTTTCGTCAAAACCCAAACTTCCCTGCCCCGTGATTCTGTTGGGAGTCGCGGGGCTGTTTCGTGTGCTTGTGTGGCCCCGCTTTTAAAAGGAGATGCGGATGATTGTGGTGGTGGTGGCGGCCGGCAGTGTGCTGGCTGTGATGTTAACGCTGGGCTGGGCGCGTGAAATTCGACTGCGACGGGCGTTGCAGTCTTTGCTGTCCCGACTGTTTAACCATTGGAGAAATGCTGATGCGGAAAGTGCGACCTCGACTGCGTCCCGTCGCGATGTGTGTGATATTGATGTTCGTGCTGCTGAGCAGCGGGTGCGGTGAGGCACCCGATCTGCGGGACCAGCGACTGGCGGAGTTTGCTCGTGAATCCATGACTGTGCAGCGGCAGCAGAATGATCGCCTGGCCGAACAAGCGGTGGCGGTGGTGGCGGGCAGCCGACAACTGACGGAGGCCGCTCAGGAACTGGTCGTGCAGGATGCCACGGCGCGGCGGGAACTGCTGGCTGCGCAAACGGAGCTGACGTCGCAGTTGCACGAGCAGCGTTCCAGTGTGGATGTGGGGCGTGATCAACTGGAACAGGAACGACGGCAGATCGCTGACCAGCGGATGCGTGACCCGCTGCTGGCCGCCGCGATTTACGACGTGGGGCTGATACTGGTGAGCGTGCTGCCGCTGTTGGTGTGCCTGTTTGTGATTCGGCAGATGCAGCTGCAGGAACCGGACCATGCGGCCGTGGCTGAGTTGCTGGTGCTGGAACTGACCAGTCAGCAGCCGCGATTTTTGCAGGCACTGGCCTGGCAGTCCGAGGCCGCGGAACGGCACGACGATCCGCGTATGTTCGACGCGGACTTCGACGCGGACCTGGAGGACGACTCTGACGAGGAAGCAGCTGAGAACAGCAGAGGCGAACCCCCGTTTTAGCGGGCGACTATTTCTTGACCTTATCTATAGAGAGAGAGGAGACTCGTATGAGTCACATCGTGGAGATTAAAACCGAAGTGCGTGATGCGGTGGCCGTGCAGGCCGCCTGTCAGCGACTGCAATTGGCACCGGCGGTGCATGGCACGGCCAAGCTGTTCAGCAGCGAAGCCACGGGCCTGATTGTCAGGCTGCCGGACTGGCGGTATCCGGCCGTGTTTGACACGCAGGCCGGTCAGGCGTGGTACGACAATTACGGCGGCCGCTGGGGCGCGCAGCTGCAGTTCGATCGTTTTCTGCAGGCCTATGCGGTTGAGAAAACCAAGGTGGAAGCCCGCCGCAAGGGCCACTCGGTCACCGAGCAATCGCTGGCGGATGGTTCCATCAAACTCACGGTCAGCGTGGGAGGTGCGGCGTGATGCGGATCATCGAAATCATCGTCTCGCCCACCGGTCAATCTCAGGTACAGACCACTGGCTTTGCTGGCAGCGACTGTCGACAGGCCAGCCGCTTTCTGGAACAGGCTCTGGGGCAACGCACGAGTGAACGGCTGACCGCCGAGTTTCATCAGCAAGCCAGTCAGCAGTCGGACCGTCAGCAGCAACGCAGTCAGTCGCAGACTCATCAATAATTTAATAACCACCACACTTTACAGGAGCCATATTTTGAATCTTAATCAACGTCTTACCGAATACGTGCGGGCCTGTTTTACGGGCCTGTGGATCGTATCGCACGAACATCAGGATGCCCTGAGCGAGATCGCTCAGTTGTGCCGCGAGCAACAGTGGCAACTGGCCACATGGAATATCGAATCCGGCCTGAACACGGCCGTGCAGATTGAATCCGTCGGCAGCCAGGATCCGCTGTCAGCGATCCGCGCGATCAACGCTCTGGCCATGCCGGATGGCACGGCGATTCTGGTGCTGCAGAACTTTCATCGGTTCCTGCAGTCGGCGGAAGTCGTGCAGGCGCTGGCTCAGCAGATCGTTCACGGCAAACAGAACCGCACGATCGTGGTGGTGCTGTCGCCCGTGCTGGAAATTCCCACGGAGCTGGACAAGCTGTTCGCCGTCGTGGAACACGAACTGCCGCGTCGCGAACAACTGGAAGACATCGCCCGCGGCATCGCCACCGAAGCCGGCGAACTGCCGGAAGGTCCTGAGCTGCAGAGCGTGCTGGATGCGGCGGCCGGACTCACGCGGCTGGAAGCCGAGAACGCGTTCAGTCTGTCACTGGTTCGTGAAGAACGGATTACCGCGGACACGGTCTGGGAACTCAAAACGCAGACGCTGCAGAAGACTGGGCTGCTGTCGCTGTATCGTGGCCAGGCAGACTTCAGCAGTCTCGGTGGCCTGGCGGCGCTCAAAGCCTTCTGCAAACGCGCGCTGCGGCATTCGCAGCGCAGCCATCCGTTGCGGCGACCGCGGGGCGTGCTGTTGCTGTCGCCACCGGGTTGCGGCAAGTCGCAGTTCTGCAAAGCGCTGGGTCAGGAAGTCGGGCGTCCGTTACTGCATCTGGATGTGGGCAGTCTGCTGGGTTCGCTGGTCGGGCAGTCGGAAGAACGCACGCGTCAGGCGCTGCAGATCATCGACGCCATGGCGCCCTGTGTGCTGATGATTGATGAAGTCGAGAAAGCGTTTGCCGGCATGCACGGTACTGGCGATTCGGGCGTGTCGTCTCGCATGTTCGGCACGTTTCTGAGCTGGCTGAACGATCATACGTCCGACGTGTTTGTGGTGTGCACGGCCAATGATGTGTCGAAGCTGCCACCGGAGTTTGGCCGCAGCGAACGCTTTGACGGCATCTTCTTTTTGGATCTGCCCGACAGTGAAGAACGGGCCACGATCTGGACCATCTACCGCGAACTGTTCGAGATCGATCCTGAACAGCGACTGCCCGACGATGCCAACTGGACGGGTGCTGAAATTAAAGCCTGCTGTCGTCTGGCGGCCCTGCTGGATGTGCCGTTGGCACAGGCGGCTCAGAACGTGGTGCCGGTGGCCGTGACGGCCGCGGAATCCATTGAGCGGCTGCGCCGTTGGGCCAGCGGCCGGTGTCTGTCAGCCAATCAGCCGGGCCTGTATCGCCCGGCAAATGCGGCTCCGAAAGCTCGTCGTCGCGTCAATCGACAGGCGTCAAATAACTAACGAATTCGCGTTTCACAAAACTGTTTCCTGCCCCGGGCCGGACGCTGACCACGTTGGTCAGCGACCGGCTGTTTTTATGTCCAGAGGAGATTCCACAGATGTCAACGATGTTCAATGAATCGCGGTTCAATGAATCGCCGCCACGGCCGAGTGCGTCACCCAGCGATCAGTTGCGCACCAGCATGGCGGCTGCGCGACTGAGCTTCACGTGGCTGGGTGTGCGTAAGTCGCTCACGCCCACTCAAAAGCATCAGGCGGCCGATTCGTTCGGGGCCGAAGGCAAGTACCTGTCGGCGGGTAAAAAACTGCTGGATACGTCGCATCCGGCGTTCAAGGCGGTGACCGCCATTCGTGGCCGCGCCGTGGCGTATTGGAAAGGTGTGTCGCTGCCGTTTCCGGAACCGGGTATCCGCTTAATTCCGCAGTCGGCGATCACCGATTTCAACCAGCAGATCGCGGGCTTCAGCAACGAACTGGATACCGCGGTGGCCGAGCTGGATGGCTATTACGAGGACCTGCGGCGGGCGGCCCGGGATCGGCTGGGCGAACTGTTCGACTGGTCCGATTATCCGCCCTCACTGCTGGGCCTGTTCACCATCGACCATGATTATCCGAGCGTCGAGCCGCCGCCTTATCTGCGGCAGCTGAGTCCGGAACTGTACCAGCAGGAATGTCAGCGCGTGCAGCATCGTTTTGATGAAGCCGTGCAGCTGGCGGAACAGGCGTTCGTCGATGAGATGGCCCGGCTGGTGGAACACCTGACCGAACGACTCAACGGTGATGCCGATGGCAAACCCAAAGTCTTTCGCGATACGGCCATCAGTAACCTGACTGAGTTTTTTGATCGCTTTCGCGTGTTGAACGTCCGCAGCAACGATCAGCTGGAAGAGCTGGTGGGTCATGCTCAGCGGATTGTCCAGGGCATCGAACCCCAGCAGTTACGTAACAGTTCTTCGCTGCGGCAAAACATCACCAGTCAGATGGCGGCCGTGCAGGCGGGGCTGGATCAGCTGCTGGTCGATCGACCACGGCGCAACATTCAACGGCGACCACGCTGAAGGAGAGTGCCATGCAGTTAATCGTTAAGGCCAGCGGGACCGTGCATTGTCTGTACGGTGAAGAGCTCGACCTGCCGCGACTGGGCAATCTGGCAATCAGTCGCGGCAGTTATGTGGAACCCACCAGCGCTGGGCAATGGACGGCCGACATGGCCCCCGTGCGTGGCCCGGTGCTGGGACCGTTTTCGAATCGCACGGCCGCTCTGACGGCGGAACGCCAGTGGCTCGAACAGCACTGGCTGCCCACGGTTGGTTGATCGCGGTTGGCGACCCACAGTTGGCGACCCACAGTTGGTTGATCACAGTTGGTTGATCACGGTTGGTAACCCGCAGCTCGCTGATCGCGAGCGGAATGTTTTGTGATGTGTGCCCCCATCCGGGGCGGTGATTCTTTTTCGCCGCTCCGACTGGGGCGGCGTTTTCTCAATTCCTTAGGAGTAAACGCTGATGTTTCAGAAGCATTTGAACCAGCTGGTGGCTGACGCCACCGGTGAAGACCTGCATGAAATTTGTCATCGAGGTTTCAGCCTCGTGGATCCGTTTGATCGCAACTTCGATCCTGAACCCGATGACCTGCCCCCGCAGATGATCGACTGGGACGAACTGGATCTGCAGCGCCACGTGGCCGTGATTTCACAGCCCGGCACTTGTCTGCACGTGGCCTGAATCAGGATCTTGAGCACGCTGCCCCGGCCTCGTTGAGGTCGGGGCAGCGTCTGTTTTTTTTCATCTATGATCAAGGGGAGAATCTCTGATGGCAGTCAAGCTTTCGATCGGCCTGTCCAAAAAGGTGGGTCTGCCGCGGTACAGTTCGCTGGGCGCAAGTTGTTACGTGGAACTTGAAATTGATCCCTCGCTGCTCGACAGCAATCTCGCCGGCTTTCACGAGCAAGTGACCCGTATGTTTGCCGCATGTCAGCAGGCCGTCGATGCTCAACTGACGCAGCAGACGCAGCAGACGCAGCAGACGCAGTTGTCAGCAGGCACTGGCAGCGTTCCCAATCACAACGCCACGCGGCCGGTTGATTTCCACGGACCGGTCGCCACTGGTGGGAATCACACCGGGGAGAATCACAGTAGTGGGAATCATACCGGGCCTGACACCGAAGCGGCGGCAGACGACGGGAAGCTGACGTGTAGTCAGCTGCGCGCGATTCTGGCAATGGTGCGGCGACAGCAGCTGGATCTCCTGAGCCTGATTCAGGAACGCTTCCAGCTGGACCGTCCGGAAGATCTGACGATCCGTCAGGCGAGTCGACTAATTAATGAACTCAATCGCGGCCTGGCGGTGTCGTCTTCGTGAATCGCCTGGCCCGCGTTCGCCCGCCGCGTGCGGGAAGTCTGCCGGTGTCTTCCAGCCGCTTCGAGGCGCTGCTGACGATCGGTTCGCCACTGCGTCGCCGATCTGTCAGACACAACACGCCAGCTGCCGTTTGTTCGCCGCTGACACGGCCGTGTGCTGGATCCGCCTGCGCCGCGTTGAACGCCCGATGGGTGTGGCAACGACCACGGATGGGCGCGGCCGTGAGACGCTGGTTTTGGTCTGGCCGCGGGAGTCATACCTGCCTGCTGGCTGGATCGCCTCAGCGCTACTCACTGTTGTGGCAGATGTCGCTGCTGTTGATGGTTTCATACGAGAGGTGATACCCTGCATCGCGCCGCTGAGATCATCTGGAAGGCTTGTTGAACGCAGGTTCTCTAAGAGTGGTTTCATGGAAGACTGCAACCGTGGGCTGGGCAGATCGCACACCGGTGCTGCTGCCCGTCACTGGCGGCCGCCAGCCCGTCACTGGCGGCTTGCCGAGGTGTTGATCGGTGTTGCAGGACAGTCGTTTCGGTCGATTTTTCAACCGGCCCCACCGAGGATTGGCGCTGGGCTGTGACCGCAGGATCAGTAGCGCCGAACGGGGCCACTCAATGAACGGTCGGTCTGTTGCGACACAGTCGTCGTGACGAAAAAACGGTTGCAGATCGACCTGGAAATCAGTGGCCAATCGCTGTGCGCAGCGATTGGCCCGGCGGGCAACCTGGTACGCATGTTTATTTACGTCGTTGTGTTGTTGACAGATATCTGCATACGTAAAGTGAAATCAGGTGCCATAAAAGTCTGAAAACATAGGCAAAAAGACGGTCATACGTCACGGCTAACTCGCACTCTGGGAGCTCTTAGCAATCGGGGTTGACTTGCGCTGCGGGCTTGTTTCGGCGATGATGTCTGGCTCGAGTTTTGAGTCTCCCACACGTCTTGTATCAAGCCACTGCCATGCCCCCAAGTATTCAGGATGTTGATTCTCTGCTGGAACAATTTCA
>JBDNFN010000423.1:0-2710 GCA_041689795.1 Fuerstiella sp. | reverse complement strand
CCGAGCTTCACGCTGCGCCGATTTCTCTGCCGCTTTGAAGCCGGAGCGACAACCTGCCAGTCGGTGATCCGGATCGACACCGCTCAGTTTACAGTTCTACAATCTCTGCGGATAAAGCACGAAGCGTGCCGAACACTATTGAGAATGTCCCCAAATTTCTCGCCACCCGTTGATTAATGCTTTATTCTTTTCATGGTACAACATCCCTGCACTATGGCTCGATTCTCTTGGATACCAGATGGCTCCGCGTAACGAAAATCCAACCATCGAATGAATCATTCCATTGTACAGCATCGTTGGATGCTGATTGCTGGTGAATGGTATAAGCTACACTGGGAACGTTGGGTTTGGATCCAAACTTTGATCGTTGCGCCACGCCATCTGAGCAGCCTTTAGCCAGGTCGAGACGGCGGCCAGATGACCTGCCAGACGTTGCTGGTAGGAAGGCGTTCCCGGTGTGCGTCCGATCACGGATTGATAGATGTCCTGCAGTGCTTCAACACGTTCAAAGCCGATCGGAGGCGTCCATGGTTCTACACGAGTTCCACCTCATGATGAATTCACCAGGCCAATCGGAACATTCAGTTCTTTGTGAAGGCGGCGAGCCATAAAATGGCCACCTGGTGTGAAGCCTCCCGCTGTTTCCGGCGAACACACCTGCCATTGAGCCGCAATGTCATCCAGCGGCACAGTCGACTGAACTTTAGGAACTTTGATCTGACGTATTAACGGGTATTCAGCCGCCGCAATTTCCGCAGCCGCGTTGGTGCTGGAAGCCACAGTCCATTCCATATTTGATTGACCGGAACACAGCCAGACTTCTCCGATCAGGACGTCCTTTATTTCAATTGTATTGGTGCCATTTACGGTCAGGCTTTGCGAAGTTCGGTTGGCCGTCATGGCGGGAAGTTCCGCCGTCCACCGACCTTTTCCGTCTCTAGTTGCGGACTTGTCAAAGCTGGCGACCACGGTTTTTCCACCAAACGTTACCTGCACGGCTTTGCCCACATCCGCCCAGCCCCAAATGCGAACGGCTTCTTCTGCTGCTGCAATACCATGTGATCAGTAAAGACACTCGGCAGCTTCACGGCCGCATCTGCCTGAACCGCAAACAGTGCCACAACGGCGGCAATTGCCGTGGATAGATGTCTGATTTTTCGCCCGATGTTTGTCATGAATCGTTCCAGCATAGAAATTAGGATTGTCCAGGAAACAGAAGTACAATAACACTCAAAACATCGCTGATGTGCGTCCATGACGAGGTGTAACACGCACGTGGACGTTGTTCCATTCGCAGCAGTGAAAGCCCGGCGATTCTGTCTTCTAAACCGCAAAGGTTTGCCTCGGCGAACTGCAGGCAAGTGACTCAACAAGCCGGCGATTCGAGCACACCAATTGCATGTCGGCCAACACAACAAAACAGGATACACCAGCATGCGGACTGCCGAGCGATTACCGCCCCGAGATTACGGCCGAGCGCGTTATGGCACCTCGTTTGAAGTGCTTTCCAGATCGTTAATCGCTTTGTTCAAAACGCGAACCGCGTATTTGCCATCGGCAACGAACCCCTTGCGATTGACATTGTTGCGTTTCATAGCATCGATAGCGGGTTTGGCAGCCTGATCCATTTCGTCCAGTACAATCGCCGCGTGGACTCGAGCCCATTGGGTTCCAGCGTCCATCGCGCGGCTGAGTGCATCCAACGCGAGCTCGCTTTTGCCAAGTCGCGCAAGTGCTCGTGCGGCGGCAATTCGCACGTTCTCGGATTCGTCCGTCAGCAGTTGCTGCAAAATGTCGTTGGCAGTCCGATAGTCGTCAGCCGAATCTGCACGATTGCCAACTCCTGTCGCCGCCCAATAGCGAACGGCAGGATCTTTGTGTGTCAGACCCTGAACTATTTCCGCGGCAGTCACGGTCTCTTCTGCACCTGCGAGCACGGCCGCATCGCGAATCTGTTCCATCCTGGCAGTAGCATTTGCTCCCTGATTCAATATAGCCCATTCCGATCCTGTAATTTTCCGCAGTCGGTGCAATTCGGCTTCGGGAATCAGACCCAGATCGCGAGTTTCCACAACCCAGTTTAGATGCTGCTGTCGCAGTTCAGCCAGCTTAGGCTGATATGCCGGGTCTTTCGCAAGGTTGTGCAATTCATGTGGGTCGCTGTCTACATCGTACAGTTCTTCCAGCGGCTTGCGTTCAGCTAAAAACTGAGCCACCGTGGGCGACGGCATGCCTGCCGCAGCTTTACGGATTTCCATCATTGTTCGCCCTTTCTCCGGTGTATTCATGTATTGATACCACGTCTTATATGGCTCGTAGTTTCGCACATAGCGATAACGCTGGTTACGCACCATGCGAATGATGTCATAGCGTTCGTCCATACGGTCGCGAGCCCCAAAGATATAGCGACGTGGCAAAGCTGCGTGCGGACCCAAAAACGCGGTGCCCTGCATGTGATCCGGCGTAGCAACTCCGGCAAGACTCAGCATGCCTGGCCCCAGATCGATCATGCTCACAAGTCGCTGACTTCGAGTATTCGGTTTGCAGTCAGGGCCAGCCAGTGTTTGCCATTTATTCGGAACGCGAATAATCAGCGGCACATGAGTTCCACTTTCGTATAGCCAGCGTTTCGCTCGCGGTAAACCAACACCATGATCGGACCAGTACACGACAATTGTGTCCTGAGCAAGACCGGCGTCTTCCAGGTCTT
>JBDNFN010000422.1:0-4733 GCA_041689795.1 Fuerstiella sp. | reverse complement strand
GGTCATGCAGTCCGGAGTCAGATTCCTAAACCTGCTTGTGCGAATTCTTTACGGAATCAAGCTCACCGACGAAGCCACCTGTTACAAAATGTTCCGAACGGCTGATCTTCGCGACATGAATCTGCAATGCGAAAGATTCGAGTTCTGTCCCGAAGTGACAGCAAAGGCTGCCAACTTAGAGTTGAGCATCGATGAAGTGCCCGTGCGGTATTTGTTTCGCAGTGCTGCTGAGGGCAAGAAATTGACTTGCCAAGCAGCGGCCTCTGCCGTCTATACCTTAACTCAACACGCCCAGTGGTCACGGTTAATTCAAGTCACGTTAAATATCCGGGTGAGCGTCGGGCTGTTGTTGTTTTGTGCTGGAATAGCGAAAACCTTAACGGCCAATTCCGTGCCTGAGCTGCTGATAGTGATTTTTGAAATTGCACTTAGCATTTGGCTCGTCAGCGGCTGGCAAACGATCGGCGCTGCCACAACTGCTTTAGGACTGTTTGCTGTGTTTTGCGGCTACAATGTAGCAAGCGTCGCCATGAAAGACCGTTCCTGCGGATGTCTGGGAATTGTTGCAGTGGAACCATGGGCGCTCTTGCTTCTTGACTCAATCGTGGTGTGCGGACTTGCCATGTGCCTACTGCGAGAATCCAGCGGCAATTCGAAGTTCAGCCTGACGGGTTCGATCAGCCTGTTGGTGGTTTGCGGAGTGTTGTTGCGACTAGAGGTTAGTTCGCTTCGTGTCATCGGATCTATTGATTGGGCAGCTTAGTGCTGGCCGCAAAAGTTTCTTAGGAGGATCGTCATGTATTACAGGTACGCAATCGGGTTATTGGTTCTTACATGCATTGCAGTTGTTGACCAAGGTTCAGCGGTGAACGCGATTCAGGTAGGCGGTACGACGTCAACGATCGACTTTTGCGAAGGGTGTTTGACTAAGGAAATTTATGGCGATTGTGGCCAAGGCGAAGACTACTATGATCCATGTGGTTGTGTAGAGCAAGGCTATGGACAGACAAATGGCGAACCACAGTGTAATGCTTTAAGTATTGCCTATAGTGGAACGACTCCAAGAGAAGATTATTTCCAAACACAGTCTGAAGTTTTTAACGATGATATTCCTGTCAAAGAGAGTCGAATTTGTCGGATTGAATACGAATGTGATCCGCAATCCTCTAAATTCAATGCTGAGTGCGGAAGCGCCTTGAATTGCAGCGATGCTTCGGTGCTGAAGGAATGTCGCAACTGTATCCGAGGCTTGTGGAAAGATAACATTTCGATGCCCGCTCATCGGTGTCTAGAATGCCCCTAACTGTTGGGTAACTTCGGTAGCCGATTTGTCCTATGTGTCTTTCTTTGCTTGGAGTATTTCGGTGAAGTATTTTCTATTCGGGCTGACCAGAATTGTGGCCATGTTCTTACTTGCCTCATGTTCCACATCGGTACAGGGTCAGCTAAGTGGTGATCCAGCGTTATTTGTTGAGGTGGCTGATACGTGGCGAGCAAATTTTGAGTCGATCGAGACGTGGCAAGGTGAAGTTTCGATTGAGACACAGTTCTTGGGAGCGAAAGCGATTAAGGACCATGGCGACAGCATGCTGATGACCGCACGTTTTTGGTATTCAAGGGATGAAGGGGCGTTGAAACGCATCGTGGACACTCACCTTGGTAAAACCATCAACGGGCGCGACGATGTGCGGCGGCAGACGATCTTGCGATTGCCCGATGCTCTACATGCAATTCGCATGACATACCCAGCGCGGGAGCCCGATCAGTCCAGAATTGCGACAGTTAAGATCAGCGTGCCTGAGGAAGATCGGCTAGCGTTCACCACAGAAGATTTTGATCCTTTGATTTGGTTGCGATGTGAAACATCATCTGACGTGGATGACCGAATGCGGCAGATTCATGACAACCTGAAGGAATTCCAAAAACTATGGGCGGAGAATCCTGGCGTCGATCAAAAGTCCCTGTCGAAAAAAGAATCGCTCGTAATCTATACATCTCTTTTCGGCAAGGAGGCTGGAAGGTTTCGTAAGAATGCGTTTACATTCGACTTATCCAAAGGTGGGCTTCCGGTTGATGCGATTTGGACTTCGTCAGAGCCCAATTCAGGTACTCAACTGGAGGTTCGCCCCTGCCAGATTGCTGGGACGTGGGTGCCTGAGTCGGCTACATATCATTACCGCGAGAACCCCGAAACAGAGAGAATTATCAATGTTTTGTGGACAAAAAATCTCGTCAATGAGCCACTTCCGGAACAGGTCTTTGACCCGGCAACCTTGGGGCTGGTTGTGGGTGATCCAGTTGTCGATATGCGGAGCGGGAAAGAGGAGAGACATGGCGTTCAACCCACTTCTGACACTTCCAAACGTAAAGCTGGCCGACTGAATTTTGGGACGATTCTCGTCGTCGGACTTTCGTTGGTGATGCTGATTCTGATTGTGAGGAGAACGCGACGGGATGGTTGAAACTCGTGGACAATCGCAGCGCATTCCGGTTTACGCCCTATTTACCGCGGCAGTCGTGCTCTGTTTAGCCGTTGCCGTCGGTCGGATATCGAAAGAATCAAATGCACCGCAGGCATTAGGATTGAATAGCAGCCACTGGGCCATGTTTGCGCTGGCCCGACTGTCGGGGCTTCCATTGGCAATCGGGACTGTTCGAGAAAAATTGATTCCGGACGATAATGGACACTCTCTCGTTCAAATCCGTCAGGCCCTTGACGATCTTGGGATTAATGCAAGGCTGGAAGAGATCTCAATCGACGAAGTTCGTCAGCAACAGTTGCCTGCGATCGTTCAAATTTCCAATCCTCACCACTTTGTTGTGCTCACCGCGATTCAGGAAGAATCCCTCTTCATGTTCGGCCCTGATGGTACACGACGTGTGGTGCCCAAAGAGAGCATTCGGAACCATTGGACGGGACGTTCCCTAGTGTTGGAAGTGAGAACCCCTGAACCGCCCACTTCTGGACCGAGAATCGTCTTTGAGTCGCTGGTTCAGGAGCGAGGATTCGTTAAATCGATGACTGGTGAGGTCAAGTATACGTTTCCTGTTCGAAATAGCGGAATGATGCCACTGGAACTGGCCGTCTCGTCAAATTGCGATTGCAAGGTCGTTGAGGGAAAGAATCAACGTTTGAAACCAGGCGAAAGTTCTACTGTGTCGGTTAGTTATACGATGAATCCGTTGAAGCCATCCTTTTCTGAGTCAGTTCGCGTGGATAGCAATGACCCAGTGCATCCGCATCTTATGTTGAGCTTCTCCGGAAGTTCAACCGGAGGTGTCCGAGTCTCCAATCGTAGTATTGATTTCGGAGTGATTCGGACGGGGCGCAAGTTGCTTCGAACAATCTCCGCCGTGTATTCCTCCGACTTCTCCTTCACTGATGCCGATTGGGAAGCATCGGAACCTTGGCTATCCATCAAACCAATAACGCCCAACGGGAAAGACCCTACTTCCGCTGAAGACAGTCAGTCAGCAGAGTTTCTCATTGAATTGGACCCAGCTAATCTGCCGTCTGGCAGATATACAACCTTAGTTCTACTCAGAAGCGCCGACGGTGAGGTTCTGGTGCGGATCCCTGTGGCTTGCTACAAGCTATGAGCCGCAAACTGTGGCTGCATATGGACTCCGCGAGGCTGTCCGTGTTCCTTTATGGCATCGTTATTGCGTTGCTTTGTTGCCGGGCTTTCCGAAGTAGTCCAAGCATTGATGAATGTGGGCACCTCGCGGCGGGGCTAAGCCATTGCCAACACGGGACCTTCCATTTATACAAAGTGAATCCGCCTTTAGTTCGCACCTGTGCATTACTTATTCCGTCCCTACTGGCCGAATACGAGGTGCCGGATACCAACGGCCCACCAGAATCACGCCGCGAATTCGAGTTCGGCAAATGGCTGTTCAATGTAGATCCGGAAACCTCACTTACACAGTTAAGGGTCGGACGTTTTTTTAATATTGCACTGGTACTTTTACTCAGTTTGATTTACAAAAACTGGTTGGACAGTCCTTTAGACGCACCGTCGATTTCTCGGGCCGCGACGATACTGTCCTTGTTTTCGCCTCAAATTTTGGCAAGTGCCGGAATGATAACTCCCGACTTGGGCGCCGCTTTGTCCGGCGGCATCGCGATGCTGCAGTTTCGGAGGTGGCTGCAGCGACCATCCGGGGAACGATCGCTTCTACTGGCTTTCTCTGCCACGTTTGCATTTCTTTGCAAATTTACCTGGTGCGTTGTTTTGCCATGCGCTTTCCTCATCAGTTGGGTTGTATTTCGAATCACTGAAAAAAACGAAAATCCTGAACCTCGAATTAGCTACCGTCAGTTGAGTCTAGTTGTGGTCGTTTGCCTATTTACGATCAATTCGTTCTATTTATTTGATGGCAGTTTCAGTCAACTGGGGGATATCAGATTCGTTAGTAAACTGCTCACTGGCGAGTCTAGTCCCTCAGCTTTGCCAAATCGTTTCTCCACGTCCGTAGGGCACGCAATTCCAGTTCCGTTACCCCGTCTCTATGTACAGGGGATTGACCTTCAAAAATTGGACTTTGAACGCGGCTTTCGTTCTTACCTGATGGGCGAATGGAAGAAAGGTGGTTGGTGGTATTATTATTTGGTTGGGTTCCTTGTGAAGGAACCGATTGGGTTTCAGTTGATGCTGTACATCAGCATCCTGAACGGCCTGTATCACTGGAAACACTGGACGAAACATTCGATTCGTGAATGGTCGTTTATT